>CANITX010000028.1 GCA_947470575.1 Rhodospirillales bacterium
AGCCGAACGCGCCCGTACAAATCCACACCGAACATCCCCCGCCTCCGGCAAATCAAACCGCCAGAGACTTAGACGTGGCCGGCTTTTAAACCGACACGGCAGGACAAGCCCCACCGTTAGTGTGGCCGAGTTTTGCACCGTGAATTACAATCAGGCCCGCTGATGCGGGAGCAGTTTGCGCCCATGTAAAAGTCACAACAATCATCGCTATCATTCTTGTCTTCATCATATACCTCAGGAATTACATGAGTTAAAGGGACATGATACATAATTCCTCGGGTGCCTGTTGACGTGAACTTTGGGGTTTGACGTTAGGTGCCATGTCCCTTGAACTTCGTTAGGCGCCATGTCCCCTGAACTTGAATTTCACGGCGGTTGTCGGTCCTTCGAGACGGCGCTTTGCGTCTCCTCAGGACGAGGCGAGTTTTTTATCCCCGAGCGGTTTGTGCACCACGGCCAGCACCTGATTTTCGTGGAAGCGTTCGAGGCCCCAGCGGACGCTGGGGAAGGCGAGATCGTCCCAGGGGATGTCGTCCCAGGCGAACAGGGCCGCTTCCTGGCTTTCCACGCCGGGGGCGTGTTCTGGGCCGGTCATGCGGGCGCGATACATGACCATCACTTGGCTGAGGTGGGGCACTTCGTAGATGCCGATCAGATCGCCCATCTCGACTTCGGCGCAGGCTTCCTCGCGGACTTCGCGGGCGGCGCCGGCGCGGGTCGATTCGTTGAGTTCGAGATAGCCCGAGGGGATCGTCCAAAAGCCGATGCGCGGCGCGATGGCGCGCCGGCAGAGCAAGACCTTGTCCTGCCAGACGCAGACGGCGCCGACGACGACCTTGGGGTTGTCGTAGCGGATGAAGCCGCAGTCGGCGCACACCAGGCGAGGCAGCGTGTCGCCTTCCGGCACGGCTTCGATGAAAACACCGGGGGTGCGCGAGGTGGTCATGTCCAGAGTGTGGCCTTCCCTGTGGCTGGAGACAACCGGGAAGCGCCAACGTCAACCGGCCGGAGGCTCGGCACCGACAGCACAAAGCCCCCGATGCGGGGGCTTTGGAGGTCTTAGGAAACCGCCGGCCTTAGGCCCCGGCAAACGCCAGGGCCAGCATCAGGCGACGAGATTGACGTTCTGGCCGCGATCCGGGGTGGTGCTGCCCTGATCGGAAGACGACGTGCCGCTTTGCGTATCTGAACCGCCGCCGGCGGGGGCCAGTTCGCGGCGCTCCTGCGTGGTGGTTTCGCGGGCGTTTTCGCCGCGGCTGCTTTCCTCGGCCACCTTGCGCGCGATTTCGGCGGGCTGCGGCTGAGGATTGGTCAGTTCGGCCGCGAGATTGATCGTCGTTGCGTAGCCAACTCCTGCCGGCATGGCACTGTGCTCCTTGCAAAACGGTTCTGCCCAACGCTGGGGCATAACGATTTGTTAATCAAGTATGCCACAATTCCCCGCCCAAGGGAACCTATACCGTCGTATGCGGAAAATCCGGCCGAAAACCGCCGGTTTTTCCGACTCTGCCCAGCTGTCGGAGGGCGGCTCAGGCAGCCCGGCGCAGCACGGCGACACCCGGCAGGTCGCGGCCTTCCAGCCATTCCAGGAAGGCGCCGCCGGCGGTCGAGACATAGGTGAAATCGTCGATCACCCCGGCATGGGCGAGCGCCGCCACCGTATCGCCGCCGCCGGCCACCGTCACCAGCTTGCCGGCTTTGGTCAGCCGGGCGGCGGCGCGGGCCACCGCGTTGGTGCCGGCATCGAAGGGAGCGACCTCGAAGGCGCCGAGCGGGCCGTTCCACAACAACGTGCGACAGGCCCCCAACCGCGCTTCCAGCTCGGCGGTCGACTTGGGGCCGATATCGAGGATCATGCGATCCGCCGGCACGGCCGATATGGCGACGGCCTGGGAGGCGGCGCCTTCCTTGAATTCGGCGGCGACCACCGCATCGATGGGCAGCACGACCTCGCAGCCGGCCTTGGCGGCGGTCTCGAGGATGGCCAAGGCCTCCTTGGCCATGTCGCGTTCACAGAGCGACTTGCCGACAGCCACGCCCTTGGCATGCAGGAAGGTATTGGCCATGGCGCCGCCGACGACCAGCACGTCGACGCGGCCGACCAGATGGCCGAGCACGGCGAGCTTGGTCGAAATCTTGGCGCCGCCGACCAGGGCGGCGACCGGGTGGGTCGGTGTCTCCAGCGCCTTCGACAGGGCTTCCAGTTCCGCCTGCATGAGACGGCCGGCGGCCGACGGCAGCAAGCGGGCGATGGCTTCGGTCGAGGCGTGCGCCCGATGAGCGCAGGAGAAGGCGTCGCCGACATAGAAATCGGCGAGCGCGGCGAGCTTACCGGCGAAGCCGACGTCGTTCTTTTCTTCCTCGGGATGGAAGCGCAGGTTTTCCAATAGCACGATGTCGCCGTCCTGCATGGCAGCAACGATGCTTTCCGCCACCGGTCCGATGCAGTCGCTGGCGAACGGAACACGGCGCCCGAGGATGCGTTCCAGGCTTTCGGCGATGGGCTTCAAGCTGAGATCGGCGGACGGTCCGCCCTTCGGCCGGCCGAGATGGGAGGTGACGATGACGCGGGCGCCGCGCTTGGCCAGTTCGACCAGGGTCGGCACGGTGCGGGCGATGCGGGTATCGTCGGTGACGCGGCCGTCCTTGAGCGGCACGTTGAGATCGGCGCGCACCAGCACACGCTTGCCCGCCACGTTCAACCGATCGATCGTTAGAAAGTCGCTCATCTCGGATCACAGCTCCCTGTCGTGAAACGGGTGGTTCCCCCGTTGAGATCGGTTCCCCCTCACCCACCCGCTGCGCGGCCCCCCCCTCACTCCACCAGGGGAGAAGGAAGGTGGGGGAAACTACACGCCCTCTCCTCGTTTGGGGAGAGGGTGTCCGCCGGTCGCTCCATCTATTTCCCTTGCAGAGCCTGGATGCGTTTCAGCGCCTCGTCGGCCTTGGCGGTTTCGCCCAACACGCGATAGGAGCGTTCGAGCATGGTCCAGCCTTGCAGATCGTTGGGATTGGCCTGCAGCCGCGCCACCAGGCCGCCGACCATGCCCTGGATCAGTTCGGCGCGCTGTTCGGGCGTCATGGTGGAGGCGTTTTCCATGTCCTGTGGCGACGGGCCGCGCGGTGTCGCAACGGGCGGTGCGCGCAGGGCCGCGATGCGGGCGGCGGCCTGATCGGCCTTGGCGGTATCGCCCAACACGCGATAGGCGCGTTCCAGGCGGGTCCAGCCGTCGAGATCGTTGGGGTTCTGTTCGAGCCGGGCGGCCAAGCCATCGACCATGCCGCGGATCATCGCCTGGCGATCATCCGGCGACATGCCAAGCGCCGCTTCCATGTCTTCGCGAGTCGGGCCTTTCGGGGCGGCGGCCGGGGCCGGAGTCGCGACGGCGGAGGGCGGCGGGGCGAGCGGGCCGTTGCCGTCGAGCACCGCCTGGGCGCGGGCGGACGGGATCAGCTTGTCGGGATCGACGCCGAGTTCGGTGGCAATGCCGTCGATGCGTTCCTGCAAGTCGGGCAGCCAGGGCGCATCGGGCGGCGAGACGGCGGCCAAGTCGAACCACAGCTGCATGGCGGCGGCGAGGTAGCCGCGCTGCGCCTGACCGAGGGCACCGTAAAACCAGGCCCGCGGTTCGACGTCGGTCTTGGCCATGACTTCGTCGAACAGCGCCAGGGTTTCGTCGTCGACGCGACCGCCGCCGGCCATGACGCGGACCTCGCCGTAGGCGGCGACGATGTCGGGGCGGCGGTTGCTTTGCTGAATGGCGATGCGGTAGGCATCGGCCGCCTCGGTGTAGCGGTCCATGGTGACGTAGGAGCGAGCGAGCAACAGCCAGCCTTCGGCATCCACCGGCGAGGTTTTCAGCCGGGCGGCCAAACGTTCGACCATGTCGAGCAGTTCCTGGGAATGCTCGACAGCCTGGGCTGCGGCGGGCGCCGGGGCACGGGCGGCGAAGGGACGATCCGGTGTCGCGGGCGAGCCGAGGTGCAGGTACAGCGCGATGGCGGCGAGCGGCACCATGAGGGCGGTGGCGAGGACGATGGCGCGCTGCGGCGGCGTGGCTTCGGACAGCTCGGTCTGGCGACTGTCGGCAAGGGCCAGGATGCGGCGTTGGATCTCGGCCGTGGCGGCGGCGGCCTGTTCCTCGCCGATCAAGCCGCGGTCGCGGTCGCGCGCCACTTCGTCCAACTGATCGCGGTAGACGCGCACGTCATAGGAGGCGCGATCGCCCTGTATCCGGCCAGGCCGCAGCGCCAGGAGCAGCAGCAGGCCGAGACCGAGGGCCAGGAACGCGACGGCAATCCACAGACCGGTCATGAACGCTTCTCCGAAGGTCCACGCGCGGGGCCGTCTTCGGCCAGCAACGCCGCGATGCGCCGCTGTTCTTCCAGGCTGAGCGCCACAGGGGATTCCAATGCCGCGCGGCGCAGACGGCGGAAATAGGCGATCAGAACGAACAGGCCGCAAGCGCCGATCAGCGCCGGGCCAAACCAGAGGACGAGGGTGGTGCCCTTGAACGGCGGATCGAGCAGCACGAAATCGCCATAGCGGGCGACGACATAGTCGAGCACCTGGCGGTCGCTGTCGCCGCCGACGAGCCGCTCGCGCACGATGACCCGCAGGTCGCGGGCCAGTTCGGCGTTGGAATCGTCGATCGACTGATTCTGGCAGACCAGGCAGCGCAGGTCGCGGCTGATGTCGCGGGCGCGGGCTTCGAGCAACGGATCGGACAGGATCTCGTCGGGCTGCACGGCGCCGGCCGGCACGGCGGGCAGAAGCAGCGCCAGCAGGGCGAATATTCGCAACAGAGGCCTCATGAACCCAACTTTCGAATCGCCGGCAGGATTTCCTCGTCGAGGACCTTCGGGGTCAGCGGCCCGACGTGTTTGTGACGGATGACGCCATCGGGGCCGACGATGAAGGTTTCCGGCACGCCGTAAACTCCCCAATCGATGCCGACCCGGCCGCTTTCGTCGGCGCCGATGGCCGCGTAGGGATCGCCGAGTTCGGCCAGCCATTTCTTCCCCGCGTCGGGACGATCCTTGTAGTTTATGGCGTGAACAGGGGCGATGCCGAGTTTGGCCAGCCGCTCGATGACCGGATGTTCGGCCCGACAGGGCACGCACCAGGATGCGAAGACGTTGACCACCGTCACCTTGCCGATGAAGTCGGACGTGGCGAGGCCGTTGTCGCCGCGCCCCGGCAGCGGCGGCAGCGCGAATTGCGGCGCCGGTTTGCCGATCAGCGCCGAGGGCAGGTCGTTGACCACCTTGTCGCCGCTGTCGATCATGCGCAGGTAAGAGAAGAAGACGCCGGCCAGCAGCACGAGGGCCGCCAGCGGCAGGACGAAGGACAGGCGGGCCATAGGCTTAGGCCCCCGCCGCCGCCGCGCCGCCGAGGCGGGCGCGGGCGGGCGCGCCGATGCGCAGTCGCCGGTCGGTGAGGCTGACCAGACCGCCGCCGACCATGATCAGCACGCCGGTCCACATCCAGGCCACCAACGGGTTGAAATAGATGCGCGTGACGTAGGCGCCGTTGCCGGCGGGGTCGCCGATCACCGCGTAAAGATCGCCGAGGAAGGTCGGATGGATCGCCGCTTCGGTGGTCTGGCTGCGTTCCACCGGGTAGCTGCGCTTTTCCGGATACAGGGTAACGAACACGGCGCCGTCCTTGCGCACGGTGAAGGTGCCGCGGTCGGCGATGTAGTTCGGCCCCTGGACGCGGCGCGCGCCTTCAAAGGTGTATTCGTAACCGCCGACGGTGACCTTGTCGCCCGGGCGCATGGACTGCACGCTTTCGGTCTTCCAGGCCGAGGAGGCGGTGACGCCGGCGACGACGATGGCGAAGCCGGCATGGGCGAGCGTCATGCCGAAGGCCGAACGCGGCAGGCGGGCCAGGCGGCGCAGGCTGTCACCAAACGGCGCCCGGCCGAGCTGGAGGCGCCCGGCGAATTCGGCGAGCGTGCCGACGAACAGCCAGGCGGCAAGCCCCAGGCCGAGGCCAGCGAGCAGCGTGCCGCGATCGTAGAACAGCCAAGTGGCGAGCACGACGGTGACGGCAATGGCGATGGCAACCGTCAAGCGCTGCAACGCACCGGCGATGTCGCCGCGCTTCCACGGCAGCATCGGCCCGATGGCCATGACGGCAATCAGCGGCACCATGAGCGGCACGAAGACGGCGTTGAAGAAAGGCGGGCCCACCGAAATCTTGCCGCCGCCGACGGCATCGAGCAGCAGCGGATAGAGCGTGCCGAGCAGCACGGCAGCCGTCGCCACGGTCAGGATCAGGTTGTTGACCATCAGACCGCCTTCGCGCGACACCGGCCGGAACAGACCGCCGGCCTGCAACGACGGACCGCGCCAGGCGAACAGCGCGAAGGCGCCGCCGATGTAGATCACCAGCAGGCCCAGGATGAAGGTGCCGCGCGCCGGATCGCTGGCGAAGGTATGCACCGAGGTGAGGATGCCGGAGCGCACCAGGAATGTGCCGAGCAGGCTGAAAGCGAAGGCGAGGATGGCCAGGAATACGGTCCAGCCCTTCAGCGTGTCGCGCTTCTCGACGACGATCGAGGAATGCAAGAGCGCGGTGCCGGCCAGCCAGGGCATGAAGGAAGCATTCTCGACCGGATCCCAGTACCACCAGCCGCCCCAGCCGAGCTCGTAATAGGCCCACCAGGAGCCGAGCCCGATGCCGGTGGTGAGGAAGGCCCAGGCGGCGAGCGACCACGGCCGCACCCAACGCGCCCAGGCGGCATCGACCCGGCCTTCGATCAAGGCGGCCATGGCGAAGGAAAAGGCCATCGAGAAGCCGACGTAGCCGAGATAGAGGAACGGCGGATGGAAGGCGAGACCGGGGTCCTGCAAGAGCGGGTTCAACCCCTGCCCGTCCGGCGGCGCCGGCAACAGCCGCTGGAAGGGATTCGAGGTGAACAGGATGAAGGCCAGGAAGCCGACGGCGATGAGCGCCTGCACGGCGAGGGCGCGGGCGCGCAACGCCGGCGGCAGGTTATTGCCGAAGAGAGCAACCGTGGCGCCGAAGGTGGCGAGGATCAGCACCCACAGCACCATCGAGCCTTCGTGGTTCGCCCAGACGCCGCTGATTTTGTAGATCAGCGGTTTGGCCGAATGGGAATTGAGCGCGACGTTGAGCAAGGAAAAGTCGGAGGTGATGTAGGCGTGGGTCAACGCCGCGAAGGCGGTGGCGACGAGCAGCCATTGGCCGATGGCGGCAGGCCGTGCCAGCGCCACCCAGGGGGCGATGTTGCGCGCCGCGCCGATCAGCGGCAGCGTGCCTTGCGCGAGGGCGACAAACAACGCCAGCACCAGGGCGAAATGGCCTATTTCAGCGATCATGGCTTGGCTTCCTTGGGCGCGCCCGTTTGCTGCCACTGACCGGATTTCTTCAGGGCTTCGGCGACTTCCGGCGGCATATAGTTTTCGTCGTGCTTGGCCAACACCTCGGTCGCCTGAAAGACGCCGTTTTGCCAGGTGCCTTCGGCGACCACCCCTTGGCCCTCGCGGAACAGGTCGGGCAGGATGCCGCGAAAGACGACCGGCACGACGGCGGTCAGATCGGTGATGCGGAAGGTGGTGACGGCGCCGCCGTCGGCCTTGGCGACGCTGCCTTCCTCGACCAGGCCGCCGATGCGCAGGCGGCGCTGGGGCGTCAGTTCCCCCTGTTTGGCCAGCACTTCGGTGGGGCTGAAGAAAAAGACGATGCTGTCCTCGAACGCCGTCAATACCAGGGCGGCGGCGGCACCGAGCAGCAGCAGGCCCAAGCCGACGAAGGTCAGGCGCTTGTGCTTACGCTTCACCGGACGGGCTCCGTTCGACGGCTTCGACAGCGGCCAATTCGGCTGCGGCCGCCGTCAACCGGCGCCGGCTGGCGACGAATAGCACGGCCAGCACGACGGCGGCCAGCCCGTAGGCCGGCCAAATGAAGCCCGCGTAGCCGCCCATCGCCAGATATTCGGTCACGCGGTCCATCATCTTCTCTACCGAACCTGAGTCTGGCGCAGGCGGATCGCCCGGACGCGCCGGCCGATCAGCTCGGCGCGGACACGCAGCAACAGCACCCAGACGTAATAGGTGGTGAAGGCCAACGCCATCAGCAACAGCGGCCACAGCATGCTGGGATGGATCGCCGGGCCGTCGAGCTTCACGACGCTGGCCGGCTGATGCAGCGTGTTCCACCAGTCGACCGAGAACTTGATGATCGGCACGTTGACGACGCCGACCAGGGCCAGCACGGCAGCGGCCCGCGCGCCGCGCGTCGCATCGTCGAAGGCGTTATAGAGCGCCATGTAGCCGAGATAGAGGAAAAACAGGATCAGCACCGAGGTCAGGCGCGCATCCCACACCCACCAGGTTCCCCACATCGGCTTGCCCCACAAGGAGCCGGTGACGAGGGCAAGGAAAGTAAAGCAGGCGCCGATGGGAGCCGTCGCTTTGGCGATGACGTCGGCCAGGGGATGGCGCCAGATCAGCGCCACGGCGCTGGCCAGCGCCATGTTGGTGTAGCAGAACAGCGCCATCCAGGCCGAAGGTACGTGAATGTACATGATACGCACCGTCTCGCCCTGCTGGTAATCCCCCGGCGAGGCGATCAGCCCGAGATAAAGGCCGGCGATCAGCGCCGCTATCGTCAGGCCCGCCGCCCAGGGCTGGACGACCGCCGCCAAACGCAGGAAGCGGGCGGGGTTGGCGAACCGGTGAAGGGAGCTGCTTGGCGCCATGGCCGCCTATCTAGCCCGCCGGGGCGGGTTTTTCCAGCAATGAGACGACGTGCCCACGGCCTATTCCAATCCTTGGCGCAGGGCGCCGGCGGCAGCCCATGTACAAAGGGGCAACGCGGCGAGCAGCAGGGCGGCCAGGATCAGCAGATGCGGGCGGGCCGGAAAGCCGCCGAGGGAGGCTTCCACCGCCGCCGCGCCGAAGATCAGCACCGGGATGAACAGCGGCAACACCAACAGCGACAGCAGCACGCCGCCGCGCCGGGCGCCGAGGATCAAAGCGGCGCCGACGGCGCCAATCAGGCTGAGAGTCGGCGTGCCGAGCAGGAGTGCCAGCAGCAAGACGGCGAAACCTTCGACCGGCAGGTTGAGCAATATGGCGAGGAGCGGCGCAGCGACGATCAGCGGCAGGCCGGTGGTCAGCCAATGGGCGGCGACCTTGGCCAGCACGACGGACTCCAGCGCCACCGGTTCGAGGGCCATAAGTTCCAGGCTGCCGTCCTCGTGATCGGCCTGGAACAGGCGTTCGAGCGACAGCATGGCAGCGAGCAGGGCGGCGACCCAGATGACGCCCGGTGCGATGCGCGCCAGCACGCCCGGCTCCGGTCCGACACCGAAGGGAAAGAGCACGACGGCCAGCACGAAGAAAGCGACGACCATCAGGCTGTCGACGCCCTGGCGCACGGCCAAACGAAGATCGCGGCCGAGGATCGCGGCAAAACGGTTCATGCCGGCACGCTGACGTGGTTTTCTTTTATCCCGCCTGCGGCGGCGGGTGCGTCGAGGTTAAGCTGGCGCGCGCCGTCGAGGCCAAGCTCGCTGTGGGTCGAGGCGACGACCATGCCGCCCCGGGCCCGATGGGCGGCAATCAGGGCGCGCAAGGATTCGCCGGCCGCGGCGTCGAGCGCGGTCGTCGGCTCGTCGAGCAGCCAGAGGGCGACAGGGGAGACCGCAAGGCGGGCCAGGTTGACCCGGCGACGCTGCCCGGCCGACAGGTAGCGGCCGGGGACGCCGGCAAGACGGCCGATGGCGAAGGCATCGAGGGCCGCGACAACAGCCGAATCGGCCAACCTCCGGCCGGCACGCAGGGCCGCCCAGAAGGCGAGATTTTCCGCCACGGTCAGGGCCGGCTTCAGCGGATCGGCGTGGCCCACGTAAAGCAGCCGGGCGCGATGGGCGTCGGGATCGTCGGCGATGGACGCGCCGTCCCAGCTCAACGTGCCGCCGGCCGGCCGGGCGAGGCCGGCCAGCAAGCGAAGCAGGCTGGATTTGCCGCTGCCGTTGGCGCCGCCCAGGACCAGCGCCTGGCCAGCGTCGAGGGCGAAGCCGAGCCCCTGGAACACCAGGCGTTCGCCACGGATGCAGGCCAGATCGGTGCCGGCGAATCGGGACATCGGGGGTCCTTCGGGCCAATTCCCCCGGCCGGAGCCGGCCGGAGCGGTCGGAACGCACGGTACTGGAAGGCAAGGAAAAATCAATGTCGGCGGCGCGCCTGTCGCGGTTCGGTTCCGGCCAGCGCCGGGACCGGCCCGCCGGAACCCGCCGGCGACATCGTCAGGTTGGCGCAAGCTTAGTCAGATAATCTGGCTTAAGATGCTGACGGGAGCCTAAGGAACGCTTCCTTCCAGCCATCGCAACCTCAGGAGCCTCCCATGCATTTCCGTAAAGTCGGTGCACCTTTCCTGCTTGCCGTCGTTCTTGCCGCCGCGTCGGCCGCCCCGGCCATCGCCGCCGCCACGGTCAACGTCACCTTGCGCGACAAGGGCGGCACCATGGACATGAGCAAGAGCATGGGGATGGGCATGGGCATGCACGGCGACATGAAGAAGGCCATGATGTTCGTGGATGCCGACAAAAAGAAAGTACCGGCGGGCACCGTTACCTTCCGCGTCAAGAACGCCTCGAAAGAGACCATCCATGAAATGCTCATCGCACCGGCCCGCGACGAAAAGACCGTACTGCCGTTCGTCGCCGGCGAAAACCGGGTGGATGAGGAAGCGTCCGGCCACCTGGGCGAAGTATCCGAGCTCGATCCCGGGAAGTCGGGAGCCTTGACGCTGGATCTCAAGCCCGGCGTTTACGTGCTGTTCTGCAACATCCCCGGCCACTACATGGCCGGCATGTGGACGACGATCAAGGTCGAATAGCGAGCGCCGCTCGGCGCCCCCGCTTTCCAGGGTTCTTGAAGCCCGGAGATAAAGAAACACCGTAAGGTCGGTGGCATACGTGTCACCGAATCAGCAGGCCAGGCGGATTGCCTGGCCTTTTTCTTATCCGAACCGCAGAACCTCCCGCCGCGCCGATCCCTGCCTGGACGGCGGATGCACCAAAAAAAATCGGCCGGAAGCCTGGGGGGACTTCCGGCCGAAGGTTCCGGGTCGTTGCGACCCGGAATGGGCACCGGAGAGAAGAGGGGGATCTCTCTCCGGAGGGGTCAGATTGGAGGTCTGATGGTTCACATTAAGCCGGACGAATGTGGCAGGATTATGCCGATGTTTTTGCGCGTTTCGCCGGTCTGGTATGCACCTAACGCAGGGCATAGACGGTGACCCCGCCTTGGCGGCCGCGCACCGGCACCTCGCCGATGCATTCGAAACCGAAGGCATCGCCACAGGCCGCCACCGTCCGTTCGGCGGCCAGGATATAAGTGCCGTGCTGCTTGTTCATCTGTTCCAGCCGGGCGGCAATGTTGACTTCGTCACCATGCACCGTGAAAATCAGCCGCTCCTTGGTGCCGACGGCACCGGCGACGAATTCGCCTGTATTGATGCCGCAACGGGTACGCCAGAGCAGGCCGCCGAAGGTCGTGCTTCCCATCACCCGGGTCAGTTCGAGCGCGCAGCGCACCGCGTTGGCGGCATGATCCGGATCGGGCCGAACGGTGTTGAAGGTGATCAGCAGGGCATCGCCGTTGAATTGGGAGATGACCCCGCCGTTGCGCTCGATGACGGCCGAGGCGGCGGCGAAATAGTCATTCAGCGCGCGAACCAGGGCGGTCGGACCCAGCCGTTCGGAGATGCCGCTGAAACCTTCGATATCGGTGAACATGACGGTCGCCGTCTTGACCTCGCCGTCGCCGGGCTCGATGGCTTGGTCGGCGCTGACGATGCGCCGGGCGACTTCGGGCGAAACGAAGCGCGACAGATCGTGCGCCGCCGTGCCGGCCACCGTCGAGCGGACGAGCAGCCGCTGGGCCCGGATCAAGGCCACCGCCAGTACCGCGGTGACCAGCAAGATCGAGATGATCTTGTCGATCTCGGCTCCGATCAGCACCCGGTTCGAGGTCATGTAGAGGACGTAATCGCGGGTGATGAGGCTGTCGCCGGCGCCGAGGATGGAGTTCTGCATGTCGGCCAGCGCGTACCACAGCATGCCGAGCCAGCCGACAGCGGCGGCAAGGCCGGCGGCGACGACGTAGCGCGGATCGAAACGCAGGGCGCGCAGGGCGATGAAGATGAAGACGTAGAGCAGCGTCGGCGCTTTCAGATAGAAGGGCGCCGGCTGGGCGTATTTCAGGTGGAAGGTCCAGATCAGCACCATCAGCAGCGCCATGTCGGCGATCACCGAAAGCAGCAGCAACCAGCGCGGCAGAAAGCCCCCGTAGCCGGCCGCAAGGCGACCGACCGTGAACAGCAGGTAAAGGCCGATGGCCCAGGGTTCCGGCGAATGGATAGTAACCGGCGCCGTCTTCGGCGAAACGCCGTAGAGCACGGCGAAAAACAACACCAGGGCGAATTGCACCCAGCCGATCAGCATCTCGCTTTGATACTGATCGGCGACGATGGCGAGGCGCACCCGTTCGGGCAGGCGGGCCGATGCCGGGTTGCCGAAAACGAAAGCCGACAGATGGCGCCACATGTATCGCGGTTCCCCCTTTCTGCTTCCCCCGGGCCTGCTTCCCCCGGGCCGATGCCGGGGGTCAGTGACCCAGGCTGGAGATGACGCCGTGGGTGACGCCGCCGCCGATCAGCAGCATGCCGACCATGAAGATGAACAACGTATAGCGATGAAAATCCGCTTCGCGCGTCGACTTGATGCCGCGAACCGAGCGGCACTGCATGGAAAAGCGCGCCGAGATGGCATCTTGCTTCTGCTTTTCGGTGGACTGCCAAAGCTGATAGATCAGCAGGATATAGATGGTCGCCGGGGTGACGACGAAGACCAGCAGCGCCAGGTAGTAGGCGA
Organism: Rhodospirillales bacterium; assembly: GCA_947470575.1. Classification (GTDB taxonomy): domain Bacteria; phylum Pseudomonadota; class Alphaproteobacteria; order Rhodospirillales; family CAMCUA01; genus CAMCUA01. The sequence continues at coordinate 12,915 of CANITX010000028.1, forward strand.
CGCCCGATTCGGGCGGCATCATGCGGGCGATGACCATCAGGGCCAGATAGACCAGCAGGGTCGCGCCCAGGGTGTTCCATTGCTGATTCTTGGCGAAGAATACGGCGCGCACGGATTCGTCGTAGAGCTGGCGAAGCTCGCTTAAGGTCGCTTCCGACAGGTCGGACTGCACCTCCTCATCGCCGGCGTCTTTGCCGGCGTCCTTGGTCGGCTTTTTCATCGCGTGGCTCCTTTGCTACAGGACCCCCAACCCCGGCGGATCGCAGGCCGCGGGCAGGCGTCGCGCCAAGATTGCACCCGCGAGGGTAAACCGAACATGAAGGAACCCGGGTAAGGGGGTCGCTTGCGATCGACCCCCGATGCCTTGGGGAGCGGCATTTGTCGAACGCGCCTTGGGCGCTAGAATGCCTTGCCGTCGAACCGGCGGCGTTTGGCGAATCGGGATGGGCCAGCCCATGAATCGAAAGCAGCGGCGCGGTCTGGGACGGACCGGTAGCGTCGATGTGCCGGTCGGCGAGGCCATGGGGCACCTGTTGACCCTGTACCAGGGCGGCCGCCTGGACGAAGCCGCGGCGGTGGCCGGGCGCATCCTGCAAAGCAACCCGGACGAGCCGGACGTGCTGCATCTGGCCGCCGGCATCGACCTCAAGCTCGGGCGCTGGCTGGCGGCGCTGGCGCGAGCGGAACGGCTGCTGGGCATCGACCCCGGTCACGACGGCGCCCTGCTGACCCGGGCCGAGGCGCTGTTCGCCGCCGGCCGCGCCAGCGAATCGGCGGAGGCCTACCGCCGGCTGATCGCCACCGCGCCGGGCGCGCCGGAACGCGCCGCCGGGCTCCACGTCAACCTGGGCCGGGCGTTGCGCGCCGCCGACGATTTCGACGGGGCGGCGACGGCCTTCCAGCAAGCGCTGGCGATCCGCCCCGGCATGCCGGAAGCCCTGCTCAGCCTGGGCGACCTGGCGCATGCGGCAGGCATGGCGGAGACCGCCGTCGATCTGTTCCGCCAGGCCATCGAAGTCAGATCCGATTATGCCGAGGCGTGGAACAACCTGGGCAACGCCTTGCGCGACAGCGGTGCGACCGACGCGGCGGCGGACGCCCTGCGCCACGCCGTGGTGCTGCGCCCGGATTTCGCCGAGGCGCACAACAACTTGGGCATCGTGCTGCGCGCCAGAGGCGACCTGAGCGGTGCCGTCGGCAGCTATCGCCGCGCCGTCGCGCTGTGCCCGGACAATGCGGCGCAGCGGGTCAACCTGGGCCACGCGCTTTACGATTCCGGACAGCCGGCGGAAGCCTTGGCGGCCTACGAGGCGGCGCTCAAGCTGGAACCCGGCAACGACGCGGCAGCGGCCTTTCGCCTGCTGTGCCTGCAAGACCTGTGCGCTTGGGACCAATGGGACGGGGCGCTCGGCCAGCTCGACCGGGCAACGCGGGCGGCGCTGGCAGCGGGCCGCAAGACCGGCGAGACGCCGTTCATCCATATCGCCCGGTCAGACGACGCGGCGGCGAATCTGGCGGTGGCGCAATCGTGGGGGCGCGATCTGGAACGGCGCGCCGCCGCCGTGGCCGAGCCCTTTGCCGGCATCGAACGGCCGGCCTTTGTCGGTCCAGGGGGCGACGGGCGCATCCGGCTCGGCTACATGACCAGCGATTTCCGCGAACACGCGCTGATGCACCTGATGCGCAGCAGCTTCGGCCTGCACGACCGCAAGGACTTCATCGTCCACCTGTATGCCATCGGCCCCGACGACGGCAGCAGCCATCGCAAGCGGGCGGAAGCGGACGCCGACGTTTTCGTCGACCTGACCCAGATGAACGACGTCGAGGCGGCGCGGCGCATCCGCGCCGACGGAGTCGATATCTTCGTCGACCTCAAGGGCTATACCCAGGGCACGCGGCTGGGCATCACCGCGTTGCGCCCGGCGCCGGTGCAGGTCAGCTACATGGGCTTTCCCGGCAGCATGGGGGCGGCCTTCTTCGATTACGTGCTGACCGACGGCATCGTGACCCCCGCCGATCAGGCGGCGCACTACAGCGAGACCATGGCCTGCATGCCGCATTGCTACATGGTCACCGATTACACCCAGGAGATCGCGACGGCACGGCCGACGCGGGCCGACGAGGGGCTGCCGGAGGGCGCCTTCGTCTTCTGTTCGTTCAACCGGGCAGCCAAGTTCGATCCGCTGATGTTCGACGCCTGGATGCGCATTTTGCAAAGGACGCCGGGCAGCGTGTTGTGGCTGTTCGTCGAGGACATGACGGCGCGGGCCAACTTGCAGAAGGAGGCGCGGGCGCGTGGCGTCGATCCTGCCCGATTGCTGTTCGCCGGCCGTCGGCCGAAAGCCGATCATTTGGCCCGCATCGGGCTGGCCGACCTGGGATTGGACACCCGGCTGTATGGCGGCCACACGACGACCTGCGACACCCTGTGGGCCGGGGTGCCGGTGGTGACATTGAAGGGCCGGCATTTCGCCTCGCGCGTTTCGGCCAGCATCCTGGCGGCGGCGGAGCTGCCCGAGCTGATCGGCGAGCGGCTGGAGGATTTCGAGAAGCTGGCCACCGGGTTGGCCGCCGACAGGTCAGCGCTGGCGGCGATCCGCGCCCGCCTCGGCATCGCCAACGCCCGCCTGCCGTTGTTCGACACGCCGCGCTGGGTCAGGGACTGGGAAAACCTGCTCGGTCAGATGTGGCGGCGGCACCGGGCGGGGGAAAAGCCGGCGCCGTTGCGTATCGAGGCGAGGTAGGCCGGCGCGGAAGAAAATAGGTGCCTTATCTCCGCAATTTCAATACGGTCACGCTCCCAAATCTGACTAAGTTTTTTTAGGATAAGATGCTTCTAATTTAAAAGGAAATAAGTACGTCGTAAAAAACACAAGAAATCCCGTTAAGTTTAAAACCCAGCATAAAGACGTTATCGAAAAAGTAATTGTATCTCCAAACGTATTTAATGATTTCACATAGTTATTCCCCACATAAAGAGATATAAAATGAATAAAAAATATTGATAAGGCCACCGCCAACCATCCAACAATTATCATCGCAAAAAACAGCCATTTACCCCACGAATGTTTTACGTTCCCTCTGAATCCGATTAATATATCTGATGTAGAATCGTAGTTTATTATAGATGGTAAATAGAAATTTGGATTTAATTGATTGTTATTATTTCTCAATATTTTTTTATAACTTCTTCGTTAAAACTTTTATTTAGGTGTTTCAAAACATAAGACATATAAAATAGCGAAGAAAATATTAGCAACACTTCGATCGTTGCTGGAAAACTTTCTATGTCTAAAGTTAAAATTTTAACCGAAAACCTTTTCTCATTAGAAAACAATAATATTATAACATCCAATAACAACATGTCCGAAATATATTTATCTGATAAAACTCTGTGTTCATTGTGCTTTTTTGACATATTCTCAAGAAATTCCTTATCATATAGTTTTTTTCCTTGTTCATTAAGAAGCTCTATTTCAAACATATATGCATAGAAATCTAGAGGTCTCTTTCTAAACTTGAGTTTTAATAGGGTGTCTCTGCCTTCAATTAGGGTCTCCCACATGGACGCCAATTATCGCTAACCAAAAAAAATATTACCACACCATAAAGGAGACCACATCACCTTCGGAAGGTGACCTGGAGTTGCAGGGATATAACGCTTATCTCCAGGATCCAAGGCTGGGCAGATTTGGCTGCAGCAATCGCACGTCCCCTCACCACTTATTCCGCAACTCCCGCAGCTTAACGAACACCGTGCGTTCATCCGGCCGGTCGGGCAAATCGGGAAACGCTTCGCGCAGGCGGGCGATGACCGAGGGGTTTTGCAGGCGGAAGAAGGTGTTGACCTCTTTCTCCAGGCCCAAGGTGGTGATCAGCGGCGAATCAGGATCCTGGCCCTCGATCTCGGCCAGCAGCGTCTTGGCGCGGGCGTTGTCGGGTTCGCGATCCAGGGTGAAGCCCAGGTTGTTGGAAATATAGTCGTGGCCGGGGAAGACCAGGGTATTGGCCGGCAGCTTGGCCAATTGGCTGGCGAAGGTGTTGTAAAGCTCGTTCGGATGGCCGCCGTTGTGGCAGTTGCCGGCCCCGGCGTTGAACAAGGTGTCGCCGCAGAAGAGCGCCGGCGTGTCGGTGTGCGACAACAGGCAGACGTGGCTCATGGTGTGGCCGGGGGTGTCGAGCACTTCGAGGTCGACCGTCTTGCCGATCTTGACGACGTCGCCGGCCTTGAGGCCGCGATCGATGCCGGGGATGCGGTCCTTGGCATTGCGATGGGCCAACAGCTTGGCGCCGGTGGCCGCGATCATCGCCTTGTTGCCGCCGATGTGATCGCCGTGTTCGTGGGTGTTGAGCACCTGGGTGATGCGCCAGCCGCGAGCCTTGGCTCTGCCTAAGCATTTGGCGTGATCGAGCGGATCGACGGCCAGGGCCTCGCCGGTATCGCGGCAGGCGATCAGGTAGTTGAAATTGCGGTAGTCGTTGCCGGTCCAGACCTGTTCGACGATCACGATTCGACGCTCCGCTCGGTTGTGGCGAGGCGGGGAGTCTACCGCCTGAGGACCGGCGGCGTCATTGCTTTATCCGGGGCTTTATCCGGGGGCCGCGTTCAGCGGTTGTTGAATCGAGGGGGGCCGCGTTCAGCGGCCGGCGACGTCCAATACGCGGGTGTATTTCTTCAGGACGCGCAGAATCAGGTAGACGACGGTGCCGATGACGAACAGCGCCGGCCAGAAGGGATCGGCCTTCAGCCATTCGGCAAAGCTTTCGCCTTCGGCCAGCCGGTCGCCAATCAGGTCCAGCGCCGCGAAGACCACGACGATCAAGTAGAAGCCATTGTATTCCCGGCGCAACGCCATGCGCGGACTGAACGGCAGCGCCGGGCGGCGCCACAGGCGGGGATCGGGCAAGAAGGCGGGCGTGCGTTCGGCCCAGCGCAGGTAATCGGCGCCGAAGCGTTCCTGCAAAAAACCTTCTTCCGCATAGATGATGCGTTCGTAATAAAGCGCGAAGGCAAGACAGGCGATCAGCGTGAACCACCAGGATTTGGTGGCCAGCGCGAAGCCCAGGAAAATCAGGAAATTGGCGAGATAAAGGGGGTTGCGCACCAGCGAATAGGCGCCTTCGGTATTGAGCACGACGGCCCGCTGTTCCTGGGTGTTGCGCCCGGAGGTGCCGGAGGGCACGAAGCCGACGGTGAGCACGCGCACGGCCAGGCCGAGAACGGCAACCGCCAGGGCGATACCGTCCCAGACCGCTTCGCCGACATCGCCGAAGATGCGTTCGACGAAACCGGAATCGGGCAAGGCCACCAGCGCGGCCGGCAGCAGGATCAGCGGCAAATAGCTGCGCCAGCGAAACAGCCGGTCGCCTTGCCGGCGCAAGCGGGATTCGAGAAGCATGGGAAGCCTTGTGGGCCGCCCGAGCCGTTAGGTCAAGCGCCGGGGGTTTGCAGGGAAGACCCGGGCGCGGTCGGCACCACCGGGGTGTGGGTGCTGTAGCGGCTGAGCACATCGAGGGTCGATTCGACGCCGACCCGGTCGAAATTCTCGTCCAGCCAATGGCGCGCGGCGGCGGCGCCGCGATCGTGCAGATGGCGCAGGAAGCCCCAATCGGCGTTGAACTTGCTCGAGGCGCCGAGATCGACGACGGCTTCCTCGGCGGCGATCATGTGGAAGCGCACCATCTCGTAGGCGCCGCCCTGCAATTGGCCGTTGGCCATCAGGTGCGAGATGGTGGCGATGCCCGACATTTCGCGCACCAGGCTGGCGTTGAAGCTGATTTCGTTCATGCGGCTGAGGATATCGCGGGCCTGGGTCGGCACGTCGGGACGGTTCATCGGATTGATCTGGACGATGACGATATCGTTGCTGTCGCATTCGTGGATCAGCGGATAGATCGCCGGATTGGCGAGGTAGCCGCCGTCCCAATAATGTTCGCCTTCGACCTCGACCGCCTTGAACAGCAGCGGCAGGCAGGCGGAAGCGAGCAGCACCTCGACGCTGAGGTCGGGGGTGCGGAAGACCTTGGGCATGCAGGTGCGGACATTGGTGGCGTTGACGAAGACGCGGATGTCGTCGCGCTGGCGCAACGCTTCGAAATCGATAGTGGCGGCCAGGATATCGCGCAGCGGGTTGAGATCGAGCGGGTTGAGCTGATAGGGCGAAAACAGCCGGGTCACCATATCGAAGGCCATATAGGCGGCCGACTGGTCCATGTTCCAGCCGTTGGCGCGCCACGGCGGCGGGCGCATCGGGCTGTAGAGCGCCGTTTCGCTGACCCGGCGCCAGAAATCCTCGAGCGCCGCGATGGCGCCTTCGCGTTTGTCCCGGATGAAGCCGTCGGCGAAGACTACGGCGTTCATGGCGCCGGCACTGGTGCCGCTGAAGCCTTCGATGAAGACGCGACCGTCGGCCATCAGCTCGTGCAGCACGCCCCAGGTGAAGGCGCCGTGCGCGCCGCCGCCCTGCAGGGCGAGGCTGACCCGCTTCATCTGCTGACGCTTGCCGTTGCCGGGCTTCTTGCCGTTACCCTGGGCCGTGCCGTTGCCCGGGGCCTTGCCGTTGCCTTGCGCCATGGGTTCACCCGACTTGTTACGACCGATCATCATAGGCAGGGCCGAAAGGGGCCATCCGCATAGGGGTACCGGGCACGCCGGCCTGGCCGCTTTCGACCCGCCACGGTGGCAGCCGCGCCGCGACCATGCTACGGTTTCCCCTGCGGGCAAGCCGGGCTGGGGGCGCATGACCGACTACACGCTGATTATCGGCAACAAGAACTATTCGTCCTGGTCGCTGCGGCCCTGGCTGGCGATGACGGTTGCCCGCATTCCGTTTCGCGAGGTGCTGCTGCCGATTCGGGAAGGCAGTTGGGACCGCGACATCGGCAAATATTCGCCATCGCGCCGGGTGCCGGTGTTGCAGCACGGCGACGTCACCGTCTGGGATTCGCTGGCCATCGTCGAATACCTGGCGGAGCGCCACCCCGAAACCCGCCTGTGGCCCGCCGAGGCACCGGCCCGCGCCCTGGCCCGTTCAGCCACGGCCGAGATGCATTCCAGCTTTTCGGCGCTGCGCCGCCATATGCCGATGAACCTGCGGGCCAGCCTGCCCGGACGCGGGCGCAAGGACGGCGTGGCCGCCGATATCGCGCGGATCGTCGAACTGTGGGGCGACTGCCGGGCGCGGGCCGACGGCGCGGGGCCGTTCCTGTTCGGCGCCTTTTCGGCCGCCGATGCCTTTTTCGCGCCGGTGGTCACGCGGTTTCAAACCTATGCGGTGGAGCTGCCCGACGAGGCCGCCGCCTATCGCGATGCCGTGTTGGCGCTGCCGGCGCTTATCGACTGGTATGGGTCGGCGCGCAGCGAACCGTGGACCATCGGCGAGGACGAGGTAGACTGAAAATGGCGGCCCGTCGGCGCGCCGGTTTGGGCAGCAACGGCGCAGCCGTATGGACAGCAACGCGATTTTGTGGTGTAGCACAGACCCTTACTTGCCGAATAAGACCCTTACCTGACATAAGATTAGGCAATTCCCTGCCCCAGAGAGGAGATCGTCGATGACCCGGGTTGGCAACGACTCGCTGAAGACGCGGCGCAAGCTGAACGTCAACGGCCGAACCTATGACTATTACAGCCTGCAGGCGGCCGTCGAAGCCGGCATCGGCGACATCTCGCGGCTGCCCGTCTCGCTCAAGGTGCTGCTGGAAAACCTGCTGCGCTTCGAGAACGGCCGTTCGGTCACCGCCGACGACATCCGCGCCATGGCGAAGTGGGTGGAAACCCGGTCCAGCGAGCGCGAGATCGCCTTCCATCCGGCCCGCGTGCTGATGCAGGACTTCACCGGCGTGCCCGCCGTGGTCGACCTGGCCGCCATGCGCGACGCCATGTCGATGCTGGGCGGCAACCCGGAAAAGATCAATCCGCTGGTGCCGGTCGACCTGGTGGTCGACCATTCGGTGGTGGTCGACGAGTTCGGCACTGCCGCCGCCTTCCAGAAAAACGTCGACAATGAGTTCGAGCGCAACAAGGAGCGCTACGAGTTCATCCGCTGGGGCCAGGAAGCTTTCGACAACTTCCGCGTCGTACCGCCCGGCACCGGCATCTGCCATCAGGTCAACCTGGAGAATTTGGCGCAGACGGTCTTTACGTCGAAGGCCAAAGACGGCGCCGAGATCGCCTATCCCGATACGCTGGTTGGCACCGACAGCCACACAACCATGGTCAACGGCATGGCCGTGCTGGGCTGGGGCGTCGGCGGCATCGAGGCGGAGGCGGCCATGCTGGGCCAGCCGATGTCGATGCTGATCCCCGAGGTTATCGGCTTCCGCCTGACCGGTTCGATGAAGGAAGGCACCACCGCCACCGACCTGGTGCTGATGGTGGTGCAGATGCTGCGCAAGAAGGGCGTGGTCAGCAAGTTCGTCGAATACTTCGGCCCCGGCCTCGATCACCTGACCCTGGCCGACCGGGCGACGATCGCCAACATGGCCCCCGAATACGGCGCCACCTGCGGCTTCTTCCCGGTCGATGCCGAAACGCTGCGCTATCTGCGTTTCACCGGGCGCGACGAAGAACGGGTCAAGCTGGTCGAAGCCTATGCCAAGGCGCAGGGCCTGTGGCGCGACGCCAACACGCCGGACGCGGTCTATACCGACACGCTGGAACTGGACCTGGGCGATGTCGAACCCTCCATCGCCGGGCCGAAGCGGCCGCAGGACCGCATCCCGCTGAGCAAGGCGGCGTCGGCCTTCAAGGAAGGCTTCAAGGCGCTGTCCGGGCGCGACGAGCAGCGCACCATCGACGTGCAGGGTGCCAACTACGACATCGAGGACGGCGTCGTCGTGCTGGCCGCCATCACCAGCTGCACCAATACCTCGAACCCGGGCGTGCTGGTCGCCGCCGGACTGGTCGCCAAGAAGGCGCACGAGAAAGGCATGAAGCCGAAGCCGTGGGTAAAGACGTCGTTCGCGCCGGGCTCGCAGGTGGTGACCGATTACATGGTCGCCGCGGGGCTGCAGGAACACATGGACGCGCTTGGCTTCAACCTGGTCGGCTACGGCTGTACCACCTGCATCGGCAACTCCGGGCCGTTGCCCGAAGCCATCGCCGACGCGGCGGCGCAGGCCGATCTGACCTTGGCCGCCGTGCTGTCGGGCAACCGCAACTTCGAAGGCCGCATCCATCAGCAGGTGAAAGCAAACTATCTGGCCTCGCCGCCGCTGGTCGTCGCCTACGCGCTGGCCGGCAATATGAAGGTCGACCTGTACAAGGATCCGCTTGGCACCGACAGCGCCGGCAAGCCGGTCTTCCTCAAGGACATCTGGCCGACCAACAAAGAAATCCGCGACACCATCGAACGGGTGTTGAGCGCCGACATGTTCCGCAAGCGCTATGCCAACGTGTTCGCAGGCGGCAAGGAATGGAAAGCGGTCAAGATCACCAAGGGGCGTACCTTCACGTGGCGCGGCACCAGCACCTATGTGCAGAACCCGCCGTACTTCATCGACATGAAGGGCGAACCGGCGAAGATCGGCGACATCAAGGGGGCGCGCATCCTGGCGTTGCTGGGCGATTCGGTGACCACCGACCACATTTCGCCCGCCGGCAGCATCAAGGAGACGGCGCCAGCCGGCGAATACCTGATCAGCCATCAGGTGCGTCCGGTCGACTTCAACTCCTACGGTTCGCGGCGCGGCAACCATGAAGTGATGATGCGCGGCACCTTCGCCAATATCCGCATCCGCAACCAAGTGGCGCCGGGCACCGAAGGCGGCGTCACCCGCCACTTCCCCGACGGCAAGGTGATGTCGATCTACGACGCCGCCATGCTGTATGCCAATGAAGGCGTGCCGCTGGTGATCTTCGGCGGCAAGGAATACGGCACCGGTTCGTCGCGCGATTGGGCGGCGAAGGGCACCCGGCTGCTCGGCGCGAAGGCGGTGATCGTCGAGACCTTCGAGCGCATCCACCGTTCCAACCTGGTCGGCATGGGCGTCATGCCGTTGCAGTTCAAAGACGGCATGAGCCGCGAGACGCTGAAGCTGGACGGCACCGAGACGATCGACATCACCGGGCTGGAAAGCGGCATCACGCCGCGCATGGACGTGCCCTGCCGCATCACCCGGACCGGGGGCAAGGTGGAGAACATCACCCTGCTCTGCCGCATCGATACCCTGGACGAGGTCGAGTACTACAAGAGCGGCGGCATCCTGCAGTACGTGCTGCGCAGCATGATGAAGGACGCCGCCTGACGGCTCGGGAACCGTATACCGCCCGCCGGTTTCGAGCCGGCGGGCGGATACCCTTCCAGGACACACCGGCCGGCGGCAGAAGGGGGGCTTCTGTCCGACATGTCACGACGGCTGATACTCGCGATATGGGCGGCGTCGATGCTGTGCGCGTCGGCGGCAGCCGGCGAGCGACCGCTGACGGTGGTCGAACTGTTCACCTCGCAAGGCTGCTCATCTTGCCCGCCGGCGGACCAATTTCTGACGGAGCTGGCGGCGCGCGACGATGTGCTGGCACTCGGCTTCCACGTCGATTACTGGGATTACGTGGGCTGGCACGATACCCTCGCCAAGCCGGACTTCGGCAAACGCCAGAAGCATTACGCCAAACGATTCCACCACAATTCGGTCTATACCCCGCAGATCGTGGTGAACGGCATGCGCGAGACCCCCGGATCCGACCGCACCGCCGTCTTGGCGCTGCTGGGCGATGCCGCAGCCGACGAGCGTGTCGCGGTCAGCCTGATCGCGGCAGAGGGCGATACCCTGCGTGTGTCCGCATCCGCAGCCGTCATCTCGCCTGCCGCGGACCTCTGGCTTGTCAACTTCGAAGGCGGACGGGTTGTCGATATCGGCAAAGGCGAGAACCAGGGCCGCCGTATTCTCTACAGCAACGTGGTCTGCGGCGCCTGGAAGGTCGGAACCTGGACAGGGTCGGCCGTCGACGTGACCGTACGGCCCTCCGATTTGCCCGGCGACAAAGGCGCGTTCTGGGCCGCCATCCTGCAAGAACCCGGCTACGGCCGCATTCTGGGAGCGACGCGGCTGGGGCCGCGACCCTAGTTGCGCAACGACTGCAGGTAATCGATCAGCGAATCGATGTCGTTGCGCCCGAGCCCAAGATTGGGCATGCGGTCATGCGGCGTCGACAGCCAAACACGCAGCCGCTCGCGGCCAAGATCGGCGTGGTCGGCAATTTCGCGGAAGGGCGGCGCAGCGTCCGTCGCGCCGGGGCGGCCATCGACGACATGGCAATTGGCGCACCAGGTACGCGCCAAGGCTTGCCCACCGGCGACATCCGCCGCCGCACCCGTCGCCGTCGCCAGCGCGCCACAGGACAGAAACAACAATCCAAGGATCATTACGCGGTTTATCATGAGACGTGCTCTGCCACTGTTAGGGTTTATATAAAAGAATAACGCATATTCTTGAAATTCGTTCCTTGATCCCTGTCAACGTCCGACAATAAAAAGATACGCCATGAGCGATACCTTCGCCGAGGCCCGCCGCCGGATGTTGGAGGAGATTGGCCGCCATGCCGAGGAAACCAAGGCATGGACCGGCTGCGAGCGGCTGTCGGAACGGGTGGCGGCTGCCATGGCCCGCGTGCCGCGCCACGTCTTCGTGGCGGAAGCCGATATCGGGATCGCCTATATCGACCGGCCGCTGCCGATCGGGCGCGGCCAGACCATATCGCAACCTTTCATCGTCGCCGCGATGACCGAGCTGTTGGCCGTCGAGCCGCATCACCGGGTGTTGGAAATCGGCTCGGGTTGCGGTTATCAGAGCGCGGTACTGGCCGAACTGGCCGACCGGGTCTTCGCCATCGAGCGGATCGGGGAATTGGCCCGGGCCGCCGCCGAACGGCTGCGCCGGTTGGGCTATGCCAATGTCGAGGTCCGCGAAGGCGATGGCTACTTGGGCTGGCCGGAACAGGCGCCTTTCGACCGTATCCTGGTGGCCGCCGCGCCGCCGAACATCCCTCCGGCGCTGATCGAGCAGCTGCGCCCCGGCGGCCGCATGGTACTGCCGATCGGGCGCATCGAGGAGGTGCAGACCTTGGTGCTGGGCATCAAGCACCCGGACGGACGGTTCGAGAGCCGACGCCTGTTGCCGGTTACCTTCGTGCCGTTGGTCTCGGACAAGGACGGCTGAGCCCCGACGCCACTTGCAATCGGGCCGTCGAACCGCAATTCTCACCGACATGGAAATCCGCAGTCCGCGCGCCCGAACGGTGGCGGTCCTTGGCCCCACCAATACCGGCAAGACCCACTTGGCGATGGAGCGGATGCTGGGTCATGCCAGCGGCATGATGGGCTTCCCGCTGCGCCTGCTGGCCCGCGAAAATTACGAGCGGGCGGTGGCGGCGCGCGGCGCCGAGCGGGTCGCCCTGATCACCGGCGAGGAAAAGATCGTGCCGGCCGGGGCGCGTTATTTCCTGTGCACCGCCGAATCCATGCCGATCGACCGGCGGGTCGACTTCGTCGGGCTGGACGAGGTGCAGATGTGCGCCGACCCGGAACGCGGCCACATCTTCACCGAGCGCCTGCTCAATATTCGCGGTGCCGCCGAGACCATGCTGCTCGGCGCCGATACCATCCGCCCGGTGCTGCGCGCCCTGGTCCCGGACGCCGAATATATCTCGCGGCCGCGGTTTTCGACCCTGACCTATACCGGGCCGCGCAAGATCACCCGGCTGCCGCGGCGCGCCGCCGTCGTCGCCTTTTCGGCGGCCGAGGTCTATGCCATCGCCGAACTGGTGCGCCGCCAGCGCGGTGGCGCCGCCGTGGTACTCGGCGCCTTGAGTCCGCGCACGCGCAACGCCCAGGTCGGCATGTTCCAGGCCGGCGAGGTCGATTACCTGATCGCCACGGACGCTATCGGCATGGGGCTGAACATGGACCTGGACCATGTCGCCTTCGCCGCCACGCGCAAGTTCGACGGGCGGGCGCCACGTCCGTTGTCGGCCGCCGAACTGGCGCAGATCGCCGGACGGGCCGGGCGGCACATGAACGACGGCACCTTCGGCACCGC
>CANITX010000029.1 GCA_947470575.1 Rhodospirillales bacterium
AAAATCAAGGGAAGGTCAAAAAAAATTGGCCCGCTTGGCTGCAAGGGGAAGCAATAGGGGTAGATGAACCGGCATGGCTGACATGGAGAAGAAAAAGCTCGCCGACAATCAGGAGCAGCTTAATCGCGAAGAGGAATCCCGCAAGCGGCGCATCGTCATGCGTCGGCAGGAAGAAGAAAGAAGGAGACGCGCGGAACGCCGTCGGCGAAATATCCGGAACGCCTACTTGGCCATCCTCTGGTTCGGTGTCATTGGTGGCGGTTTCATTATCGTGGCGTGGAATTGGGTGCTTGTGGACAAGTGGCTTAAAATTCTAGGCTTCTGAGAACAGAAAATCTTAATCGCTATCTCGTCGCGACACCTCCCACCTCGGATCAAGGCTGAGCCAGAAGCGAAACTGATCGGGCTCCAGGCACTCGTGACTTGCCCTGTGGCTCGATATTGGTCATTTCATCGCGATGATTGAGTTTTCGACGATTTCACCCTCCTCGTTGCCCTCCGTCGGCACGACGGAGGCAAGTGATGCGTCAGACCGTGTCCCTGTATCGGTCGCTTTCTCGGTCAGAACATCAAAATCTGCCTCCATGCATTCTTCTCGACCGTTCGACGGAGCAACCCTGCTTCAGGATCAAGAGGCCTTTTGCCCAAGTTCCGGCGAACCAACCGACGAGGAACTGCATCTCGTTAGAGAACTGCGCAAAATCGACAGAGAAGTCCGCTGCCACGAGCAGGCTCACCGTACCGCCGGCGGACCCTATGCAAGTGCGCCAGCCTATCGGTACACACCCGGACCCGACGGCCAATTATATACCGTCCGTGGTGAAGTAAGGATCGACGTTAACCCCGAGATATCTCCAGATGCGACCATTCGAAAGATGGAAGTCGTCATTCTTGCCGCACAGGCCCCTGCCGATCCTTCCGCCCAGGATCGGGCTGTCGCCAAATAGGGCTCCAAAACGATCAAGCTTGAGGCACAAGCTAAGTTGCGCGCGAACAAGCCGAGAAACACAAGCAAGGCAGCCTGCTCGACGCTGCTCAGCCTAAAACTGCGGTCCGAGCTTGTTGCACGGCCGTTATCATCAGCACCCAGGCGTGCCCCCTCGTCACGGGACTTTGCGCAGGATCGGCAACCATGATCTTATCGTTGCCCGATGATCATTCCCTTTTGGATTGAGGCTGACATGTTTTTGCGCACCATGAGCTCTCTATTCTGTGCGGTGTTGTTCGCGTCTACAGCCGTAGCAGACGAAACGGGCCAAGATCGCCACGTTGGCTACTACTATCCGGAACCGGCTCAGATCGAAATTTACAAGGCACGCGCCCAAACCCAGCCGGATGCCGATCGCGGGCGCCGCATCGATTTTGTGGTAGCCATTGTCAATGGCATGCTGGCGCGTCCGTACGCGCCGACCTATTCGGTCTTCGTCAAGGGAGACGAAGCGGAAAAGCTGATCATCGTAAGTAACATTCCTGGGCAGTTGGATACGGTTTATCGGGTGCGGGCGCTGCTTGCCTCACTGACCTCCGTCGCCCGTACTACCCCTTTCTTTCGCGCCTACGGCGTCGAAGACCTGTTTACCTTCTTCGATTTGCTCAAACTGATGGGATTTGAACGGATCACCGTCACCGACGGCGATGCCTTCGCCCATCAGGTAAATATCGAATAGCCAAAGCCATGACCATCTGGATGGAGAAGTCGCTCGCCGAAGTCGCCTCGGCACTGCGCGACCGCAATGTAGCGGCACCTGCTTTGTGGGAGGAAGCCGGGGACAATCACCGCCGCATCGGCGAAAAGCTCCAGGCCTATAGCTATTGGGACGAGGACCAGTCCGCCTCGCAAGCCCGCGCGGCGGACAGCGCCTTCAACGCCGGATTCGACCTGGGTCCACTGCAAGGCATCCCAACGTCACTGAAGGACTTGTTTGCGTTGAAGGGCTATCCAACCTTTGCTGGCTCCCCGCGCCGCCTGCCGCCGGATTGGGAGATCGATGGCCCCATCATGAACGTCTTGCGGCGCCAAGCCCCGATCATCTCCGGCAAGACCCAAATGGTCGAATTCGCCTTCGGCGGCATCGGCATCAACCACCATTGGCAGACGCCGCGCAATCCCTGGGACGCCGCGCAGCATCGCATTCCGGGTGGATCGAGCGCCGGCGCCGGCGTCAGCCTGATGGAAGGCTCCGCCCTGCTCGCCTTCGGTACCGATACCGCCGGCTCGGTACGTATTCCGGCCAGTCTCACTGGCTGTGTCGGACTTAAGATCACCCACGGCCGCTGGCCATTGAAGGGTATCGTCCCACTCAGCCCCTCATTGGACACACCCGGACTCTTGGCACGGACTGCCGCCGACCTTACCTTCGCTTTCTATGCCCTAGACCCGCGACACCGTGATCGGCCGGTACCGTCAACTTTGCCAATGGCAGAGCTCGCCGGGCTGCGCCTTGGCATGGTTGTCGATCCGTTCTGGCGCGATCTTTCCCCTGGCATAGGCGAAGCCGCCGAGGCGGCGCTTCGTGAGCTGGAAGCCAAGGGTGCTCGACGCCTCGAACTGCCCATGCCGGAACTTGAACCCGCTGCCGCGATATTCCGCGCCGGAGGATTGGCAGGCCCGGAACTCTTTTCTTTCCTCCGGAGGGAACTGCCGGATTGGCTACCGACTCTCGACCCCATCGTTCGCCAGCGGGTGATGTCCGTCGAAAACCTGCCAGCCTACGAGTATCTGGATCGGGTTGCGGGCCTGAATCGCATTGCTGCGGAGGCGGACCTCCGATTGCGTGCAATAGATGCCATCGTCTCGCCAACCGTGGCGCTGACGCCGCCCGTAGTTGCCGACATTGATGGAACGGACGCCTACGCCCCGGCCAACCTGATGACCCTGCGCAACACCTGGCCGGCTAATTTCCTTAGACTCTGCGCCGTTACCCTGCCCTGTGGCCTGGACGCGGCCGGTATGCCGGTCGGTCTGCAAATCATGATGCGTGCTGGCGAGGAAGAACGCCTGCTGGCCGTAGCCATCGCCATCGAACGGGTGCTCGGCATCTCAACACAGCGGCTTGGCAAGCCGCCGCTGATCAAGAGCTAGAGCAGATTCACGCGACCAGATGATTCCATCTGATCGCGATCTGCTCTAACAGCCGCCCGCATCACAAAGGAAGATTGCCATGCTTGCGCCAGGGATTCTTCAGATCCTTGCCGCGTAGCATTTTCAACGAGCGGCAGATCCTTGCCCTTGTATTGTGCGGCATGATGACGTCGTCGATGAAACCGCGGCGCCCAGCCACGAACGGGTTAGCAAATCGCGTCCGGTATTCTTCGGTCCGCTCGGCGATGCGTCCGGCGTTGCCGGCCTCCTGGCGGAAAATGATCTCGACCGCACCCTTCGGTCCCATCACGGCGATCTCGGCGGTCGGCCACGCGTAGTTGACGTCGCCGCGCAGGTGTTTGGAACTCATCACATCATAGGCGCCGCCATAGGCTTTGCGCGTGATGACAGTCACCTTGGGTACCGTCGCCTCGGCAAAGGCATAGAGCAGCTTAGCGCCATGGCGGATGATGCCGCCCAATTCCTGGCTGGTACCCGGCAGGAACCCCGGCACGTCGACAAAGGTCACCAACGGGATGTTAAAGCAATCACAGAAGCGCACGAAGCGTGCCGCCTTCACGGCCGAATCGATATCCAGGCAGCCGGCCAGCACCATCGGCTGGTTGGCAACAATGCCCACCGTCGAACCTTCCATACGCGCCAGACCACAGACGATGTTGCCCGCAAATTCCGGCTTGATCTCGAAGAAGTCGCCCTCATCGACAACCTTCAGGATCAATTCCTTCATGTCGTAAGGCTTGTTGGGATTGTCCGGAATCAAGGTATCCAAAGACATTTCCATACGTCTCGCCGGATCGGGGGTCTGCCGGACCGGCGGCTTTTCCTTGTTGCTGGCCGGCAGGAAATCGACAAAGCGGCGCAGCATCAGCAGCGCCTCAAGATCGTTGTCGAAGGCACCGTCGGCGACACCCGACCGGGTGGTATGGGTCGAAGCTCCGCCCAAAACCTCGTGCGTAACGTCTTCGTGGGTGACCGTCTTCACCACGTCGGGTCCGGTGACGAACATGTATGAAGTGTCGCGCACCATGAAAATAAAATCGGTCATCGCCGGGGAATAGACCGCGCCGCCGGCGCACGGCCCCATGATCATCGATATCTGCGGCACGACCCCGGAGGCCAGCACGTTGCGCTGGAACACTTCTGCATAACCGGCAAGCGACGCTACCCCTTCCTGGATGCGAGCGCCCCCCGAGTCGTTCAGCCCGATGACCGGCGCACCGACCCGCATCGCCTGATCCATGACCTTGCAGATCTTCTCGGCGTGCGCCTCCGACAACGAACCGCCAACGACGGTAAAATCCTGGCTAAAGACGAAGACCAAGCGGCCATTGACCGTACCGTGGCCTGTGACGACGCCATCGCCCGGAATGGTCTGCTCCGCCATGCCGAAGTCCGACGATCGGTGCTCGACGAACATATCCCATTCCTCGAAGGATCCCTCGTCGAGCAGGATGTCAAGGCGTTCGCGCGCCGTCAGCTTGCCTTTCGCGTGCTGCGCATCGATGCGCAGCTGGCCGCCGCCCAGCCGGGCGAGCCGTCGCTGCTCATCCAAACGGCGCACAATGTCGTGCATGCTGTTTTTCCTCCCGTGGTGCCAACATCAGATACCATGCGCCCAGGCACCCGGCCACGGCCCTCAATGCAAGCCGGGCGCTCGGCACAGGTTCAGCAGGCGGCACGCAGCCTCGATATCGGCGCGTAACAACCGGCGGCGCACCGTCGCCTCACTGTCCTCACCCCACTTTTCCAACTGATAGGTCTCTTCAAGCTGCGCGGCGGCAAAGGCTCCAGTGGCATCCAACTGCCCATCGCGCACCGCCAACGCCAGGATCGCAGACCCGCAAGCCGCCGACAGACTGGCAAGTCCCGCCAATTCCACATTGGAGGCAACGCCAACGGCCTGGCGAAGACCGGTTTTGACCGCCTCGGACTGGCGGCAGGGTAGAACACCCTGCGTAACTTGCATGGCTATCCCATACCCATCTCGGAACCAGTCGAGAACCGGCTGCCATATTGCCCGCTGCCGCTCGACCAATGCAGGTGGTTCTTCAGCCCAATAGCAAAGTAAATCCGTATCGGCGTACGACACAATCTGTTCAATAACTTTTTCTTTATTTATCTCAATAAGATCAATAGATGTACTCACAAGTTGGGTTAATGGCATGGACGTTGGCTTTATCACACCTTCTTGTGCCTGCCATTCTTCGGCAACGGCCTGTGCCAGACCAGGCGACGATACCGCAAGCAAGTGTCCCGCCGGCGTGCGAACCGCTTTTCCATCAAGCACAATGGCGTGCCAGCCTTCTTGGGTTTCTACGGAAGCGGTCTCATAAAACCGCTTTTTTGCTTTGTTCATGGCCATGAAGTTGGGCTCTTTTCAGCCAATGGCTTCGTAAAAAATCTTATGGGCGCGTTCAATGGCAGCCCGCAAATCGGGGTACACGGCCAGCTGCTGCCGGCCTAGGAGATCGTCTTGCTCGTACTTCGTCTTCCACCACCCACGACCGAACATAAGACAACTGTACCGAACAGCCTCGCACCTGACCAACCTTCACGTATTCTCCAGCATGGCGCACAGTACGGCGGTCAATTCATCGCCCCGGTGCACGACTGTGTCTGCCCCAGCTGCCATAAGATCGGCCGGGTTATGATAGCCCCAGCCGACGCCCACCGCCCGAGTCCCCGCATTACGGGCCATTTCCATATCGAAACTGGTGTCGCCAATCATAACGGTCGCCTCAGGCTC
This sequence comes from Rhodospirillales bacterium, assembly GCA_947470575.1. Classification (GTDB taxonomy): domain Bacteria; phylum Pseudomonadota; class Alphaproteobacteria; order Rhodospirillales; family CAMCUA01; genus CAMCUA01. The sequence continues at coordinate 5,850 of CANITX010000029.1, forward strand.
ACATCCCGTCTCAGACATCGCCCGCAACAACATGTCTGGATTCGGCTTTCCAATGCCGACATCGGCAGTCTGCAACGTGCAGAAGCGCCCGATCAAGCCGTGTGCGCCCAGTGTTGCCACAAGTCCGCGCGACGACTTTCCCGTGGCAATACCCAACAGCCAACCTCGCCCGTCCAAAACCTCCACACACTGGCGAATGCCGGGATATAGCTCTTCACAATGCTGTCCGGCCTGCCGGCTGGCTGAAAAGTGGGCCTTATAGACTTCGCATATCCGGTTATGGAGATCGGGCGACAAATCGGGCAGTAATCGAGCGATGGCCCCAATCAGCGGAAGGCCGATGACGTGGCGAATAGCCGAAGCATCGGGCCTAACCGCCCCCACGACATCGCAGGCCGCATACATGGTAGCGATAATCCGATGCTGGCTGTCCACCAACGTACCATCGCAATCGAAGACGGCCAGCTTGAGGCGGCTGCCCGTTGCAGGGCGATTCAGTTTGGATTCCATTGCGACTCTCATACCCTGAAACTTGTCTCGCGCAGAAATCCTTTGATGGAAGCCATCCGTTGAGAGGACATACAGATCGCAGCAGGCTGGCTAGGGATTTCCCGACAAATTCCAGGATTTCCCCAACTACCGGTAGGGTTGGAAAGTCCTATCTTTTATGACGGTGGGCGTAAGGCAGTTTCCCAGCCGAGTACCGTTATTCGGATGCCGGAGCCACATCATCTCCCAGACCTATGCTTCGTCCATAGCCAACTCTACGCCGACCCACCTTGGGTCGGCGTCTTTCTATCGGAACTGCTCCATTTGAAGGGCTGGATATTGGCCTTGTTCATCCAGTCCGCCCGGCTTCTCCCGTTCCCGCATACGACGGCTAGCGGTAGAAGTCCTCTTCCAGAAAATTATCGGCATCGGGACCGAGGTGAAATCCCAGAAAGGTCATTGTTTCCTTCATTATGGAAGAAACAGGCGCCCTTACCGCCAGAATCCCGCCCGCAGGATGCGGCATGCGGATCGCCCGAGCATGGAGATGCAAGCCCCGCGCGACACCTGAACCAATGAAGGCTGCCTCCCCGCCGTATTTCGCATCGCCGAGAATCGGGGTGTTCAATAGTGCGCAATGGACGCGTAGTTGATGAGTCCGGCCTGTACGGGGTTCCAATGCCAACAACGCAGCACTACGGCCGGCGTGATCTAAGGTACGAAAAAAGGTTACCGCCACCTTGCCGTCGTCCTCGTCTTCCGCCATCCGCTCGCCGTGTGCGCTCCCTTTCTTTCCGATGCGATTGGCAATCCGTCCTGCCGCGGGATGAGGACAACCGGCCACCACCGCCCAGTAAAGTTTACGGGCCTCCCGCAATCTGAACCCGGCGGTTAGGGCCGTTGCCGCCTTTGCCGTACGTGCAAGCAGCAAGACGCCGGAGGTATCCTTATCCAACCGATGAACCAGCCGAGGCCGTTCCTTAGCGTCGAATCGCAAGGCATCGAGCATGCCGTCCAGATGGCGATGCGTACCGCTGCCGCCCTGCACGGCAAGACCAGCCGGTTTATTGATGACCAGAACCTGATCGTCGCAGTGGAGTACCGCATCGCGCAGTAGTTCCACGTCCGCAGGGCTGACAGGCCGTGGCGAATGCCTCGTTTGTTCTTCAGTCGACCCCTCGGCAACGGATTGCGGCGGCAGACGGACAGCCTGACCGGCAGCTAACCGCTCGCCGCCTTTAACCCGCCGGCCATCGACCCGTACCTGTCCGGTACGCAGCCACTTCTGCAACTCGCCCATCGATTTACTAGGCAGCCTGCGACGCAGCCAACGGTCGATCCGTTGATCGGCTTCGTCGGGATCGACGGCGATAACCTGCGGCCCTGTCATGGAATGTCGTTCCTCTCAGGTCAGGCCAAAAATCCAGCCTTCATGCCGGCGCGCAGCAGCTGTCATAGCCGCCGGTCGCCAGTACTTGGTGGCGAGCGCGTAATAGCGCAGGGCCGCAGCGGAAACCAGGGCATCACAACAATGATCGTCCAGCCTTTCCTCGGGCAGGACCACGAGCTCCGCTTGTAAGTTATGAACAACGTTCTTCAATATACTGAGTTCACGTATCTTTCCAACGACTCCACAACCGGCCATGAAGAGCCTGGGATAGATCTCGACACACGTAGATTGACCAACCGACTGTGGCTCGAAGGGCCATATCGAAAGGTGGGGAAGCTCTCGCAGGCGATGCAACAGCCGCATGCCGGCAAATGACCCCATTCCCACCTGCGCCGCGCCGATAAGCTTGAAAACACTTTGGGGCCAACCCAAGCCGGCTGTCCGGCAGGCTAGGTCCGTCAGCCGGAGCCGCTCGCTGAAATCCTCGGGTCGCTTACCTCGTCGCCAAAACAGCCGAGCCACGTTGGGGTCCTCAACAATGGCGCCGGCATAGAGGTCGGCTTGTAAATGACAGATATCCTCGACAAATCGCCAAAGGGCGGCAGGTGAACCTATGCGCCGGTCCGTACCCGGCAGAAAGCCGGCCCCCTCATCAAAAGGCAGCGCAAAGGAAAAATCGAAGCCGATCAACAGAGATTGGCCTTGAGCTAACTCACGAACCAACCAATTGAAGACAGCCTCACGGCGCCAATAATTTCCTGCCGGCGGTGGTACCAAGCGCAAAGTACCCTCCTTGTCGCATACCGCCACGGCCACACCTTTGTAACCAGGCGGCTTCGCACCCGACCAATCGATAGCGATGAACCGCTCAAAGGTCACGATTCTCCATCTTCCCCGCCTTCTCTCCCGCCACCCTGTCGCAGGCGGTCCCAATAGGCGAGCCTCTTGGCAACGTCACGCTCGAAGCCGCGTTCGCCAGGTGTGTATAGCCGCCGCCGCGCCATGCCATCGGGAAAGTAGTTCTGGCCGGAAAAGCCCTCGGCCGTGTCGTGGTCATAGACATAGCCGTCGCCATAGCCCATGTCCTTCATCATCCGGGTTGGCGCGTTGAGAATGTGCTTGGGCGGCATCAGCGAGCCTGTTTCACGCGCCGCCCGGTTGGCCGCCCCGGCGGCCTTGTAAGCGGCGTTGGACTTCGGCGCAGTACCCAGATAGATGACGAGCTGCACCAAGGCGAGCTCGCCCTCGGGGCTGCCCAAACGCTCGTAGGTCTCCCAGGCAGCCAGCGCCTGCACCAGGGCATTGGGATCGGCCAACCCGACATCCTCGACTGCGAACCGGGTCAGGCGACGGGCAATGTAGCGAGCGTCCTCGCCGCCAGCGATCATCCGGGCGAACCAATAGAGCGCCGCATCCGTGTCCGAACCGCGCAATGATTTGTGCAAAGCGCTGATCAGATTGTAATGGGCCTCTTGGCCCTTATCGTAGAGTGGCACCCGCTTATGGACGATACGTGCCAGATCCTTGGTCTCCAGCATGTCGCTCGCCGGAAGCTCGAACAGCATTTCCACCATATTGAGCAGATATCGTCCGTCACCGTCCGCCATGGCCCGCAGGGCCGCCCGGGCATCGGTGGTAACAGGCAGCGTCCGCCCCGTCTCTGCCTCGGCACGCAGCAAAAGGCTTTCCAATGCCCCATCGTCCAAGCGGTTCAGCACCAGAACCTGGCAGCGCGACAGTAGCGCCGCATTGAGTTCGAATGACGGATTCTCCGTGGTCGCCCCCACAAGGATCACCGTCCCGTCCTCGACATAGGGTAGAAAACCATCTTGTTGCGCCCGGTTGAAACGGTGGATTTCGTCAATGAACAGCAGCGTGCCCTGGCCACCGTCGCGCCGCCCACGCGCCCGCTCGAACACCTTTCGCAGGTCGGCAACACCGGAAAACACCGCCGAAAGCGGCTCGAAAGCAAGGTCGGTGCGCTCGGCCAGCAGTCGGGCAATAGTGGTCTTGCCGGTGCCAGGCGGCCCCCACAGGATGATCGATGCAATGCGGCCGCTGGCCAACATGCGCCCCAGCGGCCCATCGGGAGCCAGCAGATGGTCCTGCCCGACCACTTCGTCGAGAGCGCGCGGCCTTAACCTGTCGGCCAACGGGCGCGGCGCTTGGGCCTCGAACAGCGTGCTCACCGTTTGAAGTCCAGCATCACCTCGCGTCCCTCCCGCACCACGGTCATCCGCCAGCGATCCGGCTGGCTGTTGAGGGTTTGGCGCAGGTCATCCACCGACCGGATGGGTCTGTTGCCGATGGCGGCAATCCGGTCGCCCACGCGAAAGCGAAGCCGCTCAGCGGTGCTGCCGTCGCGAAAGGCAAAGATGACCACACCTGTGTCGAAGGAATCGAGATTAAGTTCCTCAGCCACCGCTGGCGATAAGTTGGCCACCACCGCACCGGCGAGCGGATTGGAGCCGTTGATTTCGGTGGACTGCCGAGGTGGCACTTCAGGCGGGCCGATCAGATCGACGACAACGGTCTCCGCGCGGCCCCGGCGCCAAACACCGAAGGAGGCCTTCTCGCCGACCGGCAGCGTGGCAATGCGGAACCTCAAGGCTTGCGGGTCGTCCACCACCCTGCCGGCAATGCCTGTCACCACATCGCCGACATGCAATCCTGCCCGTTCGGCCGGACCGCCGGGAAAGACTTCTTCGATCAGAACGCCGCTCGGCCGCTCCAAACGCAGCGTTGCAGCAACATCGCTAGTAACCGGCTGGCCCTTGGCGCCCAACCAGGGGCGGACGAGCCGGCCATACCTTTCCAAACCAAGCAGGACCGAGCGGACCATATTCGATGGAACCGCGAAACCAATACCATGCGAGCCGCCACTCTTCGAAAAGATCGCCGAATTGATTCCGACAAGCCGACCGTCCATCGACACCAAAGCGCCGCCCGAATTTCCCGGATTGATCGCCGCATCGGTTTGAATGAACGAATTGTAGTCGGAAACGCCCACACCCGTGCGCGCCAAGGCGGAAACGATACCGCTGGTAACGGTCTGGCCGACCCCGAACGGATTGCCGATGGCCAGCACCAGGTCGCCGACGGCCAGATCGTCGGAGTCACGTATTTCTAGATAGGGAAGAGGATGGCCGCCCGTATCGATCGTCAGGACAGCCAAATCCGTGTGTTCGTCGTCACCGAACACTTTCGCCGGGAATTCACGCCGGTCGGCAAGAACGACTGTGATCTCATCAGCACCCTCGATGACATGATGATTGGTGACGATTGTTCCCTTGGCATCGACGATGACCCCGGAACCCAGAGAGTTTTGCACCCGCTTCTGGGTCGGGCTATTTGGCAGTTGACCGAACCCCTCGCCAAAGAAACGACGAAAGAACGGATCGTCGAACAAAGGGCCGAACTGGCGCTGTTGCACGATCTTCTTGGTGTAGATGTTGACCACCGCCGGTGCAGTGGCGCGTACCAACGGGGCAAAGGAGAGATATAACTCCTGCCGGGACGTCGGCACCTGCGGCTGTTGTGCCTGTCCGCTAGCCAGGCCGCCAGCCATAGCCGCGCAGATAGCAAGAACGGCCACAGGATACCGCCAGGACGACTCCGCTGCGCTGAAGGCTCGATTAGAGCGATTTCGGCATTTCATGATACTGGCACTGCGGCTTTAGGATGCCACTCACTCATCTGAAAAAAATCTTAGCACCTGGAAAGGAAAAAGGCAGCCACCGGGCTGCCTTTCCACAAAACGGCGTTGCGAAGGAGAGCCGCGGTCAGTTGGCCCCGGCAGCAGCCATTGCCTGCTGCTCCGCCTCGACACGGGCCTTGTCCCCGGCGCCTTTGGCTTCAAGATCCCGATCGACCAGTTCGATCACGGCCATCGCCGCCATGTCGCCGTAACGGAAGCCCGCCTTGAGCACCCGCGTATACCCGCCGGAACGCTCCTTATATCGGCCCGCCAAGCCATCGAACAACTTGGCGACGGTCGACGCATCGCGCAGAAAGGCGAGCGCCTGCCGGCGAGCGTGCAGGGAACCCCGCTTGCCGAGTGTGATCATCTGCTCGGCAACTCGGCGAAGCTCCTTGGCCTTGGGCAAGGTCGTCGTAATCTGCTCGTGCGTCAGCAACGAGATAGCCATGTTCGACAACAGGGACCTGCGGTGGCTGGACGTACGAACCAGCCGGCGTCCGGCGCGACGATGACGCATAATCTATAATCCTCAGTAAGGCTCTTCGAGTTTCTTGGCCAAGTCCTCGATGTTCTCGGGTGGCCAATCGGTGATTTCCATGCCCAGGTGCAGACCCATCTGCGCCAGCACTTCCTTGATCTCGTTCAGCGACTTGCGGCCGAAATTTGGAGTCCGCAGCATCTCGGCCTCGGTCTTCTGCACCAAGTCTCCGATATAGATGATGTTGTCGTTCTTCAGGCAGTTGGCGGAACGCACCGACAGCTCAAGCTCGTCGACCTTGCGCAGCAGGTTCTTGTTGAACGGCAGCTCATCGCCACGTTCCACTTCCGATGCTGCTTGCGGCTCTTCGAAATTGATGAAGAGCTGGAGCTGATCCTGAAGTATGCGAGCGGCAAGCGCCACCGCGTCCTCGGGACGAACGGCGCCGTTGGTCGTCACTTCGAGCGACAACTTGTCGTAGTCAGTCACCTGCCCGACGCGGGTATTATCCACCTTGTAGGCGACTTTCCGAACCGGCGAAAATACCGCATCCACGGGAATCAGGCCGATCGGCGAGTCCTCGGGACGGTTCTGCGTCGCAGCGACATATCCCTTACCCGTCTCGACGGTCAGTTCCATGGAGATGCTGGCGCCCTTGTCGAGCGTGCAGATGACCAAATCCGGATCCATGATTTGAATGTCATGACCGGTTTCGATCATCCCTGCCTTCACCTCGCCGGGACCTTCCGCCTTCAACATCATCCGCCGCGGGCCATCGCCACCCATGCGCAGTCCCAAGGACTTGATGTTGAGCACGATATCGGTGACGTCCTCGCGAACGCCAGGGATGGATGAAAATTCGTGCAAAACGCCGTCGATCTGCACGGCGGTGACAGCCGCACCGTGTAGCGAGGACAGAAGCACGCGACGCAGGGAATTACCCAGCGTCAAGCCAAAGCCGCGCTCCAGCGGTTCAGCGACGATAGTTGCACGCCGGCTCGGGTCAAACCCGGGAACGATATCGAGCTTGCTCGGCTTGATCAGCTCTTGCCAATTTTTGTGTATCACGAGGGGAACCTCTCGCTTGGCGTCATAATTGGTAGTCCCGCTACGCGGGGACCGTTGCACAACGAAATGGCCATGACGACCACCCGTCGAATATGTGGCATCCCTATTTCGACGTCAGACCCGCCGCCTCTTACGCGGCCGGCAACCGTTGTGCGGTATGGGTGTCACATCGCGAATAGCTGTTATGGAGAAGCCCACTGCCTGCAAAGCCCGAAGCGCTGACTCGCGCCCCGACCCTGGTCCCTTGACCTCGACATCAAGAGATTTCATGCCGTGTTCCATGGCCTTGCGTCCGGCATCCTCCGCCGCTACCTGAGCAGCATAGGGTGTCGACTTTCGGGACCCCTTGAAACCCTGGGTACCCGCAGACGACCAGGCAATGGTATTTCCTTGGGCATCTGTAATCGTGATATGCGTGTTGTTGAACGTCGCACTCACATGTGCCACGCCGGACGCGATATTCTTTCGCTCGCGGCGACGCGGGCGCTGCGTCGTAGCCTTCGCCATGACCTAAGTATCCTGAAATAGCTTCTACTTGGTTACTTTCTTCTTACCGGCAATCGCCCGCGCCGGCCCCTTGCGGGTCCGTGCGTTCGTGTGGGTACGCTGACCGCGCACGGGCAGCCCACGACGATGGCGCAAGCCACGATAGCAGCCGAGATCCATCAGCCGCTTGATATTAATGGCTTTTTCGCGACGAAGATCACCCTCGACCTGATAGTCCTGATCGATGGTTTCACGGATCCGCATCACTTCGTCTTCGGTCATCTCGCTAACCCGGCGTTCCACCGGGATACCGACCTTCTTACAGATCTCGCACGCCTTCGTGCGTCCGATTCCATAAATATAGGTCAGGGCGATCTCAACCCGCTTCGAGGTTGGAATATTCACACCAGCGATTCGTGCCAAGGCTGGTTCTCCTTGAGCTTTGGATTTAAACGGAAATTTGGGTGCGCCGGGGGTTAAGAGGCGGGATTATAGGCCCTTCCCCTGGCAAGTCAACACGCTTACCCCGCGTTCAGTACTGTCTTCAGATCGCTTGTGACCTGATCGATCTCCTTACGTCCATTAATTGTCTTCAACAGCCCTTTCTGCCCGTAGTGAGCAAGGATTGGAGCCGTCTGCGTGTGATAAGCCTTCAGGCGCGTGCGAACGGTTTCGGCATTGTCATCCGAGCGGCGGGTAAATTCGGTGCCACCGCAGGCGTCGCAAATGCCGGCCTTCAACGGTTGCTTGAAGGTATCGTGATAGGTTGCCCCGCACTTGGCGCACGAAAATCGCCCTGTGGCACGCCTCACCAGTTCGTCGTCATCCACTTCAATGGCGACCAACGCGTCAAGAACAACACCCCTCTTCGCCAGCAAGGCGTCAAGGGCCTGGGCCTGCGGAATAGTGCGTGGGAAGCCGTCGAGGATAAAGCCTCTGCGACAGTCCTTCTGTTCGATACGTTTTGCGATCATATCGATCATCAAATCGTCAGGTACCAACTGCCCGGCGTTCATGATCGACTTCGCCCGAACGCCTAGTTCGCTGCCCGAAGTGACTTCGGCGCGCAGCATATCGCCGGTGGAAAGTTGCATAATGCCAAATTCCGCCTGCAGTCTCTGCGCCTGCGTACCCTTGCCCGCACCCGGTGGTCCGAACAGGATCAGGTTCATTAGCGCCGGCCCCTAAGCTTGGCCTTCTTGACCAGACCTTCGTACTGATGCGCCAATAGATGCGATTGAATTTGCGCTACCGTATCCAAGGTAACGTTAACGACGATCAGAAGGCTGGTTCCCCCAAAGTAGAACGGAACAGAATACTGAGAAATCAAAATCTCGGGAAGAACGCAAACCACGGCAAGATAACCCGCTCCGATTAGCGTCAATCGAGTTAATACATAATCCAGATACTCTGCTGTATTCTTTCCTGGACGAATACCAGGAACGAAACCGCCATATTTTTTCAGATTATCCGCAGTATCGGAGGGATTGAATACTATCGCCGTATAGAAGAATGCGAAAAAGATAATCAACCCAACATAGATACTCAAGAAAACCGGATGGCCGTGGGTCAAGAAAACCGAAAGAGTCGATAGCCATTCCGGCCCTTGACCTCGCGAAAAGCCAAGGATCGTCGACGGCATCAGCAACAAGGAACTGGCAAAGATGGGCGGAATCACCCCGGAGGTATTCAGCTTCAGCGGCAAGTGGGAACTTTCGCCCCCCGTCATGCGATTGCCAACCTGACGCTTAGGATATTGTACAAGAATACGCCGCTGTGCCCTTTCCATGAAAACGATGAAAAAGATCACCGCAACCGACAGAATGAGCAGGACAAGAATCAGGAACGTCGAAAGCGCTCCAGTTCTCCCCAATTCCAGCGTACCGGCCAACGCGCGGGGCAGATTGGCGACGATCCCGGCAAAGATGATCAAGGAAATCCCATTGCCGACACCCCGGGCCGTGATCTGCTCGCCCAACCACATCAGGAACATTGTGCCGCCGACGAGGGTGACGACCGTGGTGAAGCGGAAAAACCATCCCGGATCGATGACGGCCGAGCCCGCACTCGACTGCATGCCTTCCAATCCAACGGCGATGCCATAAGCCTGCAAGGCCGTAATCAACACCGTCAGGTAACGGGTATATTGATTGATCCGCTTGCGCCCGGTCTCGCCTTCTTTCTTCAACTGCTCCATCTGCGGCGACACAGCCGTCATCAGCTGCATGATGATGCTGGCCGAGATATAAGGCATGATGTTGAGAGCGAAGATCGTCATCCGGCTCAAGGCGCCGCCGGCAAACATATCGAACATGCCGAGGATGCCGCCTTGCTGGCGCGAGAACACGTCGTTCAGGACATAGGAGTCGATACCCGGCAAAGGTACATAGGAACCAAGCCGATAGACTATCAATGCGCCCAAGGTGAACCACAGGCGCCTTTTCAGTTCGGTAGCCTTGCTGAAGGCTCCGAAATTGATATTGGCTGCAAGTTGTTCGGCGGCGGATGCCATCGGGACGTCCTACGTTAGGCTTCGGCGCCGGCGCCCGTACTCTCGCCTGCACCCTTGGCCTTGGATTTGGCTCGCTTCTTCGGCTTTTCAACCGGCTCCGCCGGCGGTGGAGGTAGAACGACCTTACCACCAGCTTTTTCTACGGCCGCGACCGCCGCCTTCGACGCACCCGCCACCTCAATGGTGACTTTTGCCGTCAACTCTCCGGCAGCCAACAGGCGGACACCGTCGCAGCCACGGCCAGCGAGACCGCTGGCGCGAAGGACTGCCTCGGTCACCGGGGCCGACACGTCGATCTTTCCCTTATCGATCGCCTGTTGCAGGCGGCCAAGGTTCACTGCCGCAAAGTGCTTGCGGAAAATGTTGTTAAAACCACGCTTCGGCAAGCGGCGATACAGTGGCATTTGGCCGCCTTCGAATCCCAGCAGCGAAATGCCGGAACGTGCCTTCTGGCCCTTATGGCCCTTGCCTGCCGTATTACCCTTACCGGAACCGTGGCCACGGCCAACGCGCATGCGCCGCTTGTGAGCGCCGTCGTTGTCCCGAATTTCGTTTAGCTTCATGATTGTAACGTCCTTACGTGCCCCGACCCGACGCAGTGATCACGTCGAAGAGCTATCCTCGATCCGAACCAGATGATGGACTTTGTTGATCATACCGCGGACGGACGGCGTATCTTCCAATTCCCGCGTCCGGTGCATCTTGTTCAATCCAAGCCCGATCAACGTCTGGCGTTGATCCAGCGGGCGGCCGATCGGACTGCCGATCTGGGTGATGCGAACCACCTTCTTCTTTCCCGGCATGGCTTATCACTCCTTTGCCGCAGAGGCCGTCGGCGCAGCGGCGCGGCGCGGCAGCAGATCGCTGACTTTCTTACCGCGTTTGGCCGCCACGGAACGAGGCGACATGCAATTGGCCAAGGCCGCGAAGGTCGCCTTGATCATGTTATGCGGGTTGGTTGATCCGACCGACTTCGACACCACGTCCTGCACGCCCATTGTCTCGAATACGGCGCGCATCGGACCACCGGCAATAATACCCGTGCCCGCCGGCGCAGACCGCAACACCACTTTTCCGGCGCCATAACGCCCGATGACGTCATGATGCAGGGTACGGCCATCGCGCAGTGGAACATGCACCATGTTGTTTTTTGCGGACTCGGTAGCCTTGCGGATCGCTTCCGGTACTTCACGGGCCTTACCGCTGCCCAATCCGACCCGACCGCGCCGATCGCCAACCACAACAAGTGCGGCAAACGAAAACCGGCGGCCACCCTTCACAACTTTGGCAACCCGGTTGATGCTCACCAGTTTGTCGGCAAACTCCGACTCCTCGCGAGGTTGACTTTCGCTCCGCTCACGGGACTGGCGACCGCGCCCACCGCGCGGCGATGCCGATCCTGGCTGGTCGCGACGGGGACCCGATGGTGATCCTGACGGTGTTCTTGCCATAATGTTTCTTTCCTAGAACGACAGTCCCGCCTCGCGGGCGGCGTCAGCCAGAGCCTTGATCCGACCGTGATAGCGATAACCGCCCCGATCGAAGACAACTTCTTTAACGCCGGCAGCAACCGCGCGCTCGGCAACCAACTTGCCAACAGCACCGGCCGCCGACTTATCGGCCCCCGTACGCAGGCTTGGGCGCAATTCCTTATCGACAGACGAAGCAGCAACCAGCGTAACGCCACGCCGATCGTCGATGATCTGAGCGTAGATGTGCTTGCCGGAACGGAACACCGACAATCGATGACGATCGCCGCTGATCTTGCGCAGACGCGCACGCGTGCGCTGCTGGCGCCGTGCGAACTTCTGTTGTGCATTAGCCATGGCTTACTTCTTCTTGCCTTCCTTGCGCAGGACGTATTCGTCGTCGTATCGGACACCCTTGCCCTTATAGGGCTCCGGCGGACGCATGCCGCGAATTTCGGCAGCAACCTGCCCTACCCGCTGCTTGTCCGCACCCTTGATCGTGATCTTGGTCTGCTCAGGGCATGCAATCGTGATACCCGCCGGGACGGGATAGCGCACTTCGTGGCTATAGCCCAACTGCAACACCAGATCCTTACCCTGCATGGCAGCACGATAACCGACGCCGCTGATCTCCAGGTTGCGGGAAAACCCGGCGGACACACCCGTAACCAGATTGCTCACCAGATTACGGTACGTGCCCCAATGTTTGCGGGCGCGAATCGTATCGTTGCGCGGCTTGACCCAGACCTGGCTCTGTTCGATGCCGATGTCGACCTCATCGGAAAAGCCAAGGCTCAACTCGCCCAGCTTGCCCTTTGCCTTGAACAACTGACCAATTACTTCAACCGTGACTCCCGCAGGAACGTCGACGGGGTTCTTTCCGATGCGCGACATGATCTGACTTCCTGGGCCTTGATTTCCTGGGGCCTTTCGGCCCCTCATTTCCTACGCTGCCGCTATAAGCAACAGATTCGCCCGTCGATGCTGGAGGCCTATCGACGAACTTAGTACACCTGACAGATGACCTCGCCACCGACATTAGCGGTACGCGCTTCACCGTCCGACATGACACCACGCGGAGTCGAAAGGATCGAAATACCCAACCCACTAAGAACCCGCGGCAAGTCGCTGATCTTGGCATAAATCCGCTGACCAGGACGTGAGATGCGCGTGATCTTGCGGATCACGGGTTCACCCTCGTGATACTTCAATTCGATGGTGATCTCACCTACACCCTTGCGGATTTCAGTTTGCTTATAGCCGCGGATGTAACCTTCCCGCTGCAACACCTCAAGCACCGCTCCGTGCAAGCTCGACGGCTTGGCGACGATAGTCTGCTTTTTCGCGCGTTGTCCGTTACGGATGCGGGTCAGCATATCGGCAAGGGGATCACTCATGGTCATCGGTCGTATCTCCTACCAGCTCGCTTTGACCATGCCAGGGATATGGCCGTTGGAGGCCAGATCGCGCAATGCAATGCGGGAAAGTTTGAATTTGCGATAATTGCCGCGCGATCTCCCGCTCAACAAACACCGCAAGCGGTGCCGCACGGGCGAAGAGTTGCGTGGCAACTTGTTTAGCTTCATTCGCGCGGCAAAACGCTCCTCGGGCGAAAGGGTCATATTCTTCGCCGTTTCCTTCAACGCTTCCCGCCGAGCAGCAAATCGCTGCGCAAGCCGTTCGCGTTTCAAATTCTTTTCGATGGCGCTCTTCTTAGCCATGCGATCTCACTCCGGTCCGGATATTCAATTGGTGAACGGCATGTTGAAACCCTTCAGCAGGGCTTTGGCTTCCGCGTCGGTGGAGGCCGTCGTGCAAATGATGATGTCCATGCCGCGAATGGTGTCGACCTGATCGTAATCGATCTCTGGAAATACGATCTGTTCCTTCAGGCCCATGGCATAGTTGCCGGAACCGTCGAAGCTGCGGCCCGAAATGCCACGGAAATCGCGAACGCGGGGCAATGCAATCGTAACCAGCCGATCCAGGAACTCATACATCTTGTGCCGGCGCAGCGTTACCTTACAGCCGACCACCATGCCCTCACGCAGCTTGAAGGCGGCGATCGAGGTGCGGGCATACGTCGCTATCGGCTTCTGGCCGGAAAGACGAGCCATTTCCTGAAGCGCCGGCTCGATCTTCTTCTTATCCTGGGACGCCTCGCCGACACCCATATTGATCACGATCTTTTCAAGGCGTGGCACGGCCATGGCGTTCTTATAACCGAACTCCCCAATCAAGGCCGGGCGTACTTCCGTCTCGTATACGTCTTGCAGACGCGTTTTCATCGCGCGGGTCCTACTACTCGATGACTTCGCCGGAACGCTTCGCAAAGCGTACTTTCCGGCCGTCGTCCAGGGTCTTAAAACCGATCCGCGTCGCCAAACCCGACTTGGGATCGATGAGAGCCAGATTGGAAAGGTGGATAGCCGCTTCCTTTTCGATGATGCCGCCGGCACCGGCCTGCGAGGGACGGGTATGGCGTTTGATCATATTTACGCCTTGAACCAGGGCGCGACCGTCCTTCACGAGCATACGGACGATCTCGCCCTGCTTGCCTTTATCCCGTCCGGTGGTGACGATCACACGGTCACCTTTCTTCAGTCTCATGGCCATCACAGCACCTCCGGCGCCAAGGAGATGATTTTCATGTATTTCTTGGCACGCAGTTCGCGGGTAACGGGGCCGAAAATACGCGTACCGACCGGCTCGCCTTGAGCGTTAATCAGGACGGCGGCATTGTTGTCGAAGCGAATAGCCGACCCGTCCGAACGGCGGATTTCCTTAGACGTGCGCACGACGACGGCTTTCATCACCTCGCCCTTCTTTACGCGGCCACGCGGGATGGCTTCCTTGATCGACACCACAATGACATCGCCGATCGAGGCATACCGCCGATGCGACCCGCCAAGAACCTTGATGCACTGCACGCGGCGCGCACCCGAGTTATCGGCGACGGTCAGATTGGTCTCCACTTGTATCATGGGAGTTTCTTTCCTTGCTTCGTCTTCCGCACGTCGGCGTTATGCCGACTCGCGCAGAATTTCCCACCGCTTGCGGCGCGAAAGCGGGCGGCACTCGCGAATGCGTACGGTCTCGCCGATCTTGGCCTCGTTCAGCTCGTCGTGGGCCAGATACTTCTTCGACTTCCGGATGAACTTCTTATAAACCGGATGTTGGACGCGTCGTTCGACACGAACCACCACGGTTTTTTCCATCTTGTCGCTGACCACGACACCCTGCATGACGCGCTTCGGCATGTATCTGTTTTCCCTACGAGGCCGGAGTCGCCGCCTTACGGCGACGTTCCGACAAAATGGTCTCCACACGCGCGATGTCGCGGCGCACTTGGCGCACGCGGCTGGTATTTTCGAGCTGACCGCTCGCCGCCTGGAAACGCAAGTTAAAGGCTTCCTTATGGAGGCTGCTGAGCGCCGCCTGCAATTCATCTTCCGTCTTATTGCGAACTTCTGCGGCTTTCATGGGTTCAGCCCTCCTCACCCAAGCGAGTCACGATGCGTGTCTGCATCGGCAACTTGGCCTGTGCCAATTCAAACGCCCGATGGGCGATATCGGCAGGAACGCCATCCATTTCGAACATGATCCGCCCCGGCTTAATCCGGCAAATCCAGAATTCAGGCGACCCTTTACCCTTTCCCTGCCGTACTTCGGCCGGCTTCTGCGACACCGGCACATCGGGAAACACGCGGATCCAAATGCGCCCGGCGCGCTTCATGTGCCGGGTGATCGCCCGCCGTGCCGCCTCGATCTGACGAGCGGTAAGGCGTGCAGGTTCAACGGCCTTCAGACCGAAGGCACCAAAATTCAACGCCGTGCCACCCTTGGCCAAACCATGGATACGGCCCTTGAAGGCCTTTCGGTATTTCGTTCTCTTCGGGCTCAGCATGATCTGCCCCTACTCTCCGTGTGCCTTGTGACCGCTCAACGCTGCGGTGCTTGTTCAAGCGCCCGCTTTTCGGTCGCCATCGGGTCGTGAGCCAGAATCTCGCCCTTAAACACCCAAACCTTCACGCCACAGGTACCGTAAGTGGTATGTGCCGTCCCCACGCCGTAATCCACATCGGCGCGCAGGGTGTGCAGCGGCACCCGCCCTTCGCGATACCATTCCATGCGCGCGATTTCCGCACCGCCGAGGCGGCCGCCGCAGTTGATTCGGATGCCTTGAGCTCCCAGACGCATAGCCGATTGCACTGCCCGCTTCATGGCGCGGCGGAAATGCACCCGCCGCTCCAATTGTTGGGCGACATTTTCGGCAACCAATTGAGCATCGATCTCGGGCTTGCGGATTTCGATAATGTTCAGATGCACGTCGCCACCGGTCATCTTGGCCAAATCGGCGCGCAGCTTCTCGATATCGGCGCCCTTCTTCCCGATGACCACACCCGGACGGGCCGTATGAATAGTGACCCGCGCACGCTTTGCCGGACGCTCGATAACGATCTTGGCGACACCTGCCTGCTGCAGGTTCTTGCGAAGATATGCGCGAATGGCCAGATCGTCATGCAGCATGGCAGCATAATCATGGTCGGCGAACCAGCGGGAGTCCCAAGTGCGGTTCACGCCAAGGCGAAACCCGATGGGATTGATCTTATGACCCATTATTCGCTCTCCTCGCGCTCGCGCACGACTACCCTGATGTGACTGAACGGCTTTTCGATACGCGAGGCCCGACCACGAGCACGGGCCATGAAACGCTTCATGACGATCGACCGACCAACCGATGCCTCGACCACCACCAAACGATCGACATCCAGTTGGTGGTTGTTCTCGGCATTGGCGATGGCGGATTCCAGTATTTTCTTCACCGACTGCGCAATGCGCCGCTTGGAAAACGTCAATTGCGCCAAGGCGATATTGCAAGCCTTTCCACGGATCGATTGGGCGACAAGATTCAATTTGCGCGGACTGGTACGAATCATCTTGCCGTAGGCGATGGCTTCATTGTCGGCGAGACGCCGTACTGCTGCTGCCTTCCCCATGATCAGGCCCTCTTCGCCCGTTTATCGGCGGTATGGCCAGTGAACGTCCGCGTCGGCGAGAACTCGCCGAACTTGTGGCCGATCATATCTTCGGTCACCAGCACCGGTACGAACTTCTTGCCATTATAAACGCCAAAGGTCAGCCCCACGAACTGAGGTAGAATGGTCGACCGGCGCGACCAACTGCGGATCACTTCATTGCGCCCCGACGCACGCACCTTCTCCGCCTTCTGCAGAAGGTGAACGTCAACGAAGGGGCCTTTCCATACCGAACGAGCCACGTACGCTCTCCTTGCTCGCGACTACTTGCGACGACGGTGACGCATGATCAGCGAATCCGTCCGCTTGTTGTTACGCGTCTTCTTACCCTTGGTCGGCTTGCCCCATGGCGTCACCGGATGACGGCCGCCCGAGGTGCGGCCTTCGCCGCCGCCATGCGGGTGATCGACCGGGTTCATGGCAACGCCACGAACCGATGGCCGCTTCCCGAGCCAACGATTACGACCGGCCTTACCCAACTTGATATTCGCCTGGTCCGGGTTGGATACCGCACCAACCGTCGCCATGCACTCGGCGCGCACCATCCGCAATTCGCCAGAGCTCAGGCGGAGCTGGGCATAGCCCTGATCCTTGCCGATCAATTGCGCATAGGTTCCAGCGGAACGCGCAATCTGACCACCCTTACCGATCTTCATTTCCACGTTGTGGATGATGGTACCGACGGGAATGTTCGCCATCGGCAGCGCATTGCCCGGCCGGATATCCACATGGCGCCCCGAGACGACAACATCGCCAACCTTCAGGCGCTGCGGCGCCAGGATGTATGTCTGCTCGCCATCCTCATAGCGCAGGAGGGCAATAAAGGCGGTACGGTTCGGATCGTATTCCAGACGCTCGACCGTCGCCGGCGCATCGTACTTAAGGCGCCGGAAGTCGACGATACGATAGCGCCGCTTGTGACCGCCACCCCGCCGCCGTGCGGTGATGCGGCCGGTATTGTTGCGTCCGCCGTGGCTGCGCAGGCCCTCGGTCAGGGCCTTGACCGGGTCGCCCTTCCACAGGTCCGAACGGTCGACCAGTACCAAGCCGCGGCGGCTGGGTGTTGTCGGTTTGTATTGCTTAAGCGACATGGCGTCAGATCCCCGTCGTCACATCGATCGAGTTACCCTCGACCAGCGTTACGATCGCCTTTTTGAAATCCGCCCGACGGCCGGGTTGACCGCGCCACCGCTTGGTCTTGCCTTGCTGACGGATCGTGTTGACGGCCTTGACCTTGACCTTGAACAGGTCCTCGACCGCCGATTTAATTTCTGGCTTGGTGGCATCCAGAACGACTCGGAACATCACCTGGTTATGCTCGGAAACGCGCGTCGCCTTTTCGGTGATCACCGGGGCCAGAAGAATGGCATGCTTCCGTGCCACGCTAAGGCGCACGTTGCTCTTCGCGGTTTCGCTCATTTCAAGCGCTCCACCAGCTTTTCAACCGCGTTTCGGGTTAGCACCAACGTATCGCGGCGCATGATGTCGTAGACGTTGGCTCCCTGGCTCGGCAGCACGTCGATGCCCATGATATTGCCAGCGGCCCGCAGGAATTCCGCATTCACTGCTTCGCCGTCGATGACCAGGGTGGCACCCCAGCCGAGGGCCTTCAGCTGTCTGGCCAATGCCGCCGTCTTGGCTTCTTTGACCGTCGCTTCGTCGATGATCACCAGCTTGCCTTCGTCGCGCTTGGCCGACAACGCACTACGCAGCGCCAAGCGGCGAACCTTCTTGGGCAGGTCGATGGCATGGCTGCGCGGCAGCGGGCCAAAGACGACGCCGCCACCCCGCATCTGCGGCGCCCGCAGCGTACCCTGCCGGGCGCGTCCGGTGCCCTTCTGCTTATAAGGCTTCTTGCTGGTACCGCTAACTTCCGAACGCCCTTTGGTCTTATGGGTGCCGGCCTGACGGCGAGAAAGTTGCCAATTGATGGTGCGCGCCAAAAGGTCGCGGCGAACCTCAGCCCCGAACACGGTATCGTCGAGGTCGATATCGCCGACCTTGGCATTGTCGAGATTGATGACGTCCCACTTCATGGCCGCTCAATCCTGCTGCTTGTTGTTATCGTCGGAAACGGCGGCCTCGGCAGATGGCGCCGCAGCCTGGCCGCGCAGAGCCGCTGGCATCGGCGCACTTTCGGGGCGCTTCCGCTTGATCGCGTCGCGAACCAACACAATACCGTTCTTGGAACCCGGTACGGCGCCGCGGATCAAAATCAGGCCCCGCGCCGCATCGGTGGCCACGACCTGAAGGTTCTGTGTGGTCACCCGCGTATCACCCATATGGCCGGCCATTTTTTTGCCTTTGAAGACCCGACCTGGATCCTGGCGCTGGCCCGTAGAGCCATGACTACGATGACTGACGGACACACCGTGCGTAGCACGCAGACCGCCGAAGCCATGGCGCTTCATGACACCGGCGAAGCCCTTACCGATCGTCGTACCGGTGACATCGACAAACTGGCCCGCAACGAAGTGCTCGACGGACAGTTCGGCTCCAACCTCGATCAGATTCTCGGGGCTCACTCGGAATTCGACCATCTTACGCTTCGGCGCCACCTTCGCTTTTGCGAAATGGCCGCGCTGAGCTTTGCTGACGTTCTTAACCTTGGCCTCGCCAAGACCAAGCTGCACGGCCGTATAGCCGTCCCGCTCTTGGTTGCGTTGAGCAACGACGTGCAGGGAATCGACCTGGAGAACGGTCACCGGCACATGCCGTCCATCCTCCCCGCCGAAGACCCGGGTCATGCCCAGCTTACGTGCAATAAGTCCGCTACGCATCGTCCCGTCCCTACAACTTGATCTCGACGTCGACGCCGGCGGCCAAGTCGAGCTTCATCAGCGCGTCGACCGTCTGCGGCGTCGGATCGATGATATCGAGCAGTCGCTTATGTGTGCGGATTTCGAATTGCTCGCGTGACTTCTTGTCCACGTGCGGGCCGCGCAGCACGGTGAAGCGCTCGATACGGGTCGGCAATGGGATCGGGCCTTTAACCTGAGCCCCAGTCCGCTTGGCCGTGCTGACGATCTCGCTTGCCGACTGATCGAGCACGCGATGATCGAAGGCTTTCAGCCTTATTCGTATATTTTGACTTTCCATGGCTTCAGCCCATCACTTCCACAATAACCCGCAACTCTTCCGTGCGAAGATCCACCGTTATTCGACGATGCTGGCGACGACGCCGGCACCGACGGTACGCCCGCCCTCGCGGATGGCGAAGCGCAGGCCCTCGTCC
>CANITX010000030.1 GCA_947470575.1 Rhodospirillales bacterium
CGGGGCCCGGCGCAAAAGCGTCGTCAGAATTTCACGCCGGCTGGCGCGTTGGTTGCGGTGGCTGGAGAATCTGGCCCGGCCACGGTTGGCCATAGCACTCAGCCCCACCGCCGAGCGGGCGATCGGACTGGCCGTCTTCTTTTTGGCTTTCCTCATTGCCCTGCCGATCCCATTTTTCGCCGACACCCCGCTGGCCGCCGCTGTGATGGTCTTCGCCTTGGGACTGATCGAACGCGACGGCGCGATGATCTTGCTCGGCTTCCTTCTGACAGCGGCCATCGCACTATTCGGCGGCAGCGTCGCCTGGGCGGCCATGCAACAGATATCCCGCTTTTGGTAGAAGCCGCGCTTCCCGCACAACGGGGGTAGCCCCCTCCCGCCGCGTCGGCCAATATGCGCTGCAGGCAAAGGGAGGACAGCATGCGTCTCGAAGACTTGGCCAAGGTAATCCGCAGCAAGAACGCTGGCCCGATGCACCTGACGTTCGATCTCATGTTCGACAACGAAGCCGCCTATCAGCGCGTCCTGCAATCGCCGGCGATGACTCCGGCGGGCATCGCCGAGGCCTATAGCGTGCCGCCAGAAACCGTCACCATCGTCCCCTATCCTCCGGCGCTGGCCATCAAGATCGCCATGAACCGCAAGGTGGTGGCCGGCGATCCGGGCGACCGCGACGTTTACGGCGCGCAGCAGCACGGCCCCTTGCTGGAGATCGAGCTGTGAGCGCCTTTTTCCGACTGCGTGACGAATTCGCCCGTGCCCGCCGGCCGCTGAAGGTGCTCGGCGCCTCCGGCCAGCTCGGCTATGGCCTGCCGACCAAGGCATTGCAGGAAGGCCTGGCGCGCAAGCCCGACTGCCTCGGTTGCGACATGGGTTCGATCGACGTCGGCCCCTACTTCCTCGGCTCCGGCGAACTCGCCACCGCCGACGAAATGATGCGCCGCGACCTGGCCGACGTGCTGGTTGCCGCCCGCAGCCTCGACGTTCCGCTGTTGATCGGCACCGCCGGCACGGCAGGCGCCTCGGCCCATCTCGACGCCACTGCCGCCGTGCTGCGCGAGATCGCACGGGAGAAGGGACTGCATTTCAAGCTGGCGCTGATCCGCGCCGACATGCCGCGCGCCACGGTGAAGGCCGCCGCTCGGGCCGGCCGCATCACCCCCATCGGCGCCATGCCGCCCCTGACCGACGCAGAGATCGACGCCGCCGGCAACCTGGTCGGCCAGATGGGTACGGAGGCCTTCTGCCGGGCGCTGGAAGCCGGTGCCGACGTGGTGCTGGCCGGGCGCGCCTGCGACACGGCGATCTTCGCCGCCATTCCCTCGATGCTCGGCTTCCCGATGGGGCCGGTGATGCATATGTCGAAGATCGTCGAGTGCTCGTCGCTATGCTGCGTGCCGGGCGGACGCGATGCCATTCTGGCGACGCTGGAGGGCGAATCCTTCGTGCTGGAAAGCATGAATCCGGTCCGACGCGCCACGCCGATGTCGGTCGCCGCCCACAGCCTCTATGAACAATCCGACCCGACGGCGGTCGCCGAACCGGAGGGGACGCTGTACGTGGACCGCGCCGAGTATGTGGCTGTGGACGAGCGACGTTGCCGGATATCCGGAGCGACCTGGGAAACCGCCCGCGTCCCGACGGTCAAGATCGAGGGCGCACGCATGGTTGGCGAACGTGCCGTGTTGCTCTGCGGCAGTGCCGATCCGCGTTTCATCGCCAGCGCCCACGAACGGGTCGAGGAAGTCCGCGAAGTGGTGCGCGGTCTCCTCTGCGGCGACGCGCCCGCCGACTATAACCTGATCTTTCGCATCTACGGGCTGGATGGTGTCCACACTTGGCAGAAGCCGCCGGCGATACCGCCGCGCGAAATCTTCATCATGGGCGAATGCATCGCCGAAACCGCATCGCGCGCCTTGGCCGTGATGAAGACCACCAAGCAGTTCCTATTGCATCACGGCTTTCCCGGTCGGCTGTCGACCGGCGGCAACATCGCCTTCCCGTTCACGCCGCCCGAGCTTACCGGCGGACCCGCCTATCGCTTCAATGCCTATCACATCATGGAAGTGGACGATCTGGCGCCGCTGTTTCCCATCGAGATGGAGGATATCTAAAAGCCCGCTATCGGCCGGCCGATTCGTTACGATTCATCAGCCGGCCTGCCAGCAGAATACCCACCGTCACCACCCCAACGAAGATGGTGGCCAGCGCATTGATCTGAGGGCTGACGCCAAGACGGACGCTGGAAAAAATCACCTGCGGCAGGGTCGAGGAGCCGGGACCGGACACGAAGCTGGCAATCACCAGATCGTCGAGCGACAGGGTGAAGGCCAGCAGCCAGGCAGCCAGCAACGACGGCGCGATAATCGGCAAGGTGATGACGAAGAAGACCTTGAGCGGGCGGGCGCCCAAATCCATCGCCGCTTCTTCCAACGTGCGGTCCATCTGACTCAGGCGCGACTGGATGACGACCGTGGCGAAGGCCATGGAAAAGGTGATGTGGGCGATGGTGACCGTCGTCGCCGAGCGGCCTTCCGGCCAGCCGACGGCATGTTCCATGGCAACGAACATCAGCAGTGTCGCCAAGCCGGTAATGATCTCGGGCATCACCAGCGGCGCCGTCACCAGGGCAAGGAACAGCGTGCGCCCGCGGAAACTGCGAAAGCGGACGATGACCACCGCCGCCAGGGTCGCCAGAAAGACCGCGCCGCAGGCATTGACGAAAGCGATTTTCAGCGACAACCAAGCGGCGTCGAGAATCTTCTGGTTGCCCAGCAACTCGCCATACCACTTGGTCGAAAACCCCGACCAGACAGTCACCAGCCGCGATTCGTTGAACGAAAAGATCACCAAGAGGACGATGGGCAGATAGAGAAAGGCATAGCCGAAGCCCAGCACGGCAAACAGAGCGAGGCTGCGCTTGCCGACCATCACTCGGGCTCCTCGGCGTTTTGGCGGTGGCGCTGGAACACCAGGATCGGCGCCACCAGCAACACCAGCATGGCCACTGCCACCGCGGAGGCGAGCGGCCAATCGCGGTTGGTGAAGAACTCAACCCACAGTACTTTACCGATCATCAATGTGTCGGGGCCGCCTAATAGATCGGGAATGACGAATTCGCCGACCGAGGGGATGAACACCAACATCGAACCGGCGACAATGCCCGGCATCGACAGGGGCAAGGTGACCAGCAGGAAGGCGCGAAGCGGCCGGCAACCCAGATCGGCCGCCGCCTCAAGTAGCGTCAGGTCCATTTTTTCCAACGTCGCATAAAGCGGCAGGACCATGAACGGCAAATAGGAATAGACCAGCCCGATGTAGACCGCCCAATCCGTATGCAGGATCGCCAGCGGTTGATCGATCACACCGATGGCGATCAGGAAATTGTTCAGCAGGCCTTCGTCCTTGAGGATGCCGATCCAGGCGTAGACCCGGATCAGGAACGAGGTCCAGAACGGCAACATGATGAGCAACAACAGTCCATTACGCCGCGCCTCGGGCGCCCGCGCGATGGCATAGGCCATGGGATAGCCGAGCAGCAGGCAGAGCGCGGTAGCGATAGCGGCGATCTTGATCGAGTTCAGATAGGCGGTGAGATAGAGGCCGTCATCGAGCAGGAAGATATAGTTGGCCATGTTGAGGCGGAGCTGGAGGTAGACATCCTCCACCCAAGCGACCAGCGGGGTGTAGGGCGGGATGGCCGAAACCATCTCGGCAAAGCTGATCTTCAGCACGATGACGAAAGGGACCAGGAAGAACAGCGTCAACCAAGCATAGGGCGGCAGGACGACCAGCAGACGTCCGAGGCCACCCGCGACGACCCAACGGACCGCCCCCGTCCATCCGTTCGCAGGCCGCCCATTCCCTGGCCGCCCGTTCACTGGGTCAGCACCACGGCATTGGCCGGGTGCCAGCCGACCCAGACCACGTCTTCCCAGGTGACCCTTTGTTCCGCCGTGTGGCGCAAGTTGGTCTGAGCGACTTCCATGACCTTCCCGCTGTCCAACTGTACATGGTAGATCGATATATCGCCCAGGTAGGCGATGTCGCGCACCCGACCCGGCGCCGCATTGACCTCGCCGGTCGGCCGGTCCCGTCCCATGGTCATTTTTTCGGGCCGGATCATCACCGTGACCGAGGCCCCCGCAGGCACCGCGCCGACCTGACTGACGGCGACTGCCGACGGCATGTCGGGGCATTGCACGACGACGGTATCCGCCGCATGAGTCTGTACAATTCCCTCAAGCAGGTTGGCGGTACCGATGAAGTCCGCCACATAACGGCTGTGCGGGTATTCATAGATTTCCGCCGGCGTACCGACCTGTTCGATGCGCCCGGCGTTCATGACGCCGATGCGACTCGACATGGTCATCGCCTCTTCCTGGTCGTGGGTGACGACGACGAAGGTGACACCCACCCGCTCTTGGATATTGACCAATTCGAACTGCGTTTGCTCACGCAGCTTCTTATCGAGCGCGCCCAAGGGTTCGTCGAGCAGCAGCACCTTGGGTTCCTTGACCAGCGAACGGGCCAAGGCCACCCGCTGGCGTTGGCCGCCGGACAACTGGTGCGGCTTGCGCCGGGCGAAGGCGCCCATCTGCACCAGATCCAACACCGCAGCGACCCGTTCGACGATACGCGCCCGCGGCGCTTGTTCCTGCTTCAGCCCAAAGGCGATGTTCTGTTCCACCGTCATATGGGGGAATAGCGCATAGGACTGGAACATCATATTGGTCGGTCGGCGGTAGGGCGGCATGCCGGCCATGTCGACGCCGTCGATGAACACGCGGCCCTCGGTGGGCACCTCGAGACCCGCCAGGATGCGAAGCAACGTCGACTTGCCGCAACCCGAAGCGCCGAGCAGGGCAAACAACTCGCCCTTATGGATCGACAGATCGACCCGGTTGACGGCAAGGATGTCGCCGTAGCTTTTGGAGACGCCCTCCAGCTTGATGAAGGGAACGGCCTTGGGGTCCTTCCAAGGCTGCCCCAGCGAGCCACCCGGCGCACGCGCCGGGGCGGGGACCGTCTGCGTGTCCACCATAATGAAAACCCCAATCGCCCGGTTCAGTACCGAGTCTTGAACCGCGTCCAAGCCCGCGTCCGCTGGCGCAGATAGTCTTGCGGCGCCACCGCCGGAACAAACAGTTTGGCGCGCACGGCCTCCGGCGGGTAAATCGCCGGATCGTTCAGGATTTCCGGCTTCACGAACTGCTCGGCCCCCTTGACCGAATTGGCATAACCAACCGCGTTGGTGATCGGTCCGATGACATCGGGACGCAGCAGGAAATCGATGAATTTGTGGGCATTGTCGGGATGCGGCGCATCGGCGGGGATCGCCATCACGTCGGTCACCATGTTGGTACCCTCTTTGGGCACGATGATTTGGATTTCGACGCCCTTGTTCGCTTCCTTCGCCCGCCGCCGGGCCTGAACCAAATCGCCGCCATAGCCATGCGCCACGCACAAGTCGCCATTGGCCAAATCGTTGATGTAGGTCGATGAGTGGATGTATTTCAAATGTGCTCTGATCTTTGCCAGGACAGCGGCTGCCGGGTCGAGTTGCTTCGCGTCGAGATTGGTTGGCACCTGTCCCGTGTAGGCAAAAACGGCAGGGAACACCTCGTCGGCAGAATCGAGCACCGAGATGCCGCAAGCTTGCAATTTTTGGGTCACTTTGGGATCAAACAGCATCGCCCATGAATCGGTCGGTGCGCCAGGAAGGAGGGCCTTGACCTTGGCAACGTTAATACCGATACCGGTCGGCGCCGTCATGTAGGGTAACGCATAGAGGTTGCCCGGGTCCGAGACCTCCAAAGCTTTGAGGGCTGGCGCCAGAACATTGGCGGCGTTCGGCAGTTTCGCCCGGTCGAGCTTTTGATAGACGGAGGCCTTGATGTGATTGGCGAGGAACGGCGATGCCGACGGGAAAACCACGTCATAGCCCGATTTGCCGGCCAGCAGCTTGGCCTCGAGAATCTCGTTGCTGTCGTAAACGTCATAATTAACCTTGATGCCGGTTTCCTTGGCGAACCGTTCCAAGGTGTCTGGGGCGACATAGTCGGACCAATTATAGACGTTAAGGACCTTCTCCTCCTGCGCCCAGGCCGTCGTAGCAATGAGTGCCAGCAGGAATGTGGCAACGAAGCGATTGAGAATGGCACTCATCGGACCTCCTGAATCGGCAAGAGTAATCGCGCTCGGCGTGAGCCCTCCCCCTCGGAGGCGCTCTGTGGGCCGCGTGGACGGAATCATCGGCAGGGTGTTTAGTCCTGTCAACGATCAATCGCCGTCCCCAAGCGATATCGGCCGTGGCGGCAGCGCATGCGGGCGCCACTTCCCGCGGCAGTCCATTGTCCCTATATATGACCCCATGATCCGAGCCCTGGTCGCATTCGCCCTGCTGCTTGCCGCTCCCACCGCCCAGGCCGAGGCGGCGGACAACAGCCGGTACCTGCGTTACGAGGTTTATTGGGGCGGCCTGCACGCCGCCGATTTCGTCCTGTCTCTTGAGCGCACAGGCGATATGTATCGTCATGAATTCCTTCTGCGTTCTTCGGGTTTCACCGAATGGCTGCTCAAACTCGACATCAACGCCAGTAGCCAGGGCCGTTTCCAGGCTCCGGACCTGCCGCGACCGGAGTCTTACCGGACCGATTACATCAATCGTTGGCGCAAAGGATTGATCGACATTCGTTACGAGCCTGGAACCGCAAACGTCACCGAATGGAGCGACCCACCACGGCTTAACGACGATGACGAGGAGCGTCCCGACACCGTCACCGACCAAGCCAAGGGCGAATCGCTAGACCCGCTGACCGCGTTTGTCGAAGCCGTACGCCAGACCGGCAACGGCATGCGGATCGGAGCTGGCGACTTCCGGGTGCAGATATTCGATGGCCGCCGACGTTACAATGTCGTCGGAACGCCATTGGGAACAACTAGCCTGACGGTACTGGGGGAAAAGCGCGAAGTCCGGCATTTGCGTCTGAACACCGAACCTGTCGCCGGGTTCAATGGCCGCCAGCGGATGATCTGGGGCGAACGTGCTTTCGAGGTCTTTGTGCTGCCGAGTTCGACCCCGGACGGCGAACCGACCCCGGTACGCATCGAAGCCGACGGCCTGGGCCCGGTCATCAACCTGATCGCCGAATGTCCCAATCGCGCCGCTTGCGAGTCGGCACCCCACGCCACGGAAGCCCCCCGGCAAGAGCGTGAGTTATCGCCCGCCGGCTAGCCTACAACTAATACTCCAACGGCACCCCGGCCTTCTTGAAGGCAGCCTTCTGGCGCTTGGCCAGCGCCGCCTCGTCGTAATCGCCGATCAGTTCGTGGAACAACCGGTACCAGTTGATTTCCGCCTTGAGGTGCAGGAATACCGAGCCGAGCCCGATGGCGGCGCGGTCCATCAGCACGAATTCGCGCGGCGGCTTGATGCCGCCCTTGCGACGCAGGTCGCGGTGCACCTTGGCCGCCACTTCAGCACCGTACATGACGCCGCCGCCTTCCTGGATCGGCGCGATCCGGTCCTGCATCAGCGGCGCGTAGACGAAGCGGGCCCACTGGTTGAGGATGTCGATCATCTCCTTGTCCAGTCCGGCAAAGCCCCAGGTTTCGTAGGCCTTCACGGCAAGTTCGTCGTCGTCGGTCAAGACCGCGTTATAGAGATCGATGACAGCGGTCACGAACGACGGGCGGAAAACGCGGATGCAGCCGAAGTCGAGCAGGTTGATCGTTTGATCCTGGCGCATGGTGTAATTGCCGAGATGCGGATCGCCATGGATCACGCCGTAGCCGTAGAACGGCCAGTACCAGGCACGGAACAGGTTATGTGCCAAACGATCGCGTGCCGGTTGGCCCGCCTCGCGCGCTTCCAGGAGCGGCCGACCATCGAGCCAAGACATCGTCAACAGCCGATCCGTGGACAGGTCGGCCCGCGGCCGGGGCACATGCACGCCGGCTTCGGCCTTCAGGATGGTGCCATAGAGCGTCATGTTCTGCGCCTCGCGCCGGTAGTCCAATTCCTCGCGCAGGCGGGCGCTGAGTTCGGCGTGGACATCGGACGGATCGATGCTGGGATCGTAGCGCCGGTAAAGGGCGAAGATCAGCTTGAGTTGTTGCAGGTCGGCTTCCACCGCCGAGGCCATGTCGGGGTATTGCAGCTTGCAGGCCAGTCGCTCGCCATCGAGCGCGCTGGCCCGATGCACCTGGCCGAGCGAAGCCGCTGCCGCTGCTTCGCGCTCGAATTCCGCAAACCGGCCTTGCCAGTCGGGCCCCAGCTCCGTCGCCATACGCCGTCGGACAAACGGCCAGCCCATGGACGGCGCGTTGGTCTGCAATTGCGAGAGCTGCTGAGTGTATTCCGCCGGCAAAACGTCGGGGATGGTCGACAGAATCTGCGCGACCTTCATCAGTGGCCCCTTCAGGCCACCCAGCGCCGCCGTCAGATCGCCGGCATGCTCGGTACGATCCAGCGTCCGTCCCAGGAGACGCCCACCCGCATAGCGGGCAGCGAGGCCGCCGACCGAGGTGCCGACTCGGGCATAGCGCTTGACCCGGCCGCCGAGCGAACTTTTGCCTCCGTAGGGCCGCTCCGTCATCCCTTGGAACCCGATGCTTTATCGCCGGCCTGGGGAACCGGGAGGCTTTCCAGTTCGTCGATGAAGCGGGAGATGACGGCCAGACCGCGCGACCAGAACGCCGGGTCGCTGGCATCCAGACCGAATGGCGCCAACAACTCCTTGTGGCGCAACGAACCGCCGGCGCGCAGCATATCCAGGTACTTGGCCTGAAAGCGCGGGTGCCCGTCGCGAAACGTGTCGTAAAGGGCGTTCACCAGGCAATCGCCGAAGGCATAGGCGTAGACGTAGAACGGCGTGTGCACGAAGTGCGGGATATAGGCCCAGTAATGCTTGTATTCAGCCCCGAAGCGGAAGGTCGGCCCCAGGCTTTCCTGCTGCGTTTCCATCCAGATATCGCCGATGCGATCGGCCAGCAGTTCGCCGCCGCGCCGTTCGTCGTGCAAGCGCGTCTCAAACGTATGGAAGGCGGTCTGGCGGATCACCGTGTTCAACATGTCTTCGACTTTTCCGGCGAGCAAGGCGCGGCGGCTCCGGGGATCGTCCGTCCGATTGAGCAGGGCACGGAAAGTCAGCATCTCGCCGAACACCGAAGCCGTTTCGGCCAAGGTCAGCGGCGTCGAGGCCATCAGCGTGCCTTGCGGTCCGGCCAGCACCTGATGCACGCCGTGACCCAGTTCATGGGCAAGCGTGGCAACGTCGCGCGACCGGCCGTGGAAGTTCATCAGAATGTAGGGGTGGACCGAAGGCACCGTCGAATGGGAAAAAGCACCGGAATTCTTACCCGCGCGCGGTGCCGCATCGATCCAGGAACGTTCGAAGAAACGCCCGGCGATTTCGGCAAGATCGGGCGAGAAGGCGCCGTAGGCATCGAGCACCAGCCGCTTTGCTTCGTCCCAGGTATAACGGGTATCGTCGGCATCGGGCAGCGGCGCATTGCGGTCCCAATAGTCCAATCGATCGACGCCGAACCAGCGCGCCTTCAATTTGTAATAGCGATGCCCGAGATTGGCGTAGTTATCGCGCGCCGCCGTCACCAGCGCATCGACCACCTCGTCTTCGACCAGGTTGCACAGGTTGCGATAGGACACCGAACGGGGGTAGTGCCGCCATGCATCGTCGATGGCCTTGTCCTTAGCCAAGGTATTGGTGATCAAGGAAAAGATGCGGGTGTTGGCGCCCAGCACCGTGCCGATGGCCTTGGCCGCTTCCTTGCGCCTGTCCGGCTTGGGATCGGTCAGGCGGTTGAGGGCATCCGAAATCGGCAAGGATTCCCTGCCGATGGGAAATCGCAACTCGGCAATCGTCTCGTCGAACAGGCGGCCCCATGCCGCCGGTCCGGCCACCCATTTTTCATGCAGAATCTTCTCGACGTCGTCGGACAATTGATGCGGACGGAAAATGCGCAGATCGCGCAGCCAGGGCGCGTAATGGGCCGCCGCAGGCGCGTTCAGCAGCTTTTCGAGGACAGCGTCGTCAAGCCGGTTGAGTTCGAGGGTGAAAAACAGGGTTTCGGTCGAGATCGCCGTCACCCGCTCGCGCACGGATTGATGAAATTGGTTGACCGCCGGATCGCTGACCTTGGCCGCATTGAGCAACTGGGCGTAGCTCGACACCTTATACATGAGCTCGCAAATCGCTTCGTATTCCGCGACGGCAGCGCCAAGACCGCCCTCCGGGTCGGCGAGTTTGCCCTGGTAACGCTCGCGAAATGCCGTCGCCCGGCGTTCCGCCACATCGAGATCGGCCGCGAGCGCCGGCGATTCGGGACCGTCGTACAAATCGCCAAGATTCCATTCAGGAGGCAGCGTGGCGTTCGAAGCGGCGTTGGGACTCACAGCCTTACTCCTTGAAGAAAAAAGCCATATAAGACGCCTGAAGGCCGCCGCAACAGCCGGCCCGCCAGCGCGATGGACTATACGCCAAAATCCTGGAGACGCGATGGACTACCAAAATTGCCCTAACCTGGTTGCCATGTTTTTCGATCGGGCCAAGGCACATCCCGACCGGCAATTCCTGTGGTCGAAGCGGGACAGACGCTATCGTTCTCTGATCTGGGAGGAAGCAGCCGACGCGGTTGCCCGGCTGGCCCATGCACTGCGCGAAAAAGGCATCGAACCCGGCGACCGGGTGATGCTGGTTTCCGAGAACCGGCCGGAATGGCTGATCGCCGACCTCGCCATCATGGCCATCGGCGCCATCACCGTCCCGGCCTATGTCACCAACACCACCGCCGACCACCGCCACATCATCGCCGACAGCGGCGCCAAGGCGGCCATCGTTTCGACCGAAAAGTTGGCCGAGCGACTGTTGCCGGCCGCCCACGAGGCGACAAACATGCGTTTCGTCGTCGCCATGGAACCGATGGACCGCAGCCAGAGTCTGAATGTCGAGGTTTACCGCTGGTTCGACCTGGTTACCGGGGCCGGACGCGCCGGCACCACCATCGTCGAAGAAGCCCAGCGCTGGAACCGCGACGATATCGCTTGCATCATCTATACCTCGGGCACGGGCGGCGCGCCGAAGGGCGTCATGCTGCATCACGGAGCGATCCTGCACAATTGCCAGGGCGCCTACGAAGCGCTGACCGAATTGGGCCTGGGCAATGAGGTCTTCCTGTCTTTCCTGCCCCTGTCCCATTCTTACGAGCATACCGCCGGACAATTCTTCCCAATCTCCATTGGTGCGCAGATTTACTATGCCGAGGGTGCTGATTCCCTTTCCGCCAACCTTATCGAAGCCAAGCCGACCCTGATGACGGCGGTGCCACGGCTTTACGAGATGATGCAAGCACGGATGCTGCGCGGGTTGGAGGCGCAATCGAAGATCAAGCAACGCCTGTTCCACAGGACGGTCGCACTGGGGCGCAAGCGGCAGACCGATCCGCGCAGTCTGTCCTTATGGGATGTGTTGCAAGACAAGGCTCTCGACCGGCTGGTGCGCAAGAAGGTGAGCGAGCGTTTCGGCGGCCGGCTAAAGGCCCTGGTTTCCGGTGGGGCACCGCTGAACCCGGAGGTCGGATATTTCTTCACGTCGCTCGGCCTGCGCATCGTTCAGGGTTACGGGCAGACGGAATCGGCACCGCTGATCAGCGTCAATCCACCGCTACGGGTCAAGATGGAGACAGTCGGCACACCGGTCGCCAATGTCGAGGTGCGCATCGCCGAAGATGGCGAAATCCTGGCCCGCGGCGAGATGGTGATGAAGGGCTATTGGAATAATCCAAAGGCTACCGCCGAGGTTATCCGCGACGGCTGGTTGCACACCGGCGACATCGGCGAGATCGACGCGGACGGCTATATCCGCATCACCGACCGCAAGAAGGACATCATCGTCAATTCCGGCGGCGACAACCTGTCGCCGCAACGGGTCGAAGGCCTGTTGACGCTGGAGCCGGAGATTTCGCAGGCCATGGTCTATGGCGACCGCCGCCCGCACCTGGTCGCCCTGCTGGTCCCCGACGCCGAATGGATGCGCACCTGGGCCAAGGAAAACAACGCCCCCAACGATCTCTACGAACTTGCCGAAGATGCAGATTTCCATAAGGCATTGGGCGAAGCCGTCAATCGCGTCAGCGCCAACCTATCGAGCATCGAGAAGGTGCGCCGCTTCATGATCGCCGATGCGCCGTTCACGGTGGACAACGAAATGATGACGCCGACCATGAAGATCCGCCGCCACAAGATTCGCGCCGTCTATGGCGAGAAGCTGGAGAAGCTGTACGGATGACCCGCCTGGGCTATTTTTCCCCCAGCACGTCGAGAATGTCGTAAAGCCCGGGCGGCTGGCCGGTCGCCCACAGAGCAGCACGCAGGGCAACGGCGGAATAGAGGCCGCGGCCGTGGACCCGGTGGGTGATCTCCAACCCGTCGTGGGTACCGTAGAAGAAAACGCTAAAGACACCGGCCGCCTCGCCGCCACGGGTGCTGGCAAAGCCAATAGAGCCGCGCGTGCGGGCCGGCACGTCGCCGTCGAGGCCGCGCACGGCGACCTGCTTGAGATCGACCCCCCGGCCCTTGGCCGCCGCCTCGCCCAATGCCAGCGCCGTGCCCGACGGGATATCGCGCTTGCGCCGGTGCACCTGGTTCAGCACCTCGATGTCGTAGTCATCGTCGAGCAGGCGGGCCAGCCGTTCGACCGCGCTTGCCATCACGGCGTTGACCAGGCTCATGTTCGGCGCCCGCACGATGGCGGCCTTGCGGGATGCTTCGCGCAACACCGACTCCTGGGCCTCGTTGAGGCCGGTGGTCGCCGCCACCAGCGCCTTACCGTGACGGGCCACCAGTTCGGCGTGGCGAACAGTGGCCGCCGGCACGGTGAAGTCGATTACCGCATCGGCCGCAGCGAACAGCGCATCGGCATCGTCGATGGCCTTGATGCCAGCCGGTCCGGCGCCGGCTATCTCGCCGACATCGGAGCCGACCTTAGCATGGCCGGGCCGCAGCACGCCGCCGGCCAAGGCTGCTTTCGGCGAGCGCATCACTTCGGCCACGCAAAGCCGGCTGATAGTCCCTGTGCAACCAGCGACGCCAACGCGCGGGAGTTTGTTTGCGTTGTCCGAGCCCATGCGCCCCCCCTCCACGAGAAAAGCCCTCATCAGGATAAGGCGCGCAGCATCGGCTCGAAGGATGGGCATCCGGTACAGCGCCGGCCCATCCTTCGAGACGGGCCTGCGGCCCTCCTCAGGATGAGGTGGTTATGTTCATCGTTGCCTAGAGCACCGGTTTGTCGCGGTAAAGCGCGATGACCGAGGTGGTATCCGCTTCCGAATGGCCGTGGGCGATCATCATGCGGTGGATCTCGGTGGAGAGCGCCGTCATCGGCATCGGCGTGCCCGTCGCCCGGCCGAGCTCCATCACCATGTTGAGGTCCTTCATGATGGTGCGCATGTGGCCGGCCGGGGAGAAATCGCCGGAGACCATCTTCGGCACCGATTGGCGCAGCAACAGGGAATCGCCACGCCCGCCTTCCAGCGCCTCGGGAATGCGCAGGGCATCGAGGCCGGCGTTCATGGCCAGCTGCACGGCTTCGGCGATCACCGACTTGCAGCCGCCGACGATAACCTGATTGATCAGCTTGGTGGTCTGCCCGGAACCGGCCGGGCCCATCAGCGTATATTTTCCCGCAAGATGGGAAACCACGGATTTGGAGCGTTCGAAAGCCGCCGGGTCACCGCCAGCCATGACGGCGAGCTTGCCGTTCGCCGCATTCGGCGGCCCGCCGGAGACCGGTGCGTCGATCCACTGGGTGCCGGAATCGGCCAGCAGCTTCGCGGCAAATTCGCGGCTCAGCTTTGGGTCGATGGTCGACATATCGACGAGAATTTTGCCTTTGCCAGCGCCCTCAGCGATGCCCTTCGGTCCGAACACCACGTCCTTCACGGCAGCG
The DNA here is from genome assembly GCA_947470575.1 of Rhodospirillales bacterium. Classification (GTDB taxonomy): domain Bacteria; phylum Pseudomonadota; class Alphaproteobacteria; order Rhodospirillales; family CAMCUA01; genus CAMCUA01. The sequence goes on from CANITX010000030.1 coordinate 13,968, forward strand.
GTGTCGGAGACGCAGACGACGACGATATCGCTGGCCTTCGCCACCTCGGCGGCGCTGCCGAGCAGCTTGGCGCCGGCAGCCACCAAATCCTTCACCTTGGCCGGCGAGCGTGCCCAAATCGCCACATCGAAGCCGGCGTTGACCAAGCGCAGCGCCATCGGTTTTCCCATCAGGCCAAGCCCGATGTAACCGACCTTTTCGCTATTCGTTGCCATCCGTTCCTCCCGCTTTGATGCAGCCGCGCCGGACAATCATGCCACGGCTCTACACGCCGTAATACTCCCGATACCAGGCAACGAAGCGCGGAATGCCGACATCGATGGGAACACGCGGCTGAAAGCCGAAGTCCCGTGTCGAGGCGGCGATGTCGGCGAACGTCTCCTTCACGTCGCCTTCCTGCATCGGCAGCAGTTCGATAACCGCCTTTTTGCCGAGCGCCTGCTCGATCAGCCCGATGAAACGCATCAGGGGTTCCGCTTGATTGTTGCCTAGATTGTAAATGGCATAGGGCGGCTTGTCCGTGCCGCCATCCGCCGGCGGCCGGTCGAGGCAAGCAATGATGCCTTCGACGATATCGTCGATGTAGGTGAAGTCGCGGCGCATATCGCCGTGGTTGAAGACGGGGATCGGCTCGCCCTTTAAAATCTTACGGGTAAAGATAAAGGCCGCCATGTCCGGCCGGCCCCAAGGCCCATAGACCGTGAAGAAGCGCAGGCCGGTCTGCGGAATCCGATACAGATGACTGTAAGCATGACTGAGCAGTTCGCATGCCTTCTTGGTCGCAGCGTAAAGCGAGACCGGATTGTCCACCCGGTCTTCCACCGCAAACGGCAGCTTGCGGTTGGCGCCGTAGACCGATGACGAGGAAGCGTAGACGAAGTGACGCATGTCCGGCAGCTTACGCACAGCTTCGAGCAGTACGACCTGGCCATCCACGTTGGCATGGGTATAGGCGTAAGGATTGGTCAGCGAATAGCGCACCCCGGCCTGCGCCGCCAGATGCACCACCCGGTCGATGTCGGGATGATCGGCGACCACACCGGCCATGGCGACCCGGTCGGCGATATCGACCTTATGGAAGGTGAAGTCCCGGTTGCCGCCCAGACGGGCCAACCGGGCTTCCTTCAACGCGACCTCATAGTAGTCGTTGACCTCGTCGACGCCGACGACCCGCTCGCCGCGATCCAGCAGCGCCCGACAAACATGAAAGCCGATGAAGCCCGCGGCTCCGGTGACGAGAACGGCCATTCCGATGATTCCCTCAGACGATACAGCCGTTTCGTATAGCGGGACCCGTCAGCGAAATCATCCTTTGTATTCGCTTTCTCCCGAGTTAGGCCGGAAATGCCAACGATGCTATATTGCACTCGGACCCGTACAGCGATGGTGCGCTTATCATAAATTCATAACCGGTTGCATGGAGTCCGTCAGAGTTAGAGCGCGTATAGCGCCTTGTTCACAGCAAAGGAGGGGGAGCACTCATGTCACTTGGACACAAACTAGGTGCCGAATTCCTTGGCACCTTCTGGCTGGTCTTTGGCGGCTGTGGCAGCGCCGTTCTGGCCGCCACCTTTCCGGCCCTGGGCATCGGCTTCGTCGGCGTATCGCTGGCCTTCGGACTTACCGTCCTGACCATAGCCTATGCCGTCGGGCATGTCTCCGGCGGGCATTTCAATCCGGCCGTCACGATCGGTCTATGGGCCGGCGGCCGGTTTCCGGCTGGCGAGATCGTTCCCTATTGGGTAGCCCAGGTCGTGGGAGGCATCGTTGCCGCTGCGGTACTCTACCTCATCGCCAGCGGCAAGGCCGGCTTCGACGTCTCGGCCGGCTTCGCTTCCAATGGTTACGCCGAGCATTCGCCGGGCGGCTATACCATGGTCGCCTGCCTGATCGCCGAGGTCGTGCTGACCTTTTTCTTCCTGCTGATCATCATGGGCTCGACGGACGGACGGGCGCCGGCCGGTTTCGCGCCCATCGCCATCGGCCTGGCGTTGACCCTGATCCATTTGATCAGCATTCCCATCACCAACACCTCGGTCAATCCGGCACGCAGCACCGGCCCCGCGCTGTTCGCCGGTGGCTGGGCGCTGGCCCAACTCTGGCTGTTCTGGCTCGCCCCGCTCGTCGGCGGGGTGCTGGGCGGCATCGCCTATCGCTGCCTGCTCGGCGCCGAGCGCAAGTAACGGTCAGCCGGAGGAGAGGAGCTCCGCTCCGCTCCTCCGGCGGCGCCTAACGCCGGGCGATACCGGACAGAACCGTCTCAACCAAATTCCCAACAAAGCCGGCAGGCAGGCTTTCCTCCGGATTCATCCGGATCAGTCGCAGGATCAGCGGCGCAACGAGCATCTCCTGGGCTACCTCGACATTGAGGCCGGCGGCGAGTTCGCCCGCCGCAACGCCCCGGCGCAGCACATTCCGCATGATCGCCCGCCGCGGCTCGATGACCTGTTCGCGATAGCGGCGATAGAAATCCGGGTTGCGACTCTTCTCGGCGAGCAACGCCGAGTGGATACGGGCATCGAAGATCGGCCGGCCATCGCAGGTCTTCGACGTCGCCATGGCGGTCAGGATGAGCATCAGGTCATCGCGCACCGAGCGGCCGTGAAGCCGCGGCACGGGCGGCCGGTCAGCGCCGAGCGCGTCGAGTAGCAGTTCCTCTTTGTTCGGCCAGCGCCGGTAGATCGTCGCTTTGCCGACCCCCGCGCGGGCGGCGACGGCGTCCATCGATAGGCCCTCGAAGCTCTGGCCGCCGGCGATCAGATCGACCACCGCATCGAGAATGGCGCGCTGTGCCGATTCGCTGCGCGGCCGACCACGCGCCGCCGCTCTGCCTTCGGTTGCCTTCTCGGCCGCAACGGCCATGGCGTCACTCCGCCGTGGCGGCGACGGCAGCGGCGGGCCGCGCCCCTACCGGCATCCAACGGAGCACGACCAGGATGCCGAGCACGCCAGCGAAGGCGGCAATCGCTGCACCGACGTGCATGGCATGGACGTAAGATGCTTTGGCGGCCATGGCCAGCGCGGCATTGCCGGTCTCGGCGGCAACGGACAGACTGGCCTGCACCGAACCGGCCGCCGTTGCGCGCAAGCCGGGCGGCAGCCCTTCCAGGGCAGGCGCAATGCTGGCGCGATAGGCGGCAGCCAGCGCCGAACCGATGATTGCCACACCCATCGCCGCGCCGACTTGGCGCATGGTCGACGAAATGGCAGCGCCCGCTCCCATTTTTTGACGCGGCACCGACGACATCACCGAACTCGTCGCCGGGGGCATGATGGCCCCCATGGCCAAGCCGATCAGCGTGCCGTTGACGACGGGCAGCGCCAGCGAACTGTCCACCCGGTACAGGGCTACCGTCAGCATCGAAAGGGTCAACACGGTTAAGCCGGTGGCCATGACCGCGCGGCTGCTGAAGCGACGGGTCAGCCAGCCGCTGGCTGGCCCGCTGACCATCAGGGACAGGGCCAGCGGCACCATGGTCAGCCCGGCGGCAAAGGGGTCGAGGCCCAAGACGCTCTGCACGTAGAAGGCACTGGTGAACGACACACCCATCAGCGTGAAGAAGGCCAGGCCGACGGTGACAATGGCGGCGGAAAAGCGGCCATCGCGGAACAGCCGAACGTCCAGCGCCGGATTGGCGGTACGGCTTTCATGCATGATGAAGAGCGCCAGAACGCCAAATGCACCGAGGATCGTCGCCACGGCTAGGGGATCGGCGAAGCCGGCGTCGCCGCCACGGATCAGGCCGAAGCAAAGTCCGATCAGCCCGACGATGGATAGTCCGACGCCAATGGGATCGTGGCGGCCAGGCTGCGGATCGCGCGATTCCGGCACGATCAGGGCGCTGGCGATAACGGCCACCACCGCCACCGGAACGTTGATGAAGAAAATCGACGACCAGTGAAAATTGTGCAGCAGGAAGCCGCCAAGGACGGGACCCAGCGCCAATCCCATGCCAACCGCGCCGGACCATACACCAATGGCCTTAGGCCGGTCCTCGGCGTTAAACACCGTACCGATGATGGCCAGCGTCGTCGGCATCACCGCCGCGCTGCCGACCCCCATTGCGGCGCGCATCAGGATCAGCTGCAGCGGCGTCGCCGCGAAGGTGGCGACCAGCGAGGCCACGCCGAAGGCCGTCATGCCGATTATCAATAGCCGCTTGCGCCCATGCCGGTCGGCCAGCACGCCGCATGTGAACAGCAAGCCAGCGAAGATCAACGTGTAGGAATTGATGATCCATTCCAACTCGCTTTGCGTCGCGCCAAGGCCGGTGACCGGGTCGGCGATCGTACGCACGGCAACGTTCATGATGGTGTTATCCATGATCATCACCAGCAAGCTGAGGATGAGCACGCCGAGAATGCGCCAACGGTGCGGATGGCTGGCCGGCTGCGGTTGCGGTTGCATCGGGGGTTATTCCAATACGATACGGTTTCGTTTCGTAATTAGTTTCTAATCGGCATGCTGGAAAAAGGCAATCCCCGACAGATTGCCAGCGTCCGCTGCTGTCCGGGCTACTGCCGCGCCTTCAATGCGCCTCCAGCAACCCCATGACCTGCGACAGGTCCGTGGCCCGGTCGATGCCAAGCCAAGCTTCGGCGGCCTCCGCCGCCTTTCCGACGCCCAGGACCGGTTCGGATTGGCGCAGGAACTTTGCCTGGATATCCGCTTCGGTCATCGGTGTCTGAGGCACACCGCGCGGGTTGACGATTTCGATGAACTTGGTGCGACCGTCGCGCGCCGTGGCATTGACCCGCATGACGTAGGTATAGGGATAACCCGAGCGGTAGATCCGTTCGATCGCTTCATCCTCGTGCACACGGATCTTGGCCATCAGCGGTCGGAGCGACGGATCGAGGAAGGCCGCCGGTACGAACGACGCCGGCGTGATGGTGCCGTCCACCAGCGCCCGGGCAAAGACATAAGGCATGCTGTGGTCGGCCGTCTCCCGCGTCTTCGGATCCCACTTCTCCGGTTCGCTCGCGATCTCGTGCCAGGCGTGCCAATAGGTGGCGATGTCGATGTCGGCGATGTCCTCCGCCGCTATCGCCTCGCGCAGTTCGAGCGCCGCCCACACGGCCGCCTGCGCATTGCCTTCGACCGGCCAATATTTCAGCTTGCTGTTGGGCATCAGGTAGGCGCCGCCGCGATCAGGAAAAGGCGCCAGTTCGAACGGCCCGGTGATCTGTTCCCACAAACCGTGCCGGCCTTCGAAAGGCTTGTCCGGGCTGGTCATGCCCTCGGCCGCGAGCAGCGTGGCGAAGGTGGCATTGCGTCCGGCGAAAGCCGTCGCAGCGCCCTTCCAATGGGACAGCTGGCCGGCACGGGAGGCGCGCATCGGCACGTTGGCGACCGTCGTGATGGAGACGGCGTGGCCGATGCGCTCCTTCGGCAGGCGCAGCAGGTGACCGAGTGCCGCCGCCGCGCCGATGCCATTGGCGACACCCTGGTCCCAGCCCTTTTCGCGCAATTGGGTCGCGGTGATGATCCTCAGCGTCACCTCGTAACCGACGACCAGACTGGTCAGCAGGTGACGGCCGTCGGCACCGACCGCTTCGGCAAGCGCCAGCAGCGCGCCCAGCATGTCGCTGGGATGACCTGCATGGTGGGCATCGTTGAAGTCCAGAAAGCGGATCATGGTCGTGTTGGCGAAAGCGGCCGACTCGGCCGTGGTCCGGGTCGCAAAGCCAAGCACGCGGCCGGGATAGCACGATGGCGCCGCACCTTGCACCAGGCGGCGGGCAATAATGGCGGCCTCGCAGTCCCTTCCGCCGACCGCACAACCGACCGTATCGAGAATACGCAATCTGGCGGCACGAACGATGCCGGCCGGGATATCGTCGAAGGTCAGCCGATGCGCGAAATCCGCGATCTGCGAAGTCAAACCGTCCATGTCTACCTCCCTGCGCCGCAGCCGGAAGACCGCCGCGGCCGTTCCCCATCGGTGATATCAATCGGTGTCGAGCAGTTCCATGGCCTTGGAGACGCTCTTTGCCTTGTCGATACCGAGCCAGGCTTCGGCGGCCATGGCCGCCTTCTTCATGCCAAGCACCGGTTCGGCAAGACCGCTGAACTTGCGGCCGATCTCCTCGTCGTTCATCGGGTTCTGACACATGCCGCGCGGGTGCAGGATTTCGCTGGTCTCGCGGTTGCCGTCGTGCCGCCGGGCAATCGCCCGCAAGAAATAGGTCGTGGGCAGGGCGGCACGGTATAATGCCTCGATGTCGTCGTCCACGTGGACGGCAATCTTGTCCATCAGCGGCTTGACGACCGGATCGCAGATCGCGGTCTCGTCAAAGGAACGAACGGTGATGGCGCCATCCAGGAACGCCCGGGCGAAGATATAGGGCATGCTGTGATCGGCGGTCTCGCGGGTCGTCGGGTTCCATTTTTCCGGCTCGCTAGCGGTCGCATGCCACGACGTTTGATAGGTAGCGATATCGATTGCGGCGACATCATCGGCCGTCATGCGGTCCCGTAGCTCGATGGCCGACCAGATCGCCGCCTGGGCATGCAACACCACCGGCCAATACTTGAGGAAGCTGTGCTCCAGGAAATAGCCGCCCCCCCGATCGGCAAAGGGCGGCAGATCGAAAGGCTCGCTGATCTGCTCCCATAGGCCATGGCGACCCTCGAACGGCTTGTCGGGACCGGTCAACCCCTCGGCGGCAAGCAGCGTCGTGAAGACCGCGTTGCGCCCGGCATCGGCCGTCGCAGCACCCTTCCACATCGCCAGATGCCCAGCGCGGGTCGCGCGCAACTGCGCGGTCGAAACCGTCGCGATGGCAATCGCATGCTGGGCGCGTTCCAGCGTCAGGCCGAGCAGGTGGCTGACGGCGGCCGCCGTACCGATACCCATGGCATGGCCCTGATCCCAACCCTTTTCGCGCAAGCGGGTGGCCTGGACGATGCGCAACAACACCTCGTAGCCGACCGCGATGCTGGAAATCAGCCGCCGGCCGTCGGCACCGGCCGCCTCGGCCAGGGCCAGGATGGGGCCGAGCATGTCGCTGGGGTGGCTGGCCTGATGGCTGTCGTTGAAGTCGAGGTAGCGGATCATCGCCGTATTGGCGAAAGCCGCCACGTCGGCGCTGGTTCGCTGCCGCCGACCGATAACACGTCCGGCATAGCGATCCGGCAATGTCCCGTTAGCGAGACGCAGCGTGAAAACGGCTGCATCGCACGACCGCCCGCCGAGTGCACAGCCCACGGTGTCCAGAATCCGCTGTTTGACGGCTTCGACGACGGCAGGCGGCAGGTCGTTGAAACGAAGCCCATGGGCATAAGCAGCGATTTTAGCAGTCAGGTCGTCCATACGCCGTCAACCTTCCACCTCGAGCAGTGTCATCGCAGGCGACACGCTCGTGGCCTTGTCGATGCCAAGCCACGCCTCGGCGGCGGCGGCAGCCTTCTTGGCGCCGAGCACGGGTTCGGCGAGGCCGTTGAATTTGCGCCCGATCTCCTCGTCGTTCATCGGGTTCTGACACATGCCTTTCGGATGAATGATCTCGATGTTCTTCCGTCCGCCCCCCTTCAGCCGAACCGCCATACGCATCAGGTAGGTATTGGGATGGGCGGCGCGATAAATGGCCTCGATCTCGTCGTCCTTACGCGCCGTGATCTTTTTCAGCAGCGGATTGATGCGTGGATCGGCGATGGCTTCCTCATCGAAGGAACGGACCGTCATGGTGCCGTCGAGGAAGGCCCGGGCAAAAATGTAAGGCATGCTATGATCGGCGGTCTCGCGGGTTTTCGGCTCCCATTTTTCCGGCTCGCTCGCCGTCTCATGCCAGGCCGACCAATAAGTACCGATCTCGATACCCTCGATATCGCCGGCCTTGACGCTGGAACGCAGTTCCAACGCCGCCCAGACCGCCGCCTGGGTGTTGGCCTCCACCGGCCAGTATTTGAGAAAGCTGTGCGGCAGCAGATATTCGCCGCCGCGGTCGGCATAGGGCTTAATCTGGAACGGCCCGGTGATCTGTTCGAACAGACCGTGGCGGCCCTCGAAAGGCTTGTCCGGGCTGGTCATGCCTTCGGCGGCCAGCAGGGTGGCAAAAGTCGCATTGCGCCCGGCATAAGCCGTCGCCGCGCCTTTCCAATGGGATAGCAAGCCTGCCCGGGTCGCGCGCAGCGGCACGTTGGCGACGGCCGTAATGGCGATGGCGTGCGCGATCTTCTCCATCGGCAGGCCGAGCAAGTTGCCGATGCCGGCCGCGGTGCCGATGCCCATGGCATAGCCCTGATCCCAGCCCTTCTCGCGTAACTCCGTCGCCTGAACGATGCGCAATGTCGTCTCGTAAGCGACGACGATGGCCGCAATCAACTGCTTGCCATCGACTCCGGCCGCTTCGGCAAGGCCAAGAATCGCACCCAGCATGTCGCTGGGATGGCTGGCATGGTGGCTATCGTTGAAATCGAGATAGCGGATCATCACCGTATTGGCGAAGGCCGCCGACTCAGCCGTCGCCCGTTGCTTGGTGCCGAGCACACGCCCGGGATAGCTCGCCGGCGCCCCGCCGGCCGTCAACCGCCGGGCGATGCGCGCGCCTTCGCAGTCGCGACCGCCCAAGGCGCAACCCATGGCGTCCAGCGCCCGCTGTTTAGCGCCCGTGACGATATTGGGCGGCAGGTCCTCGAAGGTCACACGTTCGGCGTATTCGGCAAGCTGCCGGGTCAGATTGTCCATGTCGCTTCCCCATCGGCTTTATCGTTATGCCAATATTTTACATCACGTACCACATCAGCGCCGGCAACAAAGCAAAGGACATCAAGGTGGAAATCACCACCATTCCCGCCACCTCGTCGGCGTGCAGCCCCCAGCGTACGGCGATCAGGTAGTTATAGACGGCGGTCGGCATGCTGGATTGCAGGATCAGCACGCCGCGTGCCGTTCCTTCCAGCCCGAAAGCCTCTGCCACCGCAACACCCAACCCGAAACCCATGCCCAAACGCAGGACCGACAGCACACTCGCTCGACCGAAGCCGACGACTTTCAGACGGGCCAGCGACACGCCGAGCGTGATCAGCATGATCGGCACCACCATCCCACCCAGGGTACGCGCCGAATTGGCCAGCCATGCAGGCGGATGGATCCCGGTCAGCATGAAGAACAGGCCGACGGCGATACCGTAAAGCGCCGGTAGACGCGCCATCTGGCGAAAGGACGTGCTGCCCGAGGCGATGGCCGTGCCCGCCGTAAAGGTGCCTACCGTCCCCACCGCGAACAACACGACGGCCAAGGCCAGCCCTTCCTGGCCGAAGGCAAACAGACTTAGGGGCAGGCCCATGTTGCCGACATTGGTAAACATCAGAGCCGGCAGATAAGCGCGCACACTCCACCGCAAGGCTCCTAACACAGCCCAGCCGATCAGGCCGCAGAACACCATCACGGCAACCCCGGCGACCCCGAGTTTTCCCAAGAGACCAGGCGCGATTTCGACGTCGGCCAGCGTGCTGGCCACCAGGCAGGGAACCCCGAAAGCGAGCACCAGGCCGGTGATCATGTTGGTATCGAACGGCCGGCCGCTCCGCGTCCAGCCATATCCGAGCGCAGCGCAGACAAAGACCGGGGCGACGGTCGTCAACAGTCCGGCAAGCATCGGTCGCCGTAACCGCTATTCGGCCCAGGCGATGCGCAGAATGTTGGTGGCGCCCGGCGTGCCGAAGGGCATACCCGCGGTGATGACCAAGCGCTGGCCCGGAACGGCGAAACCTTCATGGATGGCGACGCTGATGGACTTATCGACCATCTCGCCGAAGTCGCTATGCAGGTCTTCCGAAACCACGGGATGGACGCCCCAGACCTGGGCCAGGCGCCGCGCGGTGGCGACGTTGGGCGTCAGCGCCAGGATCGGCACGTTCGGCCGTTCGCGGGCGGCGCGCAGCGTCGTCGAACCGGTCGAAGTATAGGTGACGATGGCCGCCGCCGAGATCGTCGCCGCAACCTGGCGGGCCGCTTGCGTGATCGCATCGGCCGCTGTCGATTCCGGCTCGTAGGCCACGGCCTCCAGGATAGTCCGGTACAGCGGGTCGCGTTCCGACTTGAGGATGATGCGGTTCATCATCTGCACGGATTCGACCGGATACTGGCCGGCCGCCGATTCGGCCGACAGCATGACCGCATCGGCGCCGTCGTAGACGGCGGTGGCGACGTCGGAGGCTTCGGCTCGGGTCGGCGTCGGCGCCGAGACCATGGAATCGAGCATCTGGGTGGCGACGATCACCGGCTTGCCGGTCTGCCGACAGGCGCGGATGATGCGCTTCTGGATGCCGGGCACGTCCTCGGGCGGCATTTCGACGCCGAGATCGCCGCGCGCCACCATCGCCGCGTCGGTAAGTTCAAGGATGGCGTCCAGGTGCTGGATGGCCGAGGGCTTCTCCAACTTGACCATGACGGCGGCACGCCGGGCGATCAGCTTGCGCGCCTCGGCGACGTCTTCGGGCCGCTGCACGAAGGACAGCGCCACATAATCCATGCCAAGACTAAGGCCGAATTCCAGATCGCGCCGGTCCTTCGGCGTCAGCGCCGACAAAGCGAGCACGGCGTCGGGCACATTGACGCCCTTGTTGTTGGAGATTTCCCCGCCGATGATCACCTCTGTGTCGGCGGATTTCGAATCGCTCCGCTTGATCCGGAGGCGGCGCTTGCCGTCGTCGACCAGGAGGTCCATGCCGGGCTCGATGGCGGCGAAAATTTCCGGATGCGGCAGCTGGACGCGCTTCTTGTCGCCGGGCGTGGCGTCGAGGTCGAGGCGGAAGTCCTGGCCGGTCTCGAGCATGACCTTGCCTTCGGCGAAACGTCCGACCCGCAGCTTAGGCCCTTGCAAGTCGCACATCACGGCAAGCGGATGATTGAATTCTTTTTCCAGCGCGCGAATGATGTCGTAGCGCGCCTTGTGGTCCTCGTGCGAGCCGTGGCTGAAATTCATTCGGAACACATCGACACCGGCCTTGAAGAGCTCAGCGATGCGTTCGGGCGAGTTGCTGCTCGGCCCCATCGTGGCGACGATCTTGGTGCTGCGGTTGCGTCTCATACCGGGCAGAATAAGCGCGGATCGATTCAACCGCCAATGAATTCAGAGGCCAATCGATTCAAGGCGATGACCGCCCGCCCCTCAGCCGGTCCTGTCGATCAGGATGGCACGAAAATCATTGACGTTGGTCAG
>CANITX010000031.1 GCA_947470575.1 Rhodospirillales bacterium
CGACGTGCCGCCCAGGAAGATCTTCGATTTGTCCTCGGCGGTGAAATAGCGCCAGTCCCGTTCCGCCTCGGCGTTGTCGGCCTGCGCATTGCCGTACTCGGCTTCGTTCTCCCCATAGAAGACCAGCGGCAACCCGTAGAGCGCCGACATTTTCGGCGCCAGCGCCTTCTGGCCGATGATGAACGGCTGGAATGGATGGAACAGGTTTTCGACCGCCAGCCGGGTCAGCAGCCGGTGGACCCGGCCGTTGGGCGTGATCAGGTTGTTGTCGAAGCCGGCGTGGATCCAGCGCTGGAAATTGCGCCAGCCCCATTCGGTATGGACGTGCGGCGCCCAGGTGACGGTCAGCGGGTGCATGCCGTAGCGGTACTTGAGAATATGGGCGGCATAGAAACTGTCCTTGCCGCCGGAACCGGGGACCAGGCAGTCATAAGCGCCATCGTCGCGGCGATGACGGTCGCACAGCTCGCGCAGCTCCCTCTCGCGCTGCTGCCAGTCGATTTGGGTCAGCTTGCGTTCCGCTGTCCGACAGGCGTCGCAGATCCCTTCCGCGTCGAAGTGGATGGTCTGCTTGCGGCTCGCCGCCGTGTGGGTGTATTCGACCGCCGAGTTCGGCCTTTGGTTGGAGATGACGCAGCGTTTACAGAAACGCACCTCGGCGGGCAACCCATAGTAGGGTTCCGGGACGATTTCCGGCGTATCGGGGGGTGTCTTCATGAGGGCAGCTCTTCGGCGATGCCGACGTCCGGCGGAATGGTGGCCGCCGTTTGCCTGCGGACGTTGGCTTGCCGGGTGCCGCCGCTGATAGTGTCCCAGATGGTGTCCCACATGGGTCGGTCGGGCGCGTCGTTGCAGCGCAGGTAGGCGTCCACGTAGCGGCGATAGGCAGTGTCGTTCACGGTCAGGCAGTCCTTCAGGTCCATCGCGGCGGGATCGTCGAAGAACCGCAGTGGCGTTTCCAACTCGGTGGCGAGTCCCTCGTAGGTGTATTTTTCGTAGACATGCCGGCTGTAAAGGGCCCGGCTGGTCAGCAGCATGAGAGGTCGGCGGCACAGCACGGCGAAGCCGATGGCGGTGCTGGTGTGCGCGAGCACCAGGCGGCTTGCGGCGATCAGCTCCGCCGTCCGTCCGGCGACCACCCGGCGGCCGCCGAAAATACCTGGATGCTTGGCATAGTCGGCGCGTGGATGGGCCGCGACGACGACCTCGAGCCCAAGCTCGGCCTCGATGCGCTCGAACAGGCGGCAGAGCGCCGCGTAATAGGCGGAATCGTCCAATTCGTGGGCGCCGAGGATCGGGAAGTCGGGGTGATAGGGCAGGAACTGGTCGATGAAGACGGCAAGATCGCCGGTCTGCCCCGGCGCAACGACGATCTTGCGGTACTGCTCGTAGTCGGCCGTATGGGCTGCGATGATTCGTGTCCGTCGGCCAACCAGGCGGTTCATCGTGGTCTTGTTGCGCTCGCTGTTGCATATGTACCATGTGGCGTGAGGCACGCCAGACAGACGCGGATCCAATCGCGCGAGAAGCGAGGTCACGGGATCGGCGCTGCCGAGCCGGGTGAAAAGGTCGCGCAGTCGCTGTGTGCGCCTGACCTTGGCTGGTTCCAGTTGGGCGCCGGGGTAAAGCGCCGGCGCCATCATGGCATAGGGTACTTTCAAACGGGCGAGCAGACGCAACGGGCGCAGCGTCGCGCGCGACAGGCCGAAGGACTGGATCAGCAAAAAGGCCATCTGTGCCCGGCGGCAAACATCTTCGGTCCTGGCGAATTCCTGCCATGTGCCGACGAACCGGCACTCCAAACCGGGATGCGACGGCATGCCGCTTCTATCGTTCGGCGATTCCGGATGCAGCAGGTCACTCATGTCGATGACGGTGACGCCGTGTCCCCGCGTCAACGCCGCGGCGATGCCGAAACGCTGCACGTCGCGTTCCGTCAGAGGCCGCTTGACGAAGTAGACGACGTTCATCGGCGCGGCCTGGATAGATCCCGCTGCCGGACCTCGGTCAGGAAGCGCGCGAAGGCGAGGTCAAGCGGCGCGTCGATATCGAGCGAGCGGTGATCGGGCATGATGTAGAGGCGCGCCTCGGGCCGCACCACCCGTTCGTCGGCGTCGAACAGCACGGCCCGGCGCCAGGCATAGACAGCGCCGTTGAGCGCGTAGCAGCGCGGCGCGTCCTGGCGGCGGAAGACGGCGCCCGGAGGCGGCTTGCTCAACGTCAGCCCATCGGCCTCGACCTCGACGATATTGAAATAGGGACTGTCCTTGCTCTCGTGAGCGCTCAGAACCAGGGGCGCGTTGCTGTCCTCGAGCAGAGTCACGGCGGCGCGAATGTCCGAAATGTCCCGCAGCGGCGACGTCACCGCCAGGTCGACGACGATGTCGAACGACCCGCCGGTCGCCGCCTCGACCTGCTCGACGCAATGGCGGATGGCAGGCAGCTTGGCAGCGGTGTCGCCGGCGAATGCGGCCGGTCGCCGTACTTGGTGGCTGCAGCCCCATTGCTGCCCCGCTTTGAGAATCTCCGTGGCGTCGCTAGATACGGCGACGGCGTCGAACACCCCCGCTTCAATGGCCTGTTCGATGGCATGCGCCAGCAGCGGCCGTCCGCCGAGCTCCTGAAGGTTCTTGTCCGGGATGCCCTTGGATCCCCCCCTGGCGCAAATCGTGGCGATACGGCGCATGGGCTACTTGCCGTCGAACACCTGGCCAAACTCCTGCCTGGCCCGCTGGAAATCTTCCTTTTGTCCGATGTCCAGCCAATACTCGCGCACCGGGAAGGCGGCGGCCTCGCGCCCGCTGTCGATCAGCTGGCGGAAAAGATCGGGCATGTCGAAGAATTGGCCGCTCGGCACCATCGCGAGGACTTCCGGCTCCAGGATGTATACCCCGGCGTTGACGAAGAAGCGGTGCACCGGCTTTTCCTCGATGCCGGTGATCCGGTTGCCGTCCATGGCGACGACGCCAAAGGGCACCTTGATGTCATACTCGCGCACGGCCATGGTCGCTGCCGCGCCGTGCTCGGTGTGATAGTCGATCATCTGCTCGAGGTTGACGGCCGTCATCAGGTCGCCGTTCATCACCACAATGGGCGCTTGCGGCACGTTGGCAATCAGCGACAGCGGCCCTGCCGTGCCCAATGGCTGGCCTTCCTCGAGATAGCGGATATCGGCGTTCCATGCCCGCCCGTCGCCGAAATAATCGCGGACCTTCTCGGCGTGATAATTGACCGAGATGTAGAAGCGATGGAAACGGTGCTTGAGGAAGCCGCGCAGGATGACTTCGAGGATCGGCATGCCGCCGACGCGCAGCAGCGGTTTCGGCGTCTCGTCGGTCAGCGGCCGCAGGCGCCGGCCCTCGCCGCCGGCCATCAGCACCACCCAGTTGGGGCGCTGCTCCCCGACGCCGACCAGATTCTCCAGCGTTTCCAGGCCGACGACCCGTCGGTCGTCGTCGACCAGCGGCATCTGGTGAATGCGCAGCGCCGTCATGGTGGCGATGAGGGTGTCGCGGTCCTCGCCGGGTTGGCCGACCTTGGGCGTGCGGTTCATCACCGTCGCGACCGCGGCATCCAGCGGTACGTTGCGCAGGATGCCGCGCCGAACGTCGCCGTCGGTCACCGTACCCAGCAGGCGCCGACTCTCGTCCACTACCAGACATATTTGCGCCGACGAACGGTCCAGCGCGCGGATAGCCTCAACGATCGGCGTCTCGGCGGAAAGCAGCGCCTGAATCCACTCGTTGGCGTTTGCGTTCAAGATCGGGCACCCTTGTTCGGTCTGGCGCTTCGGATTTTGGACATGAGCCGCGCCGGCACACCGGCAACGCGTGCATGGCCTGTGAGGTTTGACGTTACGGCGCAGCCGGCGGCAATCAAGCAATCCTCGCCGACTCTCACCGTCTGAATCACCACCGCTCCCGCGCCGATATGGCTGCGCGCGCCCACCGTGACCTCGCCGCATAGTACCGCGCCGGGTGCCACGTGCACGTGCTCGCCGATGTCGCAGTCGTGGTCGATGCGCGCTCCGGTATTGAAGATGATGTTGGCGCCGATGCAACAGCCGGGTTGGACAATGACACCGGCCATGATTTGGGCGCCCTCGCCGATCTCGACGTCGGCAGCGACGATGGCTGAGGGGTGGATGACGCGGGCGAAGCGAAAGCCGCGCGCGCGGAAGGTGTCGAACACGGCGATGCGGCGTGTCGGGTCGCCGGTCGATCCGATGCCGTTGGCCAGTTCCACCGTAGCCGGATCGTAAGCCGCCAGCGCTGCGTCATCGCCGAGAAAGGGCACGCCCTGGATGTCCATGCCGCCACGCGCCAGATCGCGGTCGGTGCGCCCGATCACCTGCCGGCCGGCGCATAACAAGGCGTCGATCACGACCTTGGCATGGCCGCCACTGCCGATGACGATGACCGGAAGGCTCATCGTGGCAGCAGGCTTCCTGCCGCCACGTCGCATGCCGCGACTTGGCCGATCCGGTCCCAATACGCCATCGGCGAGATGCCGGTGCCTGGTCGCAGCGTGCCCAGGTTGGCTTCGCTGAATTTGCTGCCGGCGCCGATGGCGATAATCGCTGCCAGGCTGCGCCGCGCCACCCGCGCCGTATCTGCCTCCGACGCCGTCGGCGCCTTGACCCCGTCGCCCATTGCCCGTTCGACGATGCGGATGCCGGCGATCATGGCGGCGAGTTCGTTCGGCTCCAGCGATGCCCGGTGGTCGGGACCCGGCAGCGCCCGGTCGGTGGTGAAATGCTTCTCGATGACGCGGGCGCCGAGCGCGGCGGCGGCGATCGGCACGGCGGTTCCCACGCTATGATCCGAAAGGCCGACCGGCGTGGCGAATTCCTGGTGTAGCGTCGTCATGGCGCGCAGGTTGATCTCGTCGTCGGGCGCCGGATACTGGCTGGTGCAGTGGAGCAGGATCACGCGCTCCGTCACCGCGCGTCGCCCACCTGCATCGGCGAAGGCCGCGGCGAACGCTTGGCGCGATGGCCTGGCCTCAGCTGGCCGGATAAAGCCGAAGGCCAGTACGCCCAGCGCCTCGCGCACGTCGTCCAGCGTGCTCATCCCGGTCGAGACGATCAGCTTCCGTGCGCTCCGCGCCGCCGCCAGCAGCAACGGTCCGTTGGTGATCTCGCCCGAGGGAATCTTGATCGTGCCGAGGCCGAGTTCGCCGGTCAGGAACCGCAGGCTCTGTAGGTCGAACGGGCTGGACAGAAAATCGATTCCGCGCGTCCGGCACAGGGCCTGCAATTCGCGATGCGCCTCGGTCGATAGCTCAAGGCGACGCAGCATGGCGAATTGGCTTTCGCTGCCGTCCGTGGTCGCCTGCTGATAACCGGCCTTGGGCGCGTCCGCGGTGGCCAGCGCCTCGGCGCGGAAGGTCTGGAACTTGACCGCGTCGGCGCCGGCTTCGGCGGCGACCTCGACGAGGCGGCGGGCCAGCGCCAGTTCGCCGTTGTGGTTCACGCCGGCTTCGGCGATGACGTAAACGCGGTCGTCGGCGGTTGTCATCTCACGCCGCCGCCGGCAGGTCGTGGAAGCGCTTGTGGATCAGACCGGCAAGCGGCACGCGGCTCAGCACATTGGCGATGCAGCTCGCTGCGCCGTCGCCGTGTAGCGAGTCGCCCGTCCCGATGCCGGCGCGGAATGCCGGGTCCAACGCCAGCTTGAGCGCCGCGCCGATGGCTTCTGCCGTCTCGTTGCAATCGATCACCGACGGCCCGCGCAGGCGGCCGCCCTGGCGCGTCCCGATGTTGACCGTCGGCACGCCGAGTGCCGGGGCTTCGTATAGCCCGCTCGATGAATTGCCCACCACCGCGTCGGCAATGCGCAGCAGCGACAGGTAGCGGCGCTGGCCGAGTGAGGCATGCAGGCTGGCGCGCTGTCGGTGGGCGGCGACGAAGCCGGCGATCTGCCGGCCCACCGCCGCGTGACCGGGGTCGGCGTTGACGCCGGTGAAGACGATGCGCGCCGCCGGGAAGGCCGCGAGCGCTTCCAGCATTGCCGCCGCGCCCACTTCCGGCTCACTGCTGATTCCAGTGTCGACTTCCGGCGCCCTATGGCCCAGCGTTGCCGGATGATAGGTGACCAGCAGCAGCGGCTGGCCCGCTGCCTCGTCGAGGTCGCGGCCGAGATCGTCGGCGAGTGCCGCGCGCGTCATGAAATCGGTGCGCGTCGCCGCCTCCAGGCCGAGCGCTCCCGCGACGAAGACCCGCGCCGGGTCTTCGCCCAATTGGATTACCCGGCGGGCATAGGCCTCGGCGGCGGTGAAATGCAGGTGCGACATCTTGGTGATAGCGTGGCGGAAGGCGTCGTCCATGGCACCCTCGGTCAGTTCGCCGCCGTGCAGGTGGGCGACCGGTACGCGGGCCAGCATGGCGGCCTGGACAGCGGCCAGGATCTCGAAGCGGTCGCCCAGCACGACCAGCGCGTCGGGCGCCAGTTGGGCCAGTGCCTGGCCGATGCCTTGGGTAACTCGGCCCATGGCGGCGGCGATATCCGCCGGGCTGTCGCCGGTCAGATCCATGGGTGCGCGAGCATCGATGGCGAAGCCGTCGGCCTCGATCTCGCGCCAAGTGTCGCCGAAGCGCGGCTCCAGGTGCATGCCGGTGACGACCAGTTGCAGCGTCACTTCCGGCCTATCGCGCAGCTCTTCCAGCAGCCAGCGCAGCAGCCCGTATTCGGCGCGGCTGCCGGTGACGACGCAGATTTTGCGCTCAGGCATCGAGACCGTCCGCCAGCCGTGGGCTCGACGGCAGGTTGATCAGCCGACGGCAGAGCGATTCGGTCAGGCTTAGGTCGTCGCGCGGCGCGCTCCGGTACATCGGCAGCCGATGCATCGGCGTCCACGCCGGCCGGGCGCCGATGCCGGCGGCTTGGCAGGCGGCAAGCACGGCGTCGCGCAGGCTCTCGTCGTCATCGTCGAGCAGCAGGGCGTTGAGCCAGAAGTTGCTGCGGCAGCCGGCCGGCTCATGGATGACGCACACCCCTTCCAGGCCGGCGAAGGCTTGGTCGTAGGCTTGGGCCAGCCGCCGCTTGCGGTCGATGAAACCCGGTAGCTGCTCCAGTTGGGCGCAACCCAAGGCCGCGTTGATGTTGGGCAGGCGGTAATTGTAGCCGACCCGGTCGTGGTCGAAGGCCCAGGCATGGGGTAGCTTCGCCGTTGTCGTCAGGTGGCGGGCGGTGCGCGCCAGATCGTCGTCGTCGGTCAGGATGGCGCCGCCGCCGCCGGTGGTTACCGTCTTGTTGCCGTTGAAGCTGAGCACGCCCAGCCGCCCGAAGGTACCGGTGTGCCGCTCGCCGTAATACGAACCTAGCGATTCGGCGGCATCCTCGATCAGCGGCAGGCCGAAGTCGGCGCAGACCTCCAGCAGGTCTGGAAGATCGCTTGGATGGCCGAAGGTATGCATGCAGACGACGGCACGGATCGGCCGGCCGGTTTCCGTGTTGACGATGCCACCATCCCGCCGTTCGGCGACACGTTCCAGCCGCCGGCGCAGTCGTTGCGCGTCGAGACCCAATGTCGCCCTCTCGACCTCGGCGAAATGCGGCACGCCACCGGCATGGGCGACCGCGTTGGCGGTGGCGACGAAGGTCAGCGCCGGCACCATCACTTCGTCGCCCGCGACGACGCCGGCTATCATGAGCGCGGCGTGCAGAGCGGCGGTACCGTTAACCGTGGCGATGGCGTGGCGGGCGCCGGTGAACTCGGTCAGCATGCCTTCGAAGCGTTCGACGAAACGTCCGGCGGTAGAAACCCAGCCGGTATCCAGGCATTCCTTGACGTAGGCCCATTCGTTGCCGGCGAATTCCGGCTCGTGCAGTGCCGCCGGTTTATTGCCGATGACAGCGTGCAGCCGCTCGACGATGGCTGCCGGCAAGGGCTCGCCTAGATCATGTAAGCGGGCGAGCGCCATGATCCGTCCAAACGTTCCTGCCACCAGCGAATCGTCGTTTCCAGTCCCTGTTCCAGGCTGATGGCCGGTGTCCAGCCGCTGGCCCGGGTCAGCCGCGCATGATCGGCCTGTAACGCCATCACTTCGCTGTTTTCCGGCCGCCGGCGGGCGGCTTCCTCGCGCACCGGCTTGGCGCAGCCCGTCAGCCGGCGGATGGTGTCGAGCGCCTCGCCGACCGTGACCATGCGGCCGGTGCCGGCATTGAAGGTTGTCCCGGCGTGGCCATCGTCCAATTCGGCGACTCGGATGAAGGCCTCTACCGTATCGGCGACGAACGTGAAGTCGCGGGCCGGCGTCAGGTCGCCGATGCGGATCTCGTCGCAGGCCGGGTCGAGTGCTTGGCGGATGACGGTGGGCAGTACGGCCCGCTCGCTCTGTCGCGGACCGTAGGTGTTGAAGGGCCTGAGCGTGATCACCGGCAGCCCGAAGGAACGGGCGTAGGATTCGGCCATCATGTCGGCGCCGATCTTCGAGGCGGAGTAGGGCGACTGGCCTTGCAGCGGATGATCCTCGTCGATCGGCCGGCGCAGCGCCGTACCGTAAACCTCGCTGGTCGAGGTATGGACGATGCGCGCCACGCCCGCCGCCCGCGCCCCTTCCAGCACGTTCAGCGTGCCCTGCACGTTGACCTGCACGTAGCTGCTGGCTGCCTGGTAGGAATAGGGAATGCCGATCAGGGCGGCGAGATGGAAGATCGCCGATTGCCCCTGGCACAGCGTCTCCACCTGCCGGGGGTCGCGGATGTCGCCGCGCACGATGCTCACCGCCGCCCGGGTCGCGTCGTCCATGTCGTCGAGCCAGCCGTGCCGGTCGAAGGCGTTATAGAGCGCCAGCGCCGTGACGTGGGCGCCGCGGCGCACCAATGCCTCGACCAGGTGCGAGCCGATGAAGCCGTCGGCGCCGGTCACCAGAACGTTGCGGTCGCGCCATAGGTTCGAAACGGACAAAGCAGGGATCCAGCCAAGCTACCGCCATCCGGGTGAACCTGGGTTCAACCGCCGATGGCTTTAAGGCGACGGGCAAAGCGGCCCGTCGCGATTTTAAGTCCGCCTGTGGCCCCCGGCCTCAGGCGTAGGCGCGCACCGTATAAGTCGGTACGCGCACCTTGATCTCGCGTCCGAGCAGGGTCAGCAGGATGCTCACCCGCTCATCGTCGGTAACCCCGTCGAACAGACCGACCTGTTCGGCAAAGGCGCCCTCGGTCACCTGCACGGCTTCGCCCTTGGCGAAAGGCGGCGCAGCCTTGACGGCGACCAGACCGCTGATGTCCTCGCGGGCCTGGATATCCTCGACGATGCCGGGCGGCAGGGCCGCTGGTGTCTCGCCGTGGCACACCAGGTGCTGCACGCCGAAGGTCGAATGAATCGCCCGCCAGCGCACCTGCTCGATGTCCATGCGCACGAACAGGTAGCGCGGGAACAGCGGCACCGCCGTCCAATCGATGCGCCGCGCGTGGCGCCGCCGGCGCCGATAGCGCGGCAGATAGGTGACGAAATCCTGGCGCCGCAGGTTGGCCTCGGCCAACGCCTCGCCCTTCGGGTGGGTATGGACGGCGTACCAAAGCGCCATGCTCACCGCTCCCCGCCCGTCGCCGTCTCGTCGGCAATATGCAGCAGCTTCGGGTGCAGCAGGCGTGCGGCAGGCAGACGCGACCGCAACGTCTCGAACACGCCTTGCGGGTCGGCCAGATCGGTGATGATGACGGCATCGGCATCGCTGAGGCCGGTGGCGTCGGGGAAAACCGGCAGCCCGGCACAGGTCGCCCGGTTCGATCCCGCTTCGAAGAAGCCGATGACCTCGACTCCGTGTTCGCGTGCGCAGAGCGTTGCAATCTCACCCAGGTCGCTGGCCCCGGCCAGCACGACGCGCTGCCAGCCGCGCTCGGCGCAACGTGCGAACAGCACCTCGCATTGGCTGCGCGCCAGGCGGAAAAATAGGAAGGATTGCGACAGGTACTCGGCGGTCAGCTTGCTCTTCTCGCTGAAGCCGCGCGGCGTCAGGTAATAGGCATAGCGGTTGGACGGCACCTGGGCGACTTTGATCAGCCCTTTCTTGACGCAACGCTTGAGGTAGGCATTGGCCAGGCCCAGCGCGATACCGAGCTCGCGGGCGACGGACCGTTGCGTCACCTCGCTACTCTCCTGGATGGCGTTCAACACGCCCAGCGTGATCTCGGTCTCGCTGGACGCGGACAGCAACGGTCGGGTTTCAGCCATGACCCCTCGCTTCGCCGGCAACCGGAGCGTTCATGATGTGAACGCTAACGTGTTCATGACATGAACGTCAAGCCTATTGACCGTTGTTACGCGCCAGACCTTGACGAAAGGTAAAGACGGATACCCTGCCGGGATGGACGGCATGGGGGCGAATCAGGGATAGTCCGCAAAACCGCCTCCGGCTGGGATTTCGCCATGCAGACCATCACTGTCGCCGTCGCGCCCGGCGAGCTGATCGATAAGATCACCATCCTCGAACTGAAGCTTGCCCATATCGCCGATCCGGCGAAACAGGCCAATGTCCGGCACGAGTGGGAGGTTTTGGTTCAAAGTCGCGACAAAAGCGTGCCGGCTTCGGCGGCGCTCGATGGGCTGACGGCCGGCCTCAAGGCGGTGAACGCCAAGCTCTGGCAGATCGAAGACGACATCCGCGATTGCGAACGCCGGCGCGACTTCGGCGAGGCCTTCGTTGCCCTGGCCCGCGCCGTTTACATCAATAACGACGAACGGGCCCGTTTGAAGCGGGCGATCAACGACCTGCTCGGCTCCAAGATCGTCGAAGAAAAGTCCTACACCGCCTATTGATAGCGCCGACCGGTTCCTCATTCTGGCTCTAAGCTCATCGTATGCGCCGATTTGCCGCCTGGATCGATCCGCTGGAAGCCGCCGTCGGCCGGCTTCGCCGTCGGCCCGGCGCGGCCTCCGGCGTGGTCCTGTTCTCGGCCGGCGGTTTGGGCGACACCGTGCTGCTCGCCACGGTTTTCGACCGCTTCGCCGGCCTGGCCCGGCCAGGTGAAACGCTGACCCTGGTGCTGCGCGCGGATGCCGGCGCCATGGCCTTCCTGTTCGACGGCCTGGCCGAGGTGGCGACTGTCGATTTCCGCCGTCTGGCGCGTAGCCCCGGCTATCGGGTGCGCACCCTGGCCGGGCTGCGGGCCCGCCGGGCGCGCCTCGTCGTCTCGCTCGATCACCGGCGGCACCCGGATTTGGACGAAGCGCTGATCGCCGCCTGCGCCGGGGAACGAACCGTCGGTATGGAACCGCGCCGCTGGGCCAAGTACGCCGCCCGCCTGGGCCGTGCCCGCGCCTGCTATGCGGCCCTTTACGACAGCGGTCCCGACCGCCTCGACAAGGTGGTGCGCTGGGCCCGTTTCGCCGACTGGCTGGCGGGCACCGAACGGCCGCTGCCGGTCGTTGCTTTGCCATTCGCCCGATTGCCGCCCCCCGTCACGCTCGACAGTCCGACGGTCTATGTCCAGCCGTTCTCGGCCGTGGCGCAGAAACAGGTGCCGGTCGATTTCCTCGCCCGACTGATCGCAGCGCTGCCGGCTGATTGGCGGGTCCGCCTGACCGGCACGGCGGCCGACTTGGCGCGCCATCCCGCTTATCGCGGCCTGATCGACGAACCTCGGGTGACCTTCGACGGCGCCACATTTCGCGATCTGTTGCCCCTCCTGCGCACGGCGCGTGCCGTCATTTCGGTCGATACCGCCTTGATGCACCTGGCCGCTGCCGCCGGCGTGCCCACCCTATGCTTGGCCAGTGCCGCCTATGTCGATGAAATCGTGCCTTATGCGGCGGAAATCTGCCCGCCGAACGTCCGCTTCGTCTATTGCCCCATGCCGTGCCAAGGTTGTCTGGGCGACTGCCAGTTGCCGGCGGAATCCGGCATGTATCCCTGCGTTGCCCGGCTCGACGCCGCTGCCGCCGCCGCCGCTTTGCGCGGTCTGCTGGACGGCGGCTGAGGACCGAAAGACCGGCCGATAGAGGATCGAACCGCGGCCGAGCCTATCTTCTGTCCCATAACCTCACGGACAACTTTCATCGTCACGGGTAACTATGCTATCCCCACCGCTTCCGGCCGGTCGCGGCCGAGAAGCCCGCGTGGGTTCCCGTGGCGTGGCGGGAGGCTGGGGCTAATACAGGCATGGGGGCGGGGTTTCGATGGCCGAGCCGCGGGTCGGCACGGGGGAACGCGTTGCACTCCGGGCGAACCGGCGTCGGCCCAATCGGCTGAGCGCCAGCCGGCAGGCGATGCACGACGTCATCAGCGGAGTTGTGGTCGCCCTGGTGATGGTCTCCTACAGCCTGTCTTTCGCCCTGTTGATTTTTTCCGGGCCGCTGGCGGGTTACCTGGCGCTCGGCGTTTCGGTGACGCTGCTCAGCGCCGGTCTTTGCGGCATCCTGGTGGCGCTCGGCGGCTCCATGCGCATGTCGATCGCCGGACCCGATACGGCCACCATGGCGGTCGTCAGCGCCTTGACCACCGGAATTGCCAGCCAACTTGCCGGCGGTCCCGCCGATCTGATGATCGCCCATGTCATGGCCGGCATCACGTTGACCACCGTAATCGCCGGCATCGCGCTTTATGGCCTGGGTGCCGCCCATATGGGCGTCTGGATCCGCTATATCCCCTATCCGGTGCTGGGCGGGTTCCTGGCTTCCGCCGGCTGGCTGCTCGCTGCCGGTGCGGTCAAGGTCATAACGGGCCATCCGCTGAACATCGCCGGTCTCGCCGCCTTGATCGAACCTGAACCGCTGTCCAAGCTGATTGCCGGTGTCGGCTTTGCCCTGGCGATCGTCATCGCCCGCGCACGTTTCCGCCATGACTTTGCCTTGCCCGGCGTGCTGGTTGCCGGCTTTGCCGTGGCGCATCTGTCCCTGGCCGCCTTCGGCTTGAGCCCGGAAGCGGCAAGGGCCGCCGGCTGGTTGATGCCGCATTATGAAGTTCAGGCGCCCTGGGTGCCCTGGCTTTCCGACATCTGGTTGCACCTCGATTGGCGGGTTCTCCTGCCGCAGGTCGGCGAAGTGGCGGCGGCCACCGGCGTTACCGCCATCGCCATCCTGCTCAATGCCACCGGTCTCGAGGTTTGGCGCAAGAGCGAGGTTGAACTCGACCGCGACCTGCGCGCCCACGGGCTGGCCAACGTCGTCACCGGCCTGCTCGGTGGCACCATCGGTAACTTGACCTTGAACCGCACCATGCTCAATCAGGATGCCGGTGGGCGTACCCGGCTGAGCGGTGTGGTCATGGGTACCCTATGCCTGATGATCCTGTTCGTCGGCACCGACCTGATCGGCTTCGTGCCGACCCCGGTGTTGGGTGGCCTGCTGCTGTTCCTCGGTGCCAACGTGCTGAACAACTGGCTGGGGCGCAGTTGGAAGCGCATTTCGCACACCGATTACGTGCTGATCCTCGCCATCCTGCTGCTTATCGTCAATCGCGGTTATCTCGAAGGATTGCTGCTCGGCGTCGTCGCTTCCTGCATCTTCTTCGCGCTCAACTACAGCCGGGTCCGGGTCATCAAGCACAGCCTGACCCGCCAGGAATACGGCAGCAATGTCGAGCGTTCCAAGGAACACACCCAGCTCCTGCAGCAGGCCGGCAACGAGATCCAGATTCTCTGGTTGCAGGGCTATCTGTTTTTCGGCTCGGCCAATCGCATGCTGGAAGAAGCCAAGCGCCGGGTCGATGCGCCGGGTCGATGCGCCGGTCGAGCCGCTGGTGCGTTTCGTGGTCCTTGATTTCCGTCTTGTTGCGGCCATCGATTCATCGGCGTTGTTCAGCTTCATCAAGCTGCGCAACTTTGCCGAAGACCGCAACGTGCATCTGATCTTCTGCGGCATGTCGGCGGCTACCGAAAAGGCCTTTCGCGCCGAAGGCCTGTTTGCGGCCAACGACCCTGTCATCAGCTTGCAGGCCAATCTCGATCTTGCCCTCGAACGGGCGGAAGAAGCGGTGTTGCGCCGCCGCCAGGTCCAGCCCATCGATGGCGCGCCTGCGTTCGAATCCTGGCTGTCGCGGGAACTGGCCGGCGAGGAAACGGCGCGCCGCTTCCTGGCCTACGTCGAGGACATCGAACTGGACCAAGGCGGCTACCTGTTTCACCAGAACGAGGCCGCCGAATCGCTGTTTTTCGTCCTCTCCGGGCGGGTCAGCGTCATCCTGGAACGGGCCGAGGCCGAGGCCATCCGCCTGCGCAGCATGATCGGCTATACGGTGGTCGGCGAGATGGGGCTTTATCGCGACGCGACGCGCGCCGCTTCCGTGGTGGCCGACGAAAAGACCCGCGTCTATCGCCTGAGCCGCGATTCGCTGCGCCGCATGGAAGCCGCCGAACCGGTGGTGGCCAGCGCCTTTCATGCTTTCATCGTGCGTACCTTGGCGGATCGCCTCAACTTCGCCAATTACGAGATCGCAGCGCTGCAACGCTGAATGGATTTATCCACAGATTTTCAACGGTTCTGGCGTTGACAGGCCTGCCGTCGGACCGTTCAATCTGCGGCCTTTTTCAAGGCCACAGGGGTTGGATTCCATGGGTAAGGTGGTGGCGGTAGTGGCCGTTCTCGGCATCGCCGGATTGATGGGCGGACTGTACGCTTTCCTGCAATGGCAGGACCGCAAAACGCAGGAGCAACTCGCCGTCGCCGCTGAATGGCTGATGGTGCGCAACGAACGCCTGCCGATGACCGACGGGTGGAAGGTCAACGCCGTGCAGCCGCGCGACCGCGGGGTCGAGATCCGCCTGGTGGTTCCCGAGGATCAAGCAGCGGCGATCCTGGGCAAGCCGCCGGCCAGCCGTCGCGCCGCGTTGAACCCGGGATGTCCGCACACGGCGGAAGCGGTCTGGGGTCTGCTGCCCGAAGGCGCGCTGATATCGATTTCCGCCGTTTCCGTCTCCGGCAAGCCGGTCGCCAGCGCCATCTGCTCCGGCCCGTCATAATCCGTCGGGTGCAGCCGTCAGCGCGAGGTTCACATGCCTTGCAATTTAGGACGGAATTTCCAGGGCCGCGAAATTGACCGGTAGGATTTCATGCACGGTCAACCGACCGGCGGCGTTCTTTTCCAACAGCATCAGTTGTTGCGCGCCCGCCACGCCCGAGGGGCAGACCATGCGTCCGCCCGACTTCATTTGGCGGATCAGCGCCGCCGGCAGCAGTTCCGGTGCCGCCGTCACCAGGATGGCATCGAAGGGTGCCGCCTCGGGCCAGCCCTGAGCGCCGTCGCCGATCCGCGTCGTGACGTTGTTGCAACAGTATCGGTTGAGCCGCGCGGCCGCTGCCTCGCCCAGCGCCTCGACGATCTCGATGGTGAAGACGGCATCGACCAGCCGCGACAGAACGGCGGCGTGATAGCCAAGCCCGGTGCCGACTTCCAGCACCTTGTCGCCGGGTCGTAGGCGCAACAGATCGGTCATCAGGGCGGCGATGAAGGGTTGCGAGACGGTCTTCTCGAAGCCGATCGGAAGCGGCGTGTCGAAATAGGCGTAGGAACGCACGTCGCTGGGCACGAACGCGTGGCGTTCGACCGCCGCCATGGCGGCAAGTACCCTCGAATCGAGTTCGACCTTGCCGATGTGCGGAGCGGCATGTTCGGCGTGAGCGACGACGGCTTCGATCATCCGTTCGCGTTGGATCGCAAAACTGTCCTCGACCATGACGCATCCTCCGCCGCAGGCCTCCCTGCCGCTCCTATTCTACGCTGTCGGCAGGACGATATGGAGAGGCGTGTCTACATTGCTTGGGCGACCAGCCACAGCCCGCCCATCAGCGGCAATTGATGAACCAGATAGACGATCAGGCTATGACGCCCGGCCAGCACCAGCAGCCGGCCCGCAAGGCTTGCCGGGTGCCAGTCCAACCAGCCTTGATCTGGCTGACTGGCGCGCCGGGCAATGCTGCGTCCCAGTAGTATGCCGGCGGGCCACGCCGCGAACCACGGCAACAGGGCCACGAAATCGACCGACAAGGGCGGGCTCGCCGCCAGCCCGAGCACGACCAGCGGCAAGCGCTCGAAGATTCCTCCGAGCGCGACAACCTCCGGCAGGATCGAGGCGGCGACGCCGATGGCCAGCAATGCCGGCCACGGCAGGCGCAACAGCCCGAGCGCCAGGACGCTGGCAACGGCGATGTGATGCAGCGCGCCGAAGAAGATGTAGGCGTCCGGAAACGGCAACATCGTCGCCGCCGTGATCGCCGCAGCCGCGCCGCCGACCTGGGCCAGCCGGCGCCGGAAGGACCGCCAGCGCAGGCCCGCGCCATGGCCCAGGGTCAACGACATGCCGGCCAGTGCCAGGAACAACGTCAGGATCGCCGCGCGCGCCACCAGCCATGGCCAGGCGGTCAGCAACGGCAGGTCGATCAGCCCCAGGAAGGTGGCATCCCACAGTCCGTGATAGGCGATCATCAGCGCCACGGCGCCGCCGCGCAACCCGTCGACGGCGGCGATCCGTTGCCTGGCGCTGTGCGCCAGGGGCGTGTCCGGCAAGCTGTGCTGTACCATCTCGTGGTTCCCGAATCGGTTCCGGTCGGCGGCTTCGCCGGAGCGTTATTTTGGCGTTAGGACCGAATGTGCTACCCATACGTCATGGACAGTTCCGAATCGACTCTCAAACTCAGACTGCCGGAAGCCGCCGACCTAGGCGCACCTTTCGTCGTCACCATCAAGGGCATCGTCGTTTGTGCGGAACGCGTGCTGATGCTGCGCAAGCCGAACGGCCGCTGGGATTTGCCCGGCGGCAAGCTCGAACTGGGCGAAGGCATCATCGAGGGGCTGTGTCGCGAAATCGTCGAGGAAACCGGCTTGCGGGTCGCGGTCGAGCGCATCGTCGATTCCTGGGTGCGGCCGCGGCAGATCAAACCGTCCAAGTTCGTCGTCACCTATCTTTGCCGCTCGCTGATCTCCCCGGCCGTCGTGCAGATCAGCGACGAACACGTCGAACATGGACTCTTTTCGCCCGCCGACCTGTCGGCCCTGCCGATGCTCGACGGCACGCGCGGCTCGCTCAACGCCGTTTTCGCGCGTCGTGCCAATCCGAATCCCCAGCCGCCGGAATCGCTCTAGGCCCTTATCCGCTGCCGCCCCGATAGCGCCCAATCGCATAGCGCCGGTGTGCCCCGCCCGCGGCGATGGCGGAAGTTGACGTCGTTGACGGCGGCGACCTCGGTGTATTCGCGGGTGAACAGGGTGCGCAGCGCGCCCGCGAATCCGGGAAACCGCCGGTGCTGGCGGAACGTCTTCGAAATCCCCCGCGCCTCGACGATCGCCGCCATGATGCAACCGTATGTGCTGTGCCGGGCGGAGGATATCCGATTCGCGCCGGCATTGTGCATTGCGATTGCAAAGTTCATGGGATGACTTGAGAATCGAACGATCGGGCGCTTCGCCTTATTGGAGAATCCCATGGTCAAGACCATCGCCGTTGCTATCGCCGGCCTATTCGTCGTCGCTCTCGCCGGGCTTCTCGTCGTCGCCGCGACCCGGCCCGACAGCTTCCGCGTGCAGCGCACCCAGAGCGTCAAGGCGACGCCGGAAAAGGTCTTCGCCATCGTCAATGACCTGCCCGGCTGGCGCGCCTGGTCGCCCTACGAGGCGAAGGACCCCGCCATGCGGCGGACCTACGGCGGCCCGGCCTCCGGCGTCGGCGCGGTCTATGCCTGGGAAGGCAACAACGAAGTCGGCCAAGGCCGCATGGAAATCGTCCAGGCGACGCTGTCGTCACGCATCGTCATCAAGCTCGATTTCCTCAAACCGTTCGAAGCCCACAACACCGCCGAGTTCCTCTTCGAACCCAAAGGCGACGCCACCGACGTCACCTGGGCGATCTACGGCCCCAGTCCCTTCGTTTCGAAGGTGATGGGTGTCATCTTCGACATGGACAAGATGATCGGCGGCGATTTCGAGGTCGGTCTGGCCAAACTCAAGGCTATGGCCGAGAAGTGACGGCCGGGCCGTAGGGGGGCGGTCGTTGTTCCTGTTTTAGACGCCAATGGCGTCTTTTTATTGCAAATAGACGCCATTAGCGTACCATTCAAAAATGTCGCCCATCCCGGTCACCGTCGTCGAGTTGCCGCTGTTCCTGCGGCAGGCCGAAGGTATATGGGATGACGGCGAGCGGCAGGAATTCGTGGATTTCATCGCCCGCAACCCTGAGGCAGGCGACGTCATCCCGGAAACGGGCGGAATCCGCAAGGTTCGATGGCGGCGTCCGGGCAAGGGCAAGCGTGGCGGCGCCCGGGTCGTCTACTTCTATCGCGATGTGCGGATGCCGCTTTTCCTGCTGCTGATTTATGCCAAGGCGCAACGTGAAGACATGACGGCGGAAGAAAGGAAGCGGGTCAGGGCGCTGGCCGCGGCGCTCCGACAGAGCTACGGCAGAAAGGACACGAGCCGATGAGCGAGTTCGCAAAGGATCTGGTCGCGGGATTGACGGAGGCCATCGCCCATGCGCGCGGCAAGAAAACGGGCGCCGTCGTGCATGTCGTCGATGTGCCGGACGTACGGGCCATCCGCCGCCAGTTGCATATGTCGCAGCGGCGGTTCGCCGAAACCTACCGCATTCCGCTGCCCACGCTGAAAAATTGGGAACAGGGCCGCCGTTCGCCCGATGCCCCCGCCGCCGCCTATCTGCAAGCCATCGCCCGGCGTCCGAAGGATATCAAGGAAGCGCTTGAGATGGAGTGAGGTCGCCCCCGCCTAAGACCCTGCCTGCGCCTTGGCTGCCCGCCTGGACAGCGCGCGCGGCACCGAACCTTTCTTCAGAGCCGAGCCGCGGCCCGACAGGCTGGGGTTGGTCATGAAGTATTCGTGGGCGGAGAAGGCGTCCTTGCCGGCTGGGCGGCGGACATAGGTGCCGTCGGCCTTCAGGTCCCAGCTTTGCGCTTCGTCGTTGAGATTGGCGATCATGATCTGATCTATCACCTGCTCATGCACGGTGGCGTTCTCGATTGGCACCAGGGTCTCCACCCGGCGCTCCAAATTGCGCGGCATCCAGTCGGCCGACGAAATGAAAACCTTGGCGTTCGGCGAGGGCAAGCCGTGGCCGGCGCCGAAGCAGACGATGCGGCTGTGCTCCAGGAACCGGCCGACGATACTTTTCACCCGGATGTTCTCCGACAGGCCGGGCAATCCGGGGCGCAGGCAGCAGACGCCGCGCACCACCAGGTCAATGGCAACCCCGGCTTGCGAGGCGCGATACAGCGCATCGATGATCCCGCCGTGGACGATGGCGTTCATCTTGGCCCAGATCGCCGCCGGCCGCCCGGCCTTGGCGTGGGCGATCTCGGCGTCGATCATCTCCAGCAGCTTTGGGCCCAGGGTTTCCGGCGCGTAGGCCAGCTTCTGCATGGCTTCCGGCACGGCGTAGCCGGTCATGTAATTGAACAGGGCGGCGGCATCGACGCATAGCGCCGGGTCGCAGGTGAAATACGACAGGTCTGTATAGATGCGTGCGGTTACCGGGTGATAGTTGCCGGTGCCGAAATGGCTGTAGGCGCGCAAGCGTCCGCCTTCGCGGCGCAATACCAGCGATACCTTGGCGTGGGTCTTCAACCGCATGAAGCCGTAAACCACCTGCACGCCGGCCCGCTCCAGGTCGCGGGCCCAGCGAATGTTGCGTTCCTCGTCGAAGCGCGCCTTCAGTTCGACCAGGGCGGTTACCGACTTGCCGGCCTCCGCCGCCTGGGCCAGCGCCGCGACGATGGGCGAATCGTTGCTGGTGCGATACAGCGTCTGCTTGATCGCCACCACGTCCGGGTCGGCCGCCGCCTGGCGCAGGTATTGGACGACCACGTCGAAACTTTCGAACGGGTGATGAACCACCAGGTCCTTGGCGCGAATCGCCGCGAAGCAATCGCCGTCGAACTCGCGGATGCGCTCGGGGAAGCGCGCCGTATAAGGTGTGAACAGCAAGTCCCGTCGGTCTTCGGTCACCAGCTTGCCGACGTCGGCCAGCCCGATCATGCCGTGTTCGGAAAAGACGTCTTCCGAGGCGACCTTCAATTCGTCTTCCAGAAAGGCGCGCAAGTCGGCCGACATGCCGGCGTTGACGCCGAGCAGGATCACCGAACCGCGCCGCCGGCGGCGCAGTGCCGACTCGAACACCCGGACCAGGTCTTCCGCCTCTTCCTCGATCTCGATGTCGCTGTCGCGGATGACGCGGAAGACGGCGTGGTCTTCCAAATGGAAACCGGGGAACAGGCTGCCCAGGTTGGCGTGCACCGCCTGTTCCAGCAGCACGAACCGCATGCCGCCGCCGGGCAGCCGGATGAAGCGGTCGATGCGCGACGGCAATTGGATCAGCCCGTGCAGGTCGTCGGCTTGACCCGGTTGGCGCAGGCGCAGCGCGATCGACAGACCGAGGTTGGGCACGAACGGAAACGGGTGGGTCGGATCGACGGCGATCGGCGTCAGGATCGGGTAAATTTCCTCGCGGAAATAGCGATCCAGCCAGGCGCGGTCGGCAGCCTCCAGCGCCTCGGGCGCGACGATTTGAATGTCGGCGGCGGCCAGCAGCTGGGTCAACGTCGTCCAACATTCCTGCTGCGCGGCCATCAGTTCGCCGGCCCGCCGGTTGATCAGCGCCAGTTGCTCGCCCGGCGACAATCCCTCCTGGCTCAACTCGCGCACGCCGCCGCGCACCATGCCTTTCAGGCCGGCGACGCGAACCATGTAGAATTCGTCCAGGTTGTTGGCCGATATCGACAGAAAGCGTAATCGTTCGAGCAGCGGATGGCGCGGGTTCTGCGCCTCCTCCAGCACCCGTTCGTTGAAGGCGAGCCAAGAGATTTCGCGGTTGAAGAAGCGCTCGGGCGAAGCCATGCCGATGGCGGTTCCGGGGCTTACCGCCCTGGAGGCAGGGACTTCGGGCTCGGCTTCCATCTGCTGTTGCACGAATTCGTCCACTCTCGTTTTCCTTGGTGGGCGTTGCGAGCGGCCAACACCTTATCGGCCAATTGCGACGGTTCCATGACGGCGCTCACGCCGCCGCCCGGGCCAGTATGGCCCTTAGCAGCACGTCGCATCCGGCAGCCAGATCCTCCGGCTTGGCATTTTCTTTTTCGTTGTGGCTGATGCCCTTTTCACAGGGCACGAAGATCATCGCCGTCGGTGCCGCGTGGGAAATATAGCACGCATCGTGTCCCGCCGCCGAATAGATGTCGCGGTGGGTCAACTGCAGCCCCGCCGCCGCTTGGCGCACCAGCTCGACGCAGCCGGCATCGAAAACCACGGTATCGCGATGGCCGGTCTCGGCGAAGGCCAGTCCGAGGTCGGCTTTGGTCGCGATGTCGCGGCAGGCCACCGCCATCTCCGTCTTGGCCTGGGCCAGGATGACGTTGTCCGGATGCCGGCTGTCGATGGTAAAGACCACCTGGCCCGGAACGGTGTTGTGCGAATTCGGCCGGACGTGCAGTTCGCCCACGGTGATGACCGGATGCGGCCGGTGGCGAAACGCCACCGCGTTCAACGCCTCGATCATGCGTGCCGCGCCCAGTAGGGCGTCGCGCCGCTGCGTCATCGGCTGCGTGCCGGCGTGGCCTTCCTCGCCGTCCACGGTCACCAGGAAGGTCCGCTGTCCTTGGGCGCCCAGCACGACACCGATGGTCTTGCCCTCCTGCTCCAGCATCGGCCCCTGCTCGATGTGCGCTTCGAAATAGGCATCCACCGGGCCGCCGACCGGGGCGTCGCCGGCATAGCCGATGCGCGCCAATTCGCCGCCGAAGGTGGTGCCGTCGGCGGCCGTGGTCGCCAGAACCGTGTCGGGATCGATCAGGTTGGCGAAACTCTTCGAAGCCAGCGCGCCGCCGAAGCGTACGCCTTCCTCGTCGGTCCACACGGCGACGTCGAGGGGCGCCGCCGTCTCGATGCCGGCGTCGTTCAAGGCGCGCACCGCCTCCAGCCCGGCCAGCACGCCATAGATGCCGTCGAAGCGGCCGCCAAGCGGCTGGGTGTCCAGGTGGCTGCCGGTCATCACCGGGGCGCGGGCGGGGTCGCGGCCGGGCCGCCGGGCGAAGATATTGCCTAGCCGGTCGATGCGCACGGCGCAACCGGCCTCCCGGCACCAGGCGACGAATAGGTCGCGCCCCTGGCGGTCCAGATCGGTCAGTGCGATGCGCCCGACGCCGCCGCCCGGCGTCGCTCCAATGCGCGCCATCTCCATTAGGCTCCGCCACAGCCTATCGCCGTCGATGCGGATGTCGTTCATGGTGCCATACCCATCTGCGCCCCACCGGCCAAACGATAGGCCAAGGTCGCCATCCGTCAAGCCGTCAGGGCCGTAGGGACATTGGCAAAGGCGGTCGCATGCGGCTGCCCAATTCCGTTCACCTTCACGCTCCTGTCACCATCCAGCGCTATGCCAAGCCCGCACGGTCGGAGATGGAGCGGACGGATGTACGGCATGGCGCGTTACGCGGTGGTTGGTGGCAAGGTGCTTCTGCCGCACGGTTTCGAGGCGGACGCAGTCGTTGTCATCGAAGATGGCGCTATCGTCGAGGTGGCGGGGGAGACAGGCGCAGCACGCATCGTCGATGCCGATGGGCTCTATGTGCTGCCGGGTATCGTCGACCTGCACGGCGACGCCTTCGAACGGCAAATCATGCCGCGCCCCGGGGTGCATTTCGATCTGCAGCTTGCCCTTACCGACACAGACCGGCAGCTCGTCGCCAACGGCATCACCACGGCCTATCACGGGGTCACTTATTCCTGGGAACCCGGTCTGCGCGGCCGCGACACGATCGTGGGTCTGATGACGGCTCTCGATGCGGCCAAGCCGCATCTTTCCTGCGACACGCATCTGCATCTGCGCCATGAAACCTACAATCTTGATGGCGAAGCGGACATCCTCGCCTGGCTGGCCGCCGGCCGTGTGGCGCTGCTGGCTTTCAACGACCACACGCCTGACATGCTGCGCAAGCAAAGCGATCCCCGCGAGATGATGACGCTCCTGCAGCGCACCCGGCTTTCGGCCGATGAATTCGGTGCGTTGTTGGCCCGGGTTGCGACGCGCGCGGGCGATGTCGAGGCGTCGATTCGCCGTCTGGCGGCCGCTGCCGCTGCGGCGGGCGTGCCCCAGGCCTCCCACGACGATCCGGCACCCGAGACCCGGCGATGGTTTCAGGATATCCGCTGCGAAATTTCGGAGTTTCCCAAGACCCGCGAAACAGCTGCGGTGGCGCGCGAGTTTGGCAACCACGTGATCTTCGGCGCTCCCAACGTGGTGCGTGGCGGTAGCCATCAACGCAGTTCCGTCGCCGCCGCCGAGATGACGGCCGCCGGGCTCTGCACCGTCCTCGCCTCCGATTACTACTATCCAGCCATGCTGCCGGCGGCCTTTCGTTTGGCAAAGGATGGTGTCTGCAGCCTTGCCGATGCCTGGGCGTTGATCTCGGCGAATCCAGCCACTGCGGTCGGCCTCAAGGATCGCGGCCGCCTCGCGCCAGGGCTGCGCGCCGATATCGTTCTCGTCGAGGCGGCCTGCGGCCGTCCGCCCCGCGCGGTTGCCAGTATCGTCGGCGGAAGAACCGTTTATGCCGGCAAGGGTGCAGGGCCGTACCTCGCCTGAGGGCGATGATTTAGTCGGTAATGCGCCGGATATCTCCTCACGCGGCTTCGGCGCTGACCACCATCTTCCGCCCGACAGCGGCCAACGCCCGCTCAAGGGCTTCGAACTTCGAGGCGTGCGTCAGGTCGAGCAGCCGGGCGACCTGCTCCAGGTGGCAACCCAGCCGCCGCGCCAGTTCGGCCCGCCCGACGCCTTGCGCCCCCATCGCCTCGTATAACGCCGTCTTGGCCATGCCGATGGCGCTGAGATCGATGGTGCGTTCGCCCCGCTTCGATGGACTGGCGGGGGGCAACGGCCGGCGCTCGTCGATGTAGAAGCTCAGCGCCGTTTCTAGCGCGTCGACGGCGCGCGCGCGCGCTTCCTCCGCCGTGTCGCCATGGGTGATGGCCTCCGGCACGTCACGGAAGGTAACGGTGTATCCGCCCTCGGGCTCGCGGCTGAATCTCGCCGGGTAGGATCGCATGGTACTACTCCTTGACGCTCAGTTGCCTGAGGATGGCCCGCCATGTGCCGCGCGGCATGTCCTTGCTGCCGTGCATCGGCAAAACGCTGGTCCTGCCGTTCAACCTGACCTTCAGGTGCCCGCCCTTGCCCGGCTCGAAGGTGGCCCCGAGCTTCTGTAGAAAGCGCTTGGCCTAGTTAGCGTTCATGAGGGGTAAACATGAATGTTGATGATGGTGTCGTCAACAGATGTGTTGATATTGCCGTACAGGCAGTCAAATCGGATCCTATCCTGCTTGGTATCGTGCAGATGAACCTTTCATGTCTCGATGCCGCCACAGTCCTGTCGCGGTGTTCGCCGATCTTGGCCGCTCCGGTTGCCGCCGGACCGGGGTGCGGCTAAAAGACTCCCATGGCCCAACCCCGCGCCGCCCGCTTGCCGCAAGCGCCCGCCGTTCTCGACCTGCCCGACGAGGCGGCGACCGAGGCGCTGGCCCGCCGTCTGGCCGCCGTCGTCCGCCCGGGCGACGTCATCGCCCTGTGGGGCGGCCTCGGCGCCGGCAAGACGGCCTTCGCGCGCGCCTTCATTCGCGCCGC
>CANITX010000032.1 GCA_947470575.1 Rhodospirillales bacterium
CTCAATGCTCGGTCCGCAGGCGCGCCCCAGTTGCGCGCTATCGTTCGCGCCGGGAACGAGACCTTCGCCATCGGCGGCGCCCATCTGTCCTTTCCGCTGATGCCCTCGACCCACGCCCAAGCCCTGCAGGAGACCGACCAGATCGCCGCCTGGGCACGGGACCGGATGACCGATCCGTCCCTTGCCGGTGTGCTGCTGGTCGGCGATTTCAACAGCACGCCTTTTTCGGCGATCCTCCGCCGTCTCCATGCATCGACGGGCCTGACCACCGTGGTACCGCTTTGGCCAGGAACCTGGCCGGCGGACTTGCCGGTCGGCATCGCCATCGATCATGTCTTCGCGTCCGGAAGGCTGCGCGTCGAATCGGTTACTGTCGGCGGCGACCTGGGATCGGATCATCGGCCCGTCAGCGCCGGAATCATGATCGAACCGGCGAGGTGCCCCGGCGACTGAGGACAGGACTCCGCTACCTGCAATCCGTTCTTTTCACGGGTTGTTGGGCAAAGGCGGGTTCGCCGCCTTGCCCCATCGCCGTTCTAGCCGCGCCCGATGAAGGGTTGTTTGACCGGCAACATCTCGCATTCGAGCATGTTGACGCCGTCGGGCAGCGCTGCGATAGCCACCGCCATGGCGCCGATATCGGCGGCTTCCATGATACCTTCGCGATGCTGCTGCTCCTCGCGGCCGATCTTCAACTCGGACCAGGTGTTGCCCGGGTAGATGCAGCAGACGGCGACGTTGTCGGGGCGGCCGTCGAGTGCCATCGAGCGGGTCAAGCCTTCCAGACCGAACTTGGACGAGACGTAGGCCGCCGCGTTGGGGCGCGGCCGTTTCGCCGAGATGCTGGCGATGTTGATGATGCGGCCCGACTTCTGCTTGCTCATCAGGCGCAGCGCCTCGCGACCGCAGATGAACGGTCCGGTCAGGTTGGTCTCAATCACCCGCTTCCATTCCGACAGCGGCAGATCGACGGTGGCGTACCGGGTGTTGGTGCCGGCGTTGTTGACCAGGATGTCGACTCGTCCGAAGGCCTCCACCGTCTGGCGGAACAGCTCGGCCACCTGCTTTTCGTCGGTGACGTCGGCGACGATCGCCTTCACCCGGTTGCCGCCCTTGGCGATCTCCTGCGCCGCGGTCTCGAGCTTGTCCTTGGTGCGCGCGGTGAGCACCAGCGTCGCGCCTTCGGCGGCGAAGGCCTCGGCGATGCCCCTGCCGATGCCGGAACGGGCGCCGGTGATGATGGCGACCTTGTCGGTAAGTCGGCCCATATCTTCCTCCCTCATTTTAAGTCGGGGTCGATGCCCCGGAAACGGTTGCGGACGGGTGGTCTTGGCAGCGGCCTTAACCCCGCCCGATGTACGGCATGCTGACCTTGGTCAGGGTGCCTTCCAGGACGTTGACGCCAGGGGGCAGCAGCACCATGGCCAGCACCATGCCGGCGACATCGTCGACTTCCATGGCCCCTTCGGTCGCGGCGCTGCTCGAATGGCCGGTATCGGTGTTGCCGTTGTTCATCTGGCTGACCGCGATGCCGTCCTCGCGGCCTTCGAGCGCCATGGCCCGGGTCAGGCCGGA
The DNA here is from genome assembly GCA_947470575.1 of Rhodospirillales bacterium. Lineage (GTDB taxonomy): Bacteria > Pseudomonadota > Alphaproteobacteria > Rhodospirillales > CAMCUA01 > CAMCUA01. Next base: position 1,576 of record CANITX010000032.1, read on the forward strand.
GACGCCCCACTTGGCGGCGACGTAGGCGCACGATCTCATGCGCGGCACCTTGGCGGCGATGCTGCCGATGTTGACGATGCGCCCGCCCTTTTGCGCCTTCATGATGCGCATCGCCTCGCGCCCGCAAAGGAAGACGGCGTTCAGATTGACGCCCAGCACGCTTTCCCACTTGGCGAGCGGCATATCGACGATGAGATCGTTCGAATTTCCCCCGGCGTTGTTGACCAAGATGTCGAGCCGCCCGAACCGATCCATGGTGCGCTTGAACATCGCCTGCACCTGGGCTTCGTCGGTCAAGTCGCAAGGCATCGCCTCGACCCGCGAGCCGGTAGCCTTGGCAATCTCCTCGGCAGCCTTTTCAAGGCGTTCCTTGCCACGCGCGCAGATCACCACCGAAGCTCCTTCGCCTGCGAAGCGCGTGGCGATGCCACGACCGATGCCGGTGCTACCGCCGGTGACCAAGGCCACCTTGCCGGCCAACCGGTCTCCGGTCTTCTGAACTTGAGCCATTTCTCCCCCTGTTCCTTCAGCCGCGCCCGATGAAGGGCATGTTGACCGCCGTCAAGGTGCCGTCCAGCACGTTGACTCCGTCGGGTAGCAGCACCATCGCCAGCGCGATCCCGGCGACGTCGTCGATCTCCATGATGCCTTCCTTGGCCGCCTGCTCGTCGCGCCCCAGCCAGCGGTCGGTGCGGGTGTTACCGTTGTTGAGTTGACTGACGGCGATACCGTCGGCACGGCCCTCCAGCGCCAAGGAGCGGGTCAGGCCGGTCAGGCCGACCTTGGCTGCGACATAGGCCGCCGAGTTCGCGCGCGGCACCTTGGCGGCGATGCTGCCGATGTTGATGATGCGGCCCGACTGCTGCTTCTTCATGATGCGCAATGCCTCGCGCCCGGTCAGGAACACCGCCGTCAGGTTGGAGTTGATGACCTTGTTCCAGTTGGCGAACGGCATGTCGACGACCAGTTCGCGGGTGTTGCTGCCGGCATTGTTAACCAGGATGTCGAGCCGCCCGAAGAGATCCAGGGTGCGCTTGAACATCGCCTGCACCTGCGCTTCGACGCCGACGTCGCAGACCACCGCTTCGACCCGCGAACCGGTCGCTTGAGTCAGTTCCTTCGATGCCGCTTCCAGCCGTTCCTTGCCGCGGGCGCAGACGACCACCGACGCACCCTCGTCGGCGAAATGCCGGGCGATGCCCTTGCCGATGCCTGTGCTGCCGCCGGTGACAATGGCTACCTTGCCGGCCAACCGCTTGCCCGTGGGATGGCTGCGTTGAATCTCGGCCATTCCGTCCTCCCCTGATCTTCGTTACTTGCCGGTTAACCCGGACCATGACGATAACCCAACCACCCCGCTCACGTCACGGACGATGACATGGGCAAGGCTTTTCCTGTAGGGAAGGGAAAGCCACGGCGAGTTCTCACAATGACGCCCTCCTCCCAGATCAACAAAACTGCACGCCTGTTGGCGTTGTCGGCGTCGGGCGAACGCATCGAGGACGGCGATGCTCCGCTGCTGGCTGGCGCTGGAGACCTCGCCTCCCTGATGGCCGCGGCCGCAGCTCGACGCGATATGGCTTTCGGATCGCTACAGACCTATTCGCGCAAGGTCTTCATCCCTCTCACCCACTTGTGCCGTGACGTCTGTCACTACTGCACCTTCGCCAAGCCGCCGCGACGGGGGCAACCGGCATTCCTAGAGCCCGATGCGGTGCTGGCAATCGCCCGGCGCGGCGCCGAGGCCGGTTGCCGCGAAGCCCTGTTCACCCTAGGCGATCAACCGGAGCGACGCTATGCCGCGGCCCGCGAGGAATTGGACCGCCTCGGCCACGCCACCACGCTGTCCTATCTTGAAGCAATGGCGGCACGGGTTTTTTCCGAAACCGGTCTGCTGCCCCATCTCAACCCCGGCGTGATGGTCGCCGCCGATATCAACCGGCTACGCCGCGTGTCCGTCTCCATGGGACTGATGCTGGAAAGCGGCTCGGCCCGATTGACGGCGCCGGGCGGACCGCATCACGGTTCTCCCGACAAGGTGCCCGCTGTTCGTCTCGCCACTATCGAAGTCGCCGGCGCGGCAGCCGTGCCGTTCACCACCGGTCTATTGGTCGGCATCGGCGAGACGCGCGAGGAGCGCATCGCCGACCTGCTCGCCATCCGGGCGCTCGGCGAGCGCTACGGCCATATCCAGGAAGTGATCGTCCAGAACTTCCGCGCCAAGCCGGGAACGCGCATGGCGCATTTACCAGAGCCATCGTTGGAAGAGCACCTGTGGACCATCGCCGTGGCCCGTCTGCTGCTTGGCCCCGACATTTCCATCCAGGCGCCGCCGAATTTGCGTCCCGGTGCGCTGGCACCGTTGATCGGCGCGGGAATCGACGACTGGGGTGGCGTATCGCCGGTGACACCGGACCACGTCAACCCGGAGGCGCCCTGGCCGCATCTTGACCTATTGGCCCAGGAGACTGCTGCTTCCGGCCGGCTGCTGGTCGAGCGCCTCGCCATCCGCCCGGCCTTTGCCCGCGATGCGGACCGCTGGCTGGACAGCCGGATGGCGACCGCCGTCCGCCGGTCCATCGACGCCGACGGCTTGCCGCGCACCGACGCTTGGCAACCGGGGTCCGCCATTCCCATTCCGTTGCGAAGCGCCTTGGCAGCTTTGCCGTCGAGCGACCCCATCGCCCGCATTCTCTCCCGCGCCCGCGATGGGCGGCGTCTCGGCGAGGATGAGATCGTCGCGCTGTTCAAGGCGCGCGGTGCGGACGAGGCCGCCGTGATCGCCGCTGCCGACAGTCTGCGCCGCGAGGCGGTGGGCGACACGGTGCGCTATGTGGTCAATCGCAACGTCAACTACACCAATGTCTGCACCTACCGTTGCGGCTTCTGTGCCTTTTCGAAAGGCCGCGCGCGGGAAAAGACGCGCGGTCGGCCTTTTGCCCTCGACATGGGCGAAATCGGTCGGCGCGCCGCCGAGGCCTGGGCGCGGGGCGCCACTGAAATCTGCCTGCAAGGCGGCATCCACCCGGCTTATACGGGCGAGACCTATCTCGATGTTCTGGCCACGGTGAAAGCTGCGGCGCCGGACCTGCACATTCATGCCTTCACGCCGTTGGAGGTCAGCCAGGGGGCAGCGACGCTCGGCATTGGCATTCCCGACTTCCTCGCCCACCTACAGGCAGCCGGCCTTGGCAGCCTGCCTGGCACCGCCGCGGAAATCCTCGACGATCCGATCCGCGCCATCATCTGTCCGGACAAATTGGGGACCGACGCCTGGCTCGCAGTGATGGAAGCCGCTCATGGGTTGGGCTTGCGCTCAACGGCTACCATCATGTTCGGCCATGTCGACGGGCCGGCCAACTGGGCACGCCACTTGTCGCGCCTGCGCAGCTTGCAGGAACGTACCGGCGGCTTCACCGAGTTCGTACCCCTGCCTTTCGTGGCCATGGAGGCGCCGCTGTTTCTCAAGGGACGCAGCCGCGCCGGCCCTACCTTCCGCGAGGCCGTGCTGATGCACGCCATCGCCCGCTTGGCGTTGTTCCCCGCTTTCGTCAATATTCAGGCGTCCTGGGTAAAGATGGGGCCGGATGGCTTGCAGGCCTGCCTCGCCGCCGGGGCCAACGATGCCGGCGGCACGCTGATGAACGAATCGATCACCCGGGCCGCTGGGGCCATACACGGTCAGGAAATGCCGCCCGGCCACATGGAAGCGCTGATCCACGCTGCCGGTCGGCAGCCCCGACCGCGGACCACACTTTATGGAGAGGTTCCACTGGAGCGGACGTCCACGGCTGCCACCGCCGCGCCACTGGCGCAGACCGTCGAGCGCCCGGCCACTCTCGTCACTGCCGCCTGATGCGAGGGACGGGCTCCGAAATTCAGCCGTGCACGAAAGCGTACCGAGTTTCATCCTTTGGGATGAATCTTAACGCTACGTTGACCGGCAGCGCGTTGAATGGCGTGGAAGTGCCGTATAAAGCTTTCTTTGGCGCCGCTGTCTTCATGGAGTCTTCGCCTCCCCCATGGTTCTAACCCGGGAAAGCATTAGGGACGGCTATGTGCAGCGCCTGGTCGCTCACGAACAGAGCGGGCGCAAGCCGCTGACGGAAGAGCAGTTGAACCGCTCCCGCCGGCATGTGCTGGCGCAAAACGCCAAAGACGGCGATGTCTGGATTTTCGGCTATGGCTCCCTGATGTGGAACCCGGCCTTTCATTTTATCGAGTCCCGGATCGGCACGGTCTACGGCTATCGTCGGCGATTTTGCCTGTGGTCGACCCTGGGACGCGGCAGCCCGGAAAATCCCGGACTGATGCTCGCCATCACGCGCGGTGGCTGCTGCCAGGGAATGGCCTTGCGCATCGCACCCGACGTCGTCGAATCGGAAACCGATATCTTGTGGCGTCGCGAGATGGTGAGGGGCGCCTACCGGCCCCGTTGGGTGCGTGTTCACACGCCCCGAGGGATCGTCAACGCCATCACCTTCGTCCTCAATCCCGGGCACGATGCCTATGCCGGCATTCTTCCGGAGGAAACGGTTGCGACGCGTATCGCTTCGGCCTGCGGCCGCCTTGGACCTTGTGCCGAGTACCTAACGAACACGGTCGCCCACCTCCAGGCACTGGGTATCCGCGACCGACATATGAGCGACCTTCTCGCCATGGTACGCGCGACGAATCCGCAACAGGTTGCCGATCGCACTTGAAGCGCGCCGGTTCACAGAGAGACACGCCATGAACGAGGGACGCCTGCGTTTGTGGTCAGGGCTCGTGCTGGTCGCCTACGTTGTCCCACACCTGATCAATCACACACTCGGCTTGTTCTCGCTGCAAGCGATGGAATATCTGCGCAAGGGTCTCTCCGCCGTCTGGCACAGTCCACCGGGGACGATTGCCCTATACGGCGCGTTCCTGCTGCACTTCTGCCTTGGCTTGCGGTCGCTTTTTCGACGCCCTCACCTGCGCATACCGCTATGGGAAGCGGCCCAGTTGATCCTTGGCCTGCTGGTCTGGCCGTTGTTGCTCGCCCATGCCCTCGGCACGCACGGCACGGCGAGCGTGCTTGGAATCGACACTACTTACCCCCTGGTCGTTGCCACGCTCTGGCTGGCGAGGGAATGGGGATGGCTGCAGCAAATTCTGCTGGTCCTGGTGGTATGGGGTCATCTTAGCGTCGGATTGCATTTTTGGCTGCGCCTTAAGTCCCCGTACCGGCAGGCTTTGCCCGTTCTTTATCCTCTGGCGGTGTTGTTGCCCTTGCTGGCCATTGCCGGCTTCGTGCGGGCCGGCCTCGATGTGTCGCTCTTGGATACTGCCGATCCGGCGTGGCGTACTGCCCTTTTCGCTTCGCGCGACAATGCCCCGGCGGAGGCGAAAGCCGCCTTGCAGCAAGCCACCGATTCTTTGTACGGATTTGCTTTCGGTGCCATCGCATTGGCGCTGGTTGCCCGCGCGATACGTCGGGCTTACCGCTATCGTCGAGGTCGATTTCGGGTCAGCTTACCTGGCCAGCGTATACTGACGGCGCCGGCCGGCCATACCTTGTTAGAAGCCATTCGTGCCGCCGGCATTCCGCATGCCTCGGTTTGCGGCGGGCGGGGCCGCTGTACGACGTGCCGAGTCAGAATAACCGACGGCCATGCCGGCCTGTTGCCGCCGGAAGAGGTGGAAAGCCGCGCGCTGGCCCGTCTGGGAATGCCGCAAGGGATACGCCTCGCCTGTCAGGTCCGCCCACGGGGTGACGTGACGGCGGTCCCGCTGTTGTCGCCCCAGGTAACCGCCAACGCGTCGACGCCGGGAGGTGTCAACGGCCGCGAACAGACTGTTGTCATATTGTTCGCCGATTTGCGCGGATCGACCCGTCTGGGCGAAAGTAAATTGCCTTATGACGTGCTGTTTATCCTCAACCAATACTTTGCCGAACTGGCCGCTGCCTTGCGGGCCACGGGGGGCCACTATGCTCAATTCAACGGCGACGGGCTGATGGCGCTTTACGGCCTTGATGGCGAGGTCCGACAGGCAGCCCGTCAGGCCCTGGCGGGCGCCGATCAAATGCTGAAGCGGCTTGAACAACTCAACCGCGTCTTGGCAGCGGAACTCTCCGAGCCTCTGCGGATGGGGATCGGGATTCATTGCGGCGAGGCCATCGTCGGTACGATGGGCCCGCCATCCGCCCCGATCCTTTCGGCCATCGGCGATAACGTCAATGTCGCAGCCCGCCTGGAAGCATTGACGAAGGTTTACGAACTTCCCGTCGTGCTTTCGTTGGACGTGGTTCAAGCCACTGGCGTTATTCCGCCTGCCGAAGGCCGGCGGGTATCCGCTGTTTCGGGGCGCCGCGGGCCCATCGACATATATGCCGTTGCCGACCCGGGAAAATGGCTATCGGAGCTTGCCGGCTGACATGTTAGCCAACACAAAAAAGCCCTTCACATGGAAGGGCTTACAAAATAGCGATCTTGTCGGGAAACGGGTCAGGCGGAAATGTCCACTCTCCCGCCGCCGCTTTCCGTCGAGGGGCGGCTCGCCGTATCCACCCCGGTGGGGGCATTTGTGTCGCGCACCCTCTGCTCCGCAGCCGCGCGCGCATCCGCTTGCGCCGCCGCCCGATTCTCTTGAGCTTGCTCGTCCGCCTTCAGCCGAGCCTCACGCAACTGCTGATTCTGCTCGCTTGCCAAGCGAACCGCCTGACGTGCAGCGGCCAGAGGCAACAAGGCAACTTTGACCGGCTGAGGCGTATCCAATGGATCGATAGCCATGCCGAAATATCCTCCGCAACGGGACCGACACGTTATTAGTATAGTATACATATTTCGAAATGCACGCAAATTCCTGTCCACGGAAGCACGGCGACTTTGCTATAGGGTAATGCAGCCCGCGATGATTCAGGGCTGGCTGCAGGGTATGTAATCGTTCGAGCAATTCCAGCAGCCAATATTTACCGGAAGGCCGCTAGCTATGTCGGAAACCCATGAGATGACTCAGGAAGCCGTTCAGAAGCGCATAACCGAAGCGCTCCGCAAATATGTAGGCCTGGGGCGGCCCTTCAGCATTTCCGAATTCGCCACAGCAACCCAAATTCCCGAACGCACCCTGAAAAGTTACCAGGGGGGGCAAGCAACCCCCGGACTTGCCTATTTATTGCGCATGATGTCTATCCTGCCTCCTGAATTCGCAGATATGGTGCTGGCCCCGGCTAATTTAGGCAATGTCAGCCGCATCCATCGTGGCCAGGGGTCAAGTCTCGATGTGCATGCCCTGGCTAGTCAGCTCAATAGCCTGATCGCCCAGGCATTGGCGGATGACGGCATTATCGATCACCTGGAAGAAGCCGAAATGGAGCCCACCGTGCGATCTTTACAGGTTCGCTGCAATGCCTGGTTGTCGCGCCGTCAATTGCGTTAAGCCGTCCAGATTCATCCAGCCCCCGGCCGTTGACAGGGGCCATGCCCTACCCTATGGTCCGCCCCCGGCCGCGCCCCAGGCACGATTGCGGCAGAAACCGGCGATGCGACCAGCGTAAGAGTTCAGACCATGAAGATCAGAAATTCGCTCAAATCGGCAAAGGGTCGCGACAAGAATTGCGTTCTGGTCCGCCGCAAGGGTCGCATGTACGTCATCAACAAGCGCAATCCCCGCTTCAAGGCGCGCCAGGGCTAACCGCCTCCTAGCCCCTCTCCCCGGTTCTCGGGCAAGGCCGCCATCGCCGGGTGCCTACCGCTCCCAACGTCCTATCGCGATCACCGTTGGACATTGCTTCGCATGGTTTCCCCTGCGGGTTCGAAAGCCTATGATCCGGGCTCGAATGCCGGAGACACAGCATGCTGATGCCTAAACCCGATGCCGACATTCTGAGTCGGCGCCAAGAGATCGTCACGGCTTTACGCGGCCTGCTGCCGGCGGAATGCATCATCGCCGACGAAGACTCCCGGCGTGCCTATGAATGCGACGGGCTCAGCGCCTATCGCCAGCTACCCTTGATTGTCATCCTGCCGGAAACCACCGAACAGGTGGCCAGCGCCTTGCGCTATTGCCGGGACCACGGCGTCAAGATCGTGCCACGCGGCGCCGGCACGTCGCTTTCCGGAGGCGCCTTGCCACTTGCCGATGCGGTCACGTTGGGCATGGGCAAATTCAACCGTATTCTGGACATTGATTATGCTAACCGTTGCGTCGTCGTTCAGCCTGGCGTGACCAACCTGGCCATTACCCAGGCTGTCGCCGCCGCCGGCTTCTATTACGCACCCGACCCTTCCAGCCAGATCGCCTGCACCATCGGCGGCAACGTCGCCGAAAATTCCGGTGGCGTGCACTGCCTCAAGTACGGATTGACCGCTCATAATCTGTTGGGCGTCGAGATGGTGCTGACTTCAGGCGAGGTGGTCCGCCTGGGGGGACGTCACCTGGATCCCGGCGCCTACGATCTGATGGGCGTCATCACCGGATCGGAGGGATTGCTGGGCGTCATCACCGAAGTCACCGTACGCATTCTCAAGGCGCCCGAGACGGCGCGCGCCGTGCTGCTCGGCTTCTCATCGACCGAAGCGGCCGGCGACTGCGTCGCCGCCATCATCGGAAATGGTATCGTCCCAGGTGGCTTGGAAATGATGGATACCCCGGCCATCCATGCCGCTGAAGATTTCGTCCACGCCGGATATCCGCGCGACGTTGCCGGGTTGCTGATCGCCGAACTGGACGGACCGGAAGCGGAAGTCGCCTATCTGCTGGAACGGGTTGAATCTATTGCTCGGGATACTGGCGCCGTCTTCGTTCGCGTGAGCGAGTCCGAGGAAGAGCGCCAGCGCTTCTGGGCGGGACGCAAGGCTGCCTTTCCCGCCGTCGGCCGGATTTCGCCCGACTATTACTGCATGGACGGCACCATTCCGCGCCACCGTCTGGCGGAGGTATTGCGCCGGACCTCCCAGCTGTCGGCGAAATACGGGCTGCGGGTCGCCAATGTCTTTCATGCCGGGGACGGCAATCTGCACCCGCTCATCCTCTATGACGCCAATCTACCCGGCGAACTGGACCGGGCCGAGGAGTTGGGCGCCGATATCTTGCGCCTGTGCGTCGAGGTCGGCGGCGTGCTGACCGGCGAGCACGGCGTCGGGGTGGAGAAGCGCGACTTGATGGGGACCATGTTCGATGAGGTCGATCTCGATCACCAACAGCGGCTGAAATGCGCCTTCGACCCCGAGGGATTGCTTAACCCCGGCAAGGTCTATCCAACCCTGCATCGCTGCGCCGAACTGGGCCGGTTGCATGTCCATCGCGGACAGATTCCTTTCCCTGACCTTCCGCGATTCTGACCGCCGGATCTTTCGGCTGGGTCACTCTCCCTGCTGCAACAGCAGTCCCTGGCGCCGGGCGAGATGGAACATGAAGAGAAAGAAGCCGGTCGCGGCCCCAAGATAGACAATGTTCAAACCCACCGCCCAGGCAAAGTGGGAAACGTCGAAACGGCTCTCGAACAGCACGGCGCGCATACCCTCGAAGACATGCGCCGACGGCAGCGCCAGGGCCACCGGTTGCAGCCAGTGCGGAAGCGTGGTGATCGGATAATAGATGCCGGAAACCGGCGCCAACAGGAAGACCCCCAGCCAGATCAGGCTTTCCGCGCCCAGGCCGTTACGCAGGACGATGCCGGAGGCGATCAGGCCAAGCCACCAGCCCATGACCAGAAGGTTGACGAAAAAGGCGATCAGCGGCGGCCCGAGTTCGAACACCGAAACGCCGTAAAAGGGGAACGCCAGCAGCGCCGCGGGCAGAACGCCGATCACCGTGCGCAACAGGCTCATGGTCATCAACGCCACCACGAATTCGTGGGGGCGCAAAGGACTGACGAACAACTGCCCAAGATTGCGGGCGTACATTTCTTCGACGAAGGGGATGGCAAAACCCAGGTTGCTGCGGAACATCACGTCCCATAGCAACACGGCGCTGATCAGCACCGAAGCCGCCTGGGCCACCCAGGAACTGTGCTGCAGGAAGAACGTGGTGATGAAACCCCACATCAGCATCTGCATCAACGGCCAGTAGGCAAGCTCCAGAAGGCGCGGCCATGAACGGCGCATGACGTAGGCGTGGCGCAGGATGATGGCGCCGATCCGCCGGCCTGCAGACCCGGAGGCAGCGGCCGTCATTCTGCCGCTCCGGGAAGCGTGCCGTCCCGGCGTTGTCGGGCAACGTCGAGGAAGACTTCCTCCATGTTCTGGCGGCCGTAGCGGCGCAGCAGTTCGGCCGGCGCGCCATCGTCGACGATGGTGCCCGCGCGCATCATCAGTACCCGGTCGCAAAGACGCTCGACCTCGCCCATGTTATGCGACGCCAGCAGGATGGTAGTGCCCACCCGGTGCCGATAGGACTCCAGATAGCTGCGCACCCAATCGCCCGTATCAGGATCGAGAGAGGCCGTCGGTTCGTCGAGCAGCAACAGTTCGGGTTCGTTCAACAGCGCCTTCGCCAGGGCTACCCGCGTTGCCTGTCCCGACGACAGACTTCCCAGCGGCCGGTGCAGGAAGGCCCCCATATCCAGGTCGCGGGCAAGTTCCGCTACCCTGTCTCGCACATGCTCGATGCCGTATAGATGGCCATAGACGGTTAGGTTCTCCTTGGCACTCAGCCGTTTGGGCAGATCGATGTAGGGAGAGGAGAAATTCATCCGGCCGAGCACCCGGAACCGGTGGCGCGCCATATCTTCGCCCAGGACAGTCACCGTGCCCACCGTCGGCAACAGCAATCCGAGGATGATCGACAATGTCGTCGTCTTACCGGCGCCGTTGCCGCCCAGCAGCGCGGTGGTCGAGCCGCGCGCCACGGAAAATGTCAGCGAGTCGATGGCCGTTACCGCACCGAAGCGTTTGGTGAGGCCCTCAATAGCAAGGGCAGGCAGGGAAGAAGCGGCACACATCGAAACCGTCATCCGTTGCGCTGCACACGGGTTTTCAGACGCCGCAACTCCCGTTTGCGATTTTCCTCGGCAATCAGCACTTCCACATGCCGCCCCTGGAACAGGGATATGCCGACGGACCGTCCGAAATCGATGGCCTCCCGATTGTCGCAGCGATAAAGAATCACCCGGTTTTCGCCGCTGCGCCGAATCATAGCATGAATGCGACTGCGCATCTCTTCGCCGCCATCGACCAGTTGCGGGTGCCAATACAGCTTGAGAAAATCGGCCCCCAGGCGTTCGCGATCGATCATCGACATGGTTTGATAGGTCAACCCGTCGATACAGATACGATAGCCCCGTTCCTGGGCGAAACTGCGGGCGAACATGTAAGCTCCTAGGTCGGCAAACAGATCGACCACCTGCAATTCGACGATCATGTGACCACGTCGCCCGGCCGGCACGTTATCGTCGAAGGTCAGGAACAGCGGCGACAGCATCGTCGTCACATTGAGATTGAAGCTGATGTCGCCGGAAATGGTGATTTGGTCGGTCTTGGCCAGCATCGACAACATGCGCCGGTCGAGCGTTTCCGTCAGGTGCTGAAACAGCCAGGGACTGGAGGACAAATCGACGCCGGGCAGCAAGGTCTCGCGCAAATCCCGGATTGAAATGAACAACTCGCTGAAGGCCGGCTCGGGCGCCAGCTTCGGCCCGAGCATGCAGATGAACTGACGGCGCACCAGATTGGACAGGTCGGTGCGCGTCAATGCCGTTTCCATGCGCCCCAACACCAGCGGGGTCAGCGGCTCGCCTTTGTCCTGCTTGGCGCGCAATGCGGCCCGAGTATCCAGCCTGCTGCGCGTGCCGGCCTGACGATGCTCTTCGGAATCGACCAGCCCTTGCGCGAAATGCAGAAGCTCGTCGTACTGGCTGGCGACATCGTACCAGGAACAAAAACGTCGGCTTGCCGTTTCACCTTCAGCCAGCAAGGGATCGTCGCTGAAAAGAAAACGGACGCGCTGCACGGCATTTTCAGCCACCGTGTGCGCGGCATCCTTGAAGATAAAGAAGAGGTCTGAATTTTTTAATTGGAACAGCTGCCCCTGTAGCGATTGGATCAAGCCTTCGAAGTTATCGGCCGCCACCCGAACGTGATGTTCGCGCCGATTGAATGGGCGCAACTGCGACAGGTGAATGTGTACCGCCTTGCGTTCGTCTTTATGCTGTTCAAGACGACGGACGTAGTCGAGCAGCAGATACTCCTGGCTGGGCGAGCGACGCGGCGTCTCAATGGGGGGCCGGGCCATCGTCAGATATATCCCCGTTCCGCCGTGCGCTGAATCAAGCGGTCGATCATCCGGCCCTGGAACCGCGCAACGCCCAGGCTGAGGCCCCAACGAATGGCGTCTTCCGAATCGACGCGGGCAAGGATCACCTTCTCGGCTCCGATGTGGCCGATGACGTCGCGGATGTCGGCCAGGCGGTCGGTGGGCACGCCCGAATGAAACTCGGGACTCCAACTGATTTTAACGAAATCGGGACGCAACAGGCTGGGATCGAAGAAGCTGAGCGACAAGGGATTGAGCCCGTCCAGCAACACCCGATAGCCACGTTCGTTCAACCAGGCGCGGGCGTTATCGAAGGCCGTCAGGTTGGCGAAGATGTCGACCGTCTGCATCTCAATCACGATCCGGCGGGCCGCATCGCCGACCGTGCTATGGAAGGTCTGGAATCCCGATGACAGCACGGTCGCGACATTCAGGTTCAGGCTCACGGGATAGGGCAGCGTCGTTGGGTTTTGACGCATCAATACCGATAGCATGCGCCGATCGAGCGTTTCGGTCAGGAATTGAAACATCCACGGGCTGGAGAACAGGTTGATGTCGGGGGCGACGCGCTGCTGCAAATCCGTCATCGACACAAAAAATTCGCTGAACAAGACCGCCCCCGCACGGCCGCCTTCGATGGCAACCGCCTGCTGCTGGCGAATCAGGTCCAGGATGCGCACGCTTTTCAACCGCTCGTTGATGGCGTTTAGGCTCTCCGGCTCCAATGGCCCACCGCGCATGCCCGAAATCTGACGTCCGTCTGCGCCGCGTTCCAATTCGCGGCGGCGGCGATCCCGGTCCGCCTCGGCAATTTCCATCACGCCGGCAACGAAAACCGCGTACTCCGTGCCTTGCGACAGATCCAGCCAGGACGTAAAGCGGTCGTCGGGCGAACCGACTTCGCTGAACGTCAGGGGGTCTTCGCCGAATAACGCGCGGATACGGTTGATCGGCTGATCCACCTCATCGATCGGCACTTCGCGGCACATCAAGACGAAGTCGCTGTTCGACAGCATGTACAACGTCACATCGTGGTGATTGACCAGCGCATCGAAGGCCCGCGCGGCGATTCGCAGGAAGTGGCGTTTGCGAAATTCGGGACGAAGCCGCGACAAATGCAGCTGAACAGCGTAACAACCCTTGGTGTTTTGCTCGATCCGCTGCAGATGGTCCAGCAGGACTCCGTCCTCGCTGGGCGTATCCGTTGGAATGAGCGACACCGCTGTGCTGGGTTCAGCCATGCGTCTCCACGACCATCCGGTCCCCGACTACAAGCCATCGCCTGCCGATCACCTGTTGACCGGCGGCTTGGTTGGCATGATATGTCCGCATATGCCAACCACACAACATAGTGGACGATCCTTGCCGGAAGGCGTTGTCGAAAGGCGGCCGAGAGTGCCGACCGGCATGCGCGTGTACGCCATTGGCGATATCCACGGCCGTCTCGATTTGCTGCTGCGGCTCAACGATATGATCCGCCGCGACGCCGACACATCGGGGGCGTCCCGGCATATCGTTGTTTACCTTGGCGATTATGTCGACCGGGGGCCCGATTCCTATGGCGTGGTCGAGGTGCTGAGGACGCGGCCGCTGGCGGAATTCGAGCATATCTTTCTCAAAGGCAATCATGAAGACCTGATGCTCCGATTCATGGCGGATGGCGGCATGGCGCGCTCCTGGTTGGGCAACGGCGGCGGAGCCACTTTGAAAAGCTACGGTGTTTCCACCTTGGGAATCCTTTTGGGCCAATCCGGATTGCAGCGCATGAGCGCCAAGCTCGACCGCAGCCTCCCCGACGATCACCGCGCCTTCTATCGCGATCTACGGCTTCAGCACGTCGAAGGCGACTATCTGTTCGTACACGCGGGCGTACGACCCGGCATACCCCTCGCCGAACAGGCGGAAGATGATTTGATGTGGATCCGGCATGAGTTTCTGAACGCCGAAGGCGATTTCGGAAAGATAGTGGTCCATGGCCATAGCATCACGGACCGGCCGGACATCAAACCCAATCGAATCGGCATCGATACCGGGGCATTTCGCAGCGACCGCCTGACCTGCCTGGTCCTCGACGGGGCCACCCGCCGCTTCCTTGACACGTCCGGCCCTGGCTGACCTCAGCACAGCGCCCGAATATCCCGCCGCCGACCAGCACGCGGGGCCCAACCGATGTCGCCTATTTATTTCCAACCCCGCCACGTCCCGCGTCCCAGGTGTTGCCGCCCCGCCTGTCGACGGTTAGGGTGCGCCACTTGTAAGCATCGCAGAGTGACGCAACCGCGGGGCCACACGTGAACTACGTGAGCACTCGGGGCGAAGCCCCGGTTCTGAGATTCGAGGACGTGCTGCTGACCGGCCTGGCGACGGACGGTGGCCTCTACGTGCCGCAAACCTGGCCCATGCTGTCGTCCGACGACATCCGCTCCCTGCGTGGCCTTTCATACGCCGCGCTGGCCGCACGCATCATGCAACCGTTCGTGGGGGCGGCATTCGCGCCGAGCGAACTCGCCGGATTGACGGCCGATGCCTATGGCGGATTCACGCATGCCGCCGTCGCCCCACTCAAGCAATTGCACGACGATATCTGGCTGATGGAACTTTTCCACGGCCCGACGCTTGCCTTCAAGGATATGGCGCTGCAAGTGGTGGGGCGAATGTTCGATGCAATCCTGGCGCGGCGCGGGGAGCGCATTGTCATCATCGGTGCAACTTCAGGCGATACAGGTTCGGCCGCCATCGAAGCCGTGCGCGGCAGTGCCTCGGTGGAGATTTTCATGCTCCATCCCCATGGCCGGGTGTCGGAAGCGCAACGCCGACAGATGACCACCGTCCATGCGCCGAACGTTCACAACATCGCGGTCGATGGCACCTTCGACGATTGCCAAGATCTGGTAAAGGCGATGTTCAACGACTCTGCCTTTCGCGGTCGCCACCGGCTGTCGGCTGTCAATTCGATCAATTGGGCCCGGATCGCCGCGCAGATCGTTTATTATTTCCGTGCCGCCCTGGCATTGGGCGCTCCGGATCGTCCGGTCGCCTTCGCCGTGCCATCGGGCAATTTCGGTAACGTCTTCGCCGGCTACGCTGCGGCCCGCATGGGTCTGCCCATTGCCGCGCTTTACGTCGGCGCCAATCGCAACGACATCCTGGCCCGCTTCTTCGCATCCGGCGAAATGGCCATCGATACGGTGCATCCCACCATCAGCCCCAGCATGGACATCCAGATTTCGTCGAACTTCGAGCGTCTGCTGTTCGAACTGCTGGACCGCAAGGGTGGTGCCGTCACCGGGTTGATGGCGGGTCTGCGTCAAAGCGGCGCTTTTTCCGTGGATGCCGATTGCCTGGCCCGGGTACGCCAGATGTTCGCCGGCTTCCGCTGCGACGACGATGCGACGCGGGCCGAGATTGCTGCCACCTATCGCGACACCGGCGAGTTGCTCGACCCTCATTCCGCCATTGGCGTCGCTACGGCACGCGCCCTGGGAACCGGCAAGGGCGTACCCGTCGTCGCCCTGGCCACGGCCCATCCCGCCAAATTCCCGCAAGCGGTGAGCGAAGCAGCCGGCATTACACCGTCGTTGCCGCCGCATCTTGCCGATCTCTACGACCGCAAAGAACGATATACACGCCTTCCCAACGACCTGAGCGCCATTGAGGATCACGTCGACATGCGACTGAAAGAGCGAGCCGCCGCATGACCGGCGTCCACGTTACCGATCTTCGCGACGGCCTCAAGGTCGTCAGTGACTCGATGGACTCGGTGCAAACCGTTTCGGTCGGCGCCTGGATCGGCGCCGGTTCACGGCACGAAGTTCCCGAGCTTCACGGCGTCAGCCACCTGCTCGAACACATGGTCTTCAAAGGCACCGGGCGGCGTTCGGCCCGCGACATCGCCGAAGAGATCGAGGCCGTGGGTGGCCATATCAATGCCTACACCTCGCGCGAGCACACCGCCTTTTATGCCAAGGTGCTGAAAGAAGATGTCGAGCTTGCCGTCGATATTATCGCCGATCTCGTACAGAACGCCGCCCTCGATGCCGAGGAACTGGAGCGCGAGCGCTCGGTCGTTATCCAGGAAATCAACCAGGCCAGCGACACGCCTGACGATATCGTATTCGACTACTTTCAGGAGGCTGCCTACCCGAATCAGGGGTTAGGCCGCGCCGTCCTCGGCACCGCTCAGTCAGTCGGCGACATGCCACGCGACGGCGTCGCCACCTACATGCGCAATAGCTATAGCGCACCGCGCACGGTCATTGCTGCAGCCGGGCGGATCGACCACGACCGGCTGACGACACTCGCCCGCCAGGCGTTCGCCGGGTTGCCTGACATTGGTGCCGGTCCCATGCAGGTTGCCAGCTATCAAGGTGGCGAGTTCCGCGGCGAGAGGGATTTGGAACAGGTACAGGTGGTAATCGGCTTCCCCGGCGTGCCCTTTGACGATAAGGATTTCTACGCAGCGTCGGTGCTGTCGACTTTATTCGGCGGCGGCATGTCGTCCCGATTGTTCCAGGAAGCCCGCGAGAAGCGGGGCCTCTGCTACAGCATCTACTCATTCCTGTCGTGCTATTCAGACAGCGGCTTGTTTGCCATCCATGCCGGCACCGGCGAAAACGATGCCGCGTCGCTGCTTGAGGTGATCTGCGAGGAAACGCGCCAGATCATGCAATCGATCACCGGTATTGAAGTGGCCCGCGCCCGCGCCCAACTTAAGGCATCGATTTTGATGTCGCTGGAAAGCACTTCGTCACGCTGTGAACAGGCGGCACGGCAGGTGATGGTCTACGGTCGGCCTTTGACGGTCGCGGAAGTAATCGCCCGCATCGAGACCGTCGACGTGGATAGAACCATCGCCACCGCCCGGCGATTGTTCGCCGGGCCGGTGACGCTGGCATCGCTTGGCCCCATCGCCAAAGTCCCTCACATCTCGGATGTGCGGGTGGCCCTTGCCTGATCGTTCAGGCGGACTTCAAGCTTTCTTGCCTTTGATGTCGGCAGTGACTTTGCTGAAACCTTCTTGCAGCACCTCGACATCGCTCTTGTAGGCGAGGACCAGGGCGCCGGCATCCTTCCACTGCTTCGCCTGCTCGGCGGTATTGACCAGCATAGACGCCGCCTTGCCGTACTTCTTGGTGGCGGCCAGGATACGGTCGCGCATACCGTCCAGCACCTTGCCCATCTCCGGCTTGCCGAACACGCCCATGTCCTGGGCCAGGTCGGTCGGGCCGACGGTCAGGCAGTCGATGCCGTCCATCGAAGCAATGGCGTCGAGATCCTTGAACGCCGCCTCGGTTTCGAACATCACCGTGACGAAGACGTTCTTGTTGGCGAAGGCCAGCCGCTCCATGGCATTGCCGCCGATGGCGTATTCCGACGCCGGACTGCGCCCGGCCATGCCGCGCGTACCCTTTGGCGTATAGCGCGACGCAGCAACGATTTCCGCTGCGTGTTCCTTATTCTCCACCTGCGGGCAGTGGAGATTCCAGACGCCGGCATCGAGCAGACGCGTAATCCAAGGCCGGTCGGCCTTCGGCATGCGCACCGCGATGGGAAAATTGAGGGCACGCGCCAGCACCGCCATGTCGGCGATTGTCTCGAAATCCGGCGTCGAATGTTCCATGTCGATGCGCGCAAAATCGAGTCCCGCCGCCTTCATCAGCGTCAAGATCGCCGGATTGCGAACCATGTTGACCCAGGTGCCGATCTGCAACTCGCCGCGCTCGACGCCCGCCCGCAATGCATTTTCGTACATGAGTGGCTTCCTCCCGATGACATTGTTATGCACGAGTTTGAATCTCGCCCGTCAGCATAGAGGCAGTATCCCGCGCCGCGCAATCGGCCGCAGAGACATTCCACAATAGGGATTCGGTATCGGAAACCTGGGAAAACCGGTGCCGCTCAGGCGTGCCCGGCCGTACCCGACAGCATGGTGGGATCGACGCCGAGTTTGGCCATCGCCCGATTCCATTTTCGATCGAGGTCGGCGTTGAAAATCAGATCGGGGTCGGCTTCGACATGCAACCAGCCGTTCGCCTTCATCTCATTGTCGAGCTGACCAGCGCCCCAACCGGCATATCCCAACGCCAAGAGCGAATGATTGGGCCCGCTGCCCCGCGCGATGGCCTTCAGGATGTCGACGGTGGCCGTCAGTGCTATCCGCGAATCGACCACCAGGGTCGCATCGCGCACGTAGTCGGCCGAATGCAGCACGAAGCCGCGCCCCGATTCCACAGGCCCGCCGAAATGCACGCGAATCTCGCGCTGCGGCTCGGGCGCGTCGATATTCAATTGCTGCAACATGTCGGGGAACGTCAGGGATTGCAGTTCCCGATTCACGACCAGTCCCATGGCGCCCTCGGCGCTATGGGCGCACATGTAGATGACAGTCTTGGCAAACCGTGGGTCCTTCATGCCGGGCATGGCGACCAGCAGTTGCCCGGACAAATAGGACCCTGTTTTCCCGCGCATGGCTTTAATCCGTACCATGGACATTGGCCCCTCCATGAACAGAAATAGACACGGAGCGGCAAAAAGACAAGCAGCCGGCAAGCGGTAAAGACTACGTGAGTCCTAGAGCCGCCGGTAATTCTCGCTTGCCATTCGGCGGCAGACAACCAGGTTATAGGCGACGTTTGATCGAATGGTGGTAGGAATGAGAACGGTTGGCGGACCGCGCCGCTTGTTGGCTATCGCCCTGGCGTCCCTGTTCGGCCTTTTGCCCGGCGGTGCCCGGGCGGATGCGTCTGCCTGGTCGGCCACGGAACAAGCGCAGGTGCGCCTGGTTTCGGCAACGACCGGAGTCGGCCGGTCGGACACGTTGAACCTCGGCCTGCACTTTCGCCTCAAGAAGGGGTGGAAGATTTATTGGCGCTCCCCTGGCGACGCCGGTTTTCCTCCGACCGCCGAATGGTCGGGCTCGCAAAATCTCGGCGCCGTAGAACTGGCGTGGCCCGCGCCCGAACGCTTTTCCGTCCTCGGCTTCGAGACGGTCGGCTACAAAGACGAGGTCGTGCTGCCGCTCCGCGTGACTTTGGCGGAGCCGGGGCGGCCGCTCTCGCTGCGCGGCAATCTCAATTTTCTCGCCTGCGACGATGTCTGCATCCCCTACGATGCACCGTTGGCGCTCGATATCGGCGCCGGCCCAGCGGAACCGGCCACGGAAGCCCATCTGATCGGCCGCTTCGCGGCAATGGTGCCCGGCGACGGTCGCGACCACGGATTGGCGCTCGCCGGGGCGGCAATGGAAGAACGCGGTGGTGGGCTCGTGCTTCGTTTCGCCGTCCGCCTGTCTGCCGACGTCGAAGGCAGCTTTGTCCGACCGGACGCCTTCGTCGAAGGACCGGCCGACGCCGTCTTCGGCCCGCCGCAGGTTCGCCTTGCCGAGGGCGGGCGGCTTGCTCTGCTCGAACTCCCTGTCCATGGTTTGAAGAACCCTGGCCTGCCGCTTGCCGAACCGCTGATCGTCACGATCGTCGACGGGCGTCGCGCCGCCGAGTGGTCCGTGCATCCGGCCGACGCTCTGCCGACCGCCCTGGCCGAAGCGACCCCGACCGAACTCGCGGGACTTATGATCGCCGTCGGGCTTGCCGTGGCCGGCGGCCTCATCCTCAACCTCATGCCTTGTGTGCTGCCCGTGCTATCGATCAAGTTGCTGGCCGTGGTCGGCCACGGCGGTGGCGAGCGGCGCAGGGTGCGGCGAGGCTTTCTGGCTTCCGCCGCCGGCATTCTGGTGACGTTCCTGGCGCTGGCGGCCGCGCTCGCGGCTCTGAAGGCCACCGGCACCGCGGTCGGTTGGGGAATTCAGTTCCAGCACCCTTGGTTTCTCGTCGCAATGACGGCTGTCGTCACGCTGTTTGCCGCCAACCTGTGGGGCTTCTTCGAGATTCCGTTGCCGCGCGCCATCGCCGACGCCGCCGTTGGGCATCGTGGCAATCGAGGCCTTGCCGGGCATTTTTTCACGGGCATATTCGCCAGCCTCCTTGCGACGCCGTGTTCCGCACCTTTTCTGGGTACCGCCGTCGGCTTTGCGCTGGCCCGCGGCACCGCCGAAATCATTGCCGTATTCGCGGCACTGGGTTTGGGTCTGGCCCTGCCCTACCTAGCCGTGGCGGCGGTACCGGCCATGGCGACGCGACTGCCCCGCCCGGGTCCTTGGACGGTCACGCTGCGCCGCATCCTGGGCTATGCCTTGGCGGGTACCGGCGTTTGGTTGCTGACCGTGATCTGGGCGCAGACGGGACCGATGGTTGCCGGTGCCGTCGGCGCGGCAATGGCCGGGCTCCTCATCCTACTGTTCCTCGCCCGCCGATGGCCGCCTGGGCGACGCCGACTGGCCGCATCCGCCATCGGCGGTCTTGTGCTGATCGCCTTCGGCGCCCCGGCCTGGTTCGGCGATGCCCCGGGCAACAACCTCCGCCGTTCGCTCAGCGGCATTTGGGAGCCTTTCGACGAAGCCGCCATTCCCCGCCTGATAGAGAACGGCCACACGGTTTTCGTCGACGTCACTGCCGATTGGTGCCTCACCTGCCAGGTGAACAAGGCTGCTGTATTAGAACGGGGTGCGGTCCATGCCCGCCTGTCGGCATCCCGGGTTATCGCCATGCAAGCTGACTGGACGAAGCCCGATGCTGCCATCGCCCGGTTTCTAGCCCGATTCGGTCGCTACGGCATTCCCTTCAATGTCATCTTCGGGCCGCAAGCGCCCGAAGGCATTGCCCTGCCCGAATTGCTGACCGCGTCCGACGTTCTCGGCGCCCTCGATAGAGCCGCCGCGGTTGCCGGCGCGACGGCGGCGCGCTAACCGGGGTCCGCCACGGGGGCTGGACAGAGCGGGCGTTTTGTCCTTTGTTCAGGGATCGTCCGTCCCATCGTGGGCGGCCCTGTTATTCGCAGCCGCGCTTGGCGGTTCCGCCACAGTCCAAAGGAAAAGGGGAGCACCATGACCATCAAGGTTGGCGATCGCATTCCGTCCGTTAAAGTCGTCGAGGCTACCGCCTCCGGCCCGAGCCCGATGTCCACCGACGACCTGTTCAAGGGTCGGAAGGTGGCGCTGTTCGGCGTTCCCGGCGCCTTCACGCCAACCTGCTCGGCCAAACACCTGCCCGGATTTCTGAAGAATGCCGGCGCGCTGAAGGCGAAAGGCATCGACGACATCGCCTGTATCGCCGTCAACGATGCCTTCGTCATGGGCGCCTGGGGCGCCAACCAAGATGCCATGGGCAAAGTTCGCATGATCGGCGATGGCGACGCCAACTTCACGCAGGCGACGGGACTCGAACTCGACCTGACCGGCAAAGGTCTTGGCAAGCGGTGCAAACGCTTCTCCATGGTCGTCGACAACGGCGTCGTCAAAGTACTCAACGTCGACGAGAGCGGTTTCGAAAAGACCAGCGCTGAAGCTATGCTGGGCCAGCTCTGAATCTTTCGGCCGGTAACGAAAACAACAGGGGAGATACGACCATGACCATAGCCGTTGGCCAGCGTGTGCCGTCCATGACGGTACGCGTTCTGAACGAAGGCGGAGTGGAAGAGATTTCGACGGACGCCCTGCTGAAAGGAAAGGCGGTGGTATTCGGCGTTCCCGGCGCTTTTACGCCGACCTGCACGAATCAGCATCTTCCGGGCTACGTCAAACATGCCGACGACTTCCGCAAGAAGGGCGTCGATTCCATCATCTGCGTCGCCGTCAACGACGACCGGGTGCTCACCGCCTGGAGCAAAAAGGTCGGCGTCGACGGCAAAGTCCGGCTTCTGGCGGACGGCAATGCCGACCTGACCAAGGCCTTGGGCCTAGATATCGACCTGCGCGCCGGGGGCCTTGGCACGCGGTCCAAGCGCTATGCGATGATCGTTGAGAACGGGGTCGTCAAGGCCTTACAGATCGAGGAAACGCCGCGTAACTGCTCGATTTCCTCTGCTCCCGATATTCTGTCCAAAGTGTAAGGAGGAAACCACCATGACTGTTTCACAGGGCGGGCCTGCCCCCGAGGCGACGGTCCATGAATTGGGCGATGCCGGCCCCAAGGCAGTGACGACGAAAGAGCTGTTTGCCGGCCGCAAAGTCGCGGTCTTCGGCCTGCCCGGCGCCTTCACCCGGACGTGTTCGTCAAAGCACCTGCCCGGTTTCGTTCAACATGCCGCAGCGCTCAAGGCCAAGGGCATCGACGACATCCTTTGCGTCTCGGTCAACGACGCCTTTGTCATGGACGCCTGGGGCAAGGAACACGGCGCGCCGGGAAAGGTACGCATGATCGGCGATGGCAACGCCGACCTGACCAAGGCGTTAGGTGTCGACCGCGATGCATCCGCCAACGGCATGGGCGTTCGCTCCAAGCGTTATTCCATGATCGTCGACAACGGCGTGGTCAAAGTGTTCAACCTGGAGCCGACCGGCGAATATGGCATTTCCAGCGCCGAGCACATGCTGACCCAGCTTTAAGCTTCGCCCCCAACGGGTGCGTCGTCGCCCCTGACCGCCCTGGCCGCTGCGCCGGCCAGGCGGTCGGCGCGTTCGTTTTCCGGATGTCCGGCATGCCCCCGGACCCAGTGCCAGCTCACTTTATGCCGCGCTGCGGCCGTTTCAAGTTGCTGCCATAAATCGACGTTCTTGACCGGCTGCCGGTCGGCGGTCCGCCATCCCCGCCGTTTCCAGTTATTCACCCATTCGGTCATGCCCTTTTGCACATACTGTGAGTCGGTGTAAATATCCACCTCGCAAGC
>CANITX010000033.1 GCA_947470575.1 Rhodospirillales bacterium
CCACCCCCAACCTCCCCACCCCGAACGCCCGCAAATCCACCCCGCCGCTGTCCCCGCCGACGATCAGCCCGGCCAGCGCCTCGCCCGTCGCCGGGGCGTTGAGCATGCCCCACACGCTGTGCCCGGTGGCGACGAAGGCGCCGGGCACCCCCGGCACGGCGCCGATGATCGGCAGGCCGTCGGCCGTCACCGGGCGGAAACAGGCTTGGGTCTTGAGGATCGCCGCCCGTCCCAGCGTCGGCGCGATGCGCGCCGTCATGGCCAGCAGGCGTTCGTGCGCCCCCACGTCCGCCGTCACATCGGCCGGGTCGCTCGGCAACGGCGCCTGGCTGGAAACGCCGCACACATAAGTGGTGCCGTCGGCGCGCGGCACGATCTCGGGCGAAAACGTCTCGCCGTCCGCCGCCTCGTATTCAACGAACAGCGCCTGCGCCGGAATCGCCTCGGAACTTTGCAACACAAAGCTGTGCCCCTTCAGCCCATAGATGCGCGGCAGCGGCAGCCATTGCCCGGCCAGCAGGCTCCACGGCCCCATGGCGATAACCACAGCATCGGCGGCGATGGTCGTGACGTCATTGTTGGGTCCCGCTACCGTCACGCCCGCCGCTCGCGCCCCGTCGAAGGCGACGCCAGTGGCCCGCGCGGTGACGAGCTTGGCGCCGCCCGCGACGGCGGCCTCCAGCATCGCCCGGGTGAAGGCGCCGGGGTCGATCTGCGCCGTCGTCTCCGCCCCGCCCAACCGCCCATGCACCGCCGCCGCTTCGCCGAGCCAGCCCGGCGCCGCGTGCCGGCCGAAACTACGAAGGTCGCGGCGCTCGCTCAGCGCCACGCCCAACGTCTCCATCCGCCGATAGCCCCAGTCGCGCTTGCCGCCGGGCTTGCCGTCCAGTTCCGCCGCCAGTTCGCCGTGCATCGCGAAGCTGCGCCGCGCCAGCTTGTCCAGCGCCGTGCCCCGGCACCAATCGAGGGCCAGGAAGCCGCCCGACTTGCCCGAGGCGGCATGGCCGACCCCGGTGCTTTCGATGACCACGGCTTCCGCGCCGCGCCGGCTCAACTCATAAGCCAGGCACGCCCCGACCACCCCACCGCCGCAGATCGCCACCTTCATGGCTTGGCGCTCCCCTCGGGCCCTCGATTGGCCTTGAAAAAGGCTGTCATATGGTGGCTGGCCTGGGCGGTGCCGTAATAGGATGATTGTCCTATCGGACACGCCCGCCGCGCCCTACAGCCTTGATTCAAACAATCTTTTCCCGCCTCGCCGGCCAGGTGTCCGACGCACAAAGGGCTACGAAAGGCTACGCCCGATTCGCCCCCCTCCGGCCTTTTGAAAGCCCCCACCGGGCAGCTCGTCAGGCACGGCTTGTCCCGGCAGGCATCGCAGGGACTCCCCCGCTCGTCCCGCGCCGGCAGCGCCAGCTTCTCCTGAAATGCCAAAGCCCCCCGATAGGCGTGCCACAATCCGAAATCCGGATGGATGAGAAGGCCGATGGGTGAGGGATGCGCCGCGTCTGCCCGCATCGCCCAGCGCTGGAACGGCAGCCATGGCGGCCCGGCGAACGGGAATAGCGCCGTGGCGCCCAGTTTCCCGGCCACCGCTGTCAGCACCCGGCGCGTCCAGCTATCCAGTGGATTGGCCTCGTCGCGCCGGCCCTGCTCGAAGGCCCGCCACATCGCCGGCCCGGCGGTGCCGGCCAGCACCAGCGTTCCTGGCCCGCCCGGCACCCCGTCCGCCGCCGCCGGATGGAAGCCGCCGCGCGGTATCAGGCCATGCTCCGCCAGGGCGGCGGCGATATCGTCGAAGCCGATCATGCTTCCTGATAAGCCTCTCGGGCCGGGGCGGGAAGGGCGGATTTGCTTGACGCCGGCCCCGCCGGTCCCTAGGTTCCCGCCCATTCGGCCCAGACGAGATGCTTTCGTCCCCCGGGGCAACGCCAGTCCGCGAGTTTCGCGCACTGGCGCGTTTTCGTTTGCAGAGGTTACATGTTCGAATCGTTGACCGGACGGCTTGGCGATATCTTCGAGCGGCTGACGCGGCGCGGCGCGCTGTCGGAAGCCGACGTCGATACCGCCTTGCGCGAAGTCCGCGTCGCCCTGCTCGAAGCCGACGTGGCCCTCCCCGTGGTCCGCAGCTTCATCGATTCGGTCCGCGCCAAGGCCATCGGCGCCGACGTACTGCGCAGCGTCACCCCCGGCCAGATGGTCGTCAAGATCGTCCACGACCGGCTGGTCGAGATGTTGGGCGCCGCCAATACCGAGATCAATCTCAACGGCGTGCCCCCCGTCGCCATCCTGATGGTCGGCCTGCAGGGCTCCGGCAAGACCACGACCTCGGCCAAGCTTGCCATGCGGCTGATGAAGCGTGAGCGCAAAAAGGTGCTGCTCGCCTCCCTCGACATCTACCGACCGGCCGCGCAGCAGCAGTTGGCCACCTTGGGCCAGCAGGCCGAGGTGCCGGTGCTGCCGGTGATCTTCGGGCAACGGCCGCTGGCCATCGCGCACCGCGCCATGGACGTGGGCAAGCGCGAAGGCTACGACGTGGTCATCCTCGATACCGCCGGTCGCCTGCACATCGACATGGAGATGATGTCCGAAGTGGCCGGTGTGCGCGACGCCACCAAGCCGACTGAAACGCTGCTCGTCGTCGACGCCATGACCGGCCAGGATGCCCTCAACCTGGCCCGCGAGTTCCACGAGAAGATCGGCATCACCGGCATCGCCCTGACCCGCACCGACGGCGATGCCCGCGGCGGCGCCGCGCTGTCCATGCGCCACGTCACCGGCCAGCCGCTGAAGCTGTTGGGCACCGGCGAAAAGCTCGATGGTTTGGAAACCTTCGATGCTCGGCGTGTCGCCGGGCGCATCCTCGGCATGGGCGATATCGTCGGCCTGGTCGAACGCGCCCAGGAGACGATCCAGCAGGAAGACGCCGAGAAGCTCGCCGCCAAGATGATGAAGGGCGAGTTCACGCTGGAAGACCTGGCCCAGCAATTGGGCCAGATCCGCAAGATGGGCGATCTCGACGGCCTGCTCGGCATGATCCCCGGCATCTCCAAGGTCAAGAAGCAGCTGTCCCAGGCCAATGTCGATCCGCGCATGATCGCCCGCCAGCAGGCCATCATCCAGTCGATGACGCCGCGCGAACGGCGCAATCCCAAGCTGCTCAACGCCTCGCGGCGCAAGCGTATCGCCGCCGGCTCGGGCACCACGGTGCAGGACGTCAACCGTCTGCTCAAACAGCACATGCAGATGGCCGACATGATGAAGAAGATGGGCAAGATGGGTAAACGCGGTCTGTTCGGCGGCGGCATGCCGCCGGGCATGCCGCCCTTTCCCGGCCGCTGACCGGCCGGCTGATTCTATTTCACAGCAGACAAGGAAAAACGCATGTCCCTGAAAATCCGTATGTCGCGCGGCGGCACCAAGAAGCGCCCCTATTATCGCGTCGTCGTCGCCGATTCGCGCAGTCCGCGCGATGGCCGCTTCATCGAGCGCATCGGCAGCTACGATCCGATGCTGGCCCGCGACAATCCGGAACGGGTGAAGATCGATACCGACCGGGCTCGCCATTGGATGAGCGTCGGCGCCCTGCCCAGCGACCGCGTGCAGCGTCTGCTGGCCGGTCTCGGCGTTGGCGAGATGCCGAAGGTCCACGCGCAGACCAAGCAGGCGGCTCCGAAAGCCAAGGCCCAGGAACGGCTGAAGGCCGCCGAGGAAGCTGCCAAGGCCGCTGCCGAAGCCGCTGCTGCCCCGGCCGCCGCCGAACCGGCGGCCTGATCGTCCTGCTTCCGGATTGATGCCGCCATGGCCTCCCTTCAACCGCGCCGTGCCGCCGCCCGCCCGTCAGACGGTCATCCGTCCGACGGCGGCGAGCGGCTGTGCGTCGGCGTGGTGACGGGGGCACGTGGATTGAAGGGCGAGGTGCGGATCAAAAGCTTCACCGCCGAACCCGACGGCATCGCCGATTACGCGCCGATCACCGACGAAAGCGGGCAACGGCAATTCCGCCTGACCATCGTCGGCCACCACAAGGACCAACTGGTCGTTCGCATCGATGGCGTTGCCGACCGAGATGCCGCCGACGCGCTCAATCGCACGCACCTCTATGTGCCGCGCCACGTCCTGCCGGTGCCGGCTGAGGACGAATACTACCACGCCGATCTCATCGGCCTGACCGTCGAGGCGCCGGACGGTACGCCGCTTGGCCGGGTCAAGGCGGTGCATGACTTCGGTGCGGGCGATATCCTGGAAATTCGCGACGCCGACGGGCGCGAGGCGCTGATTCCCTTCTCGCGCGCCGTGGTTCCGGTCGTCGACCTGGACGGCGGCCGTCTCGTGGTCGATCCGCCGCCCGGCTTGCTCGACGAACGCCCGGCGGACGACGCAGCGGAGGCCGCGCAGCCATGACCGGTTGGGCGACGCCATGGCGGGCCAGGGTGCTGACCCTGTTCCCGGAAATGTTCCCCGGGCCGCTCGGCCTGTCGCTGTCGGGCAAGGCGCTGACGGAGGGTGCCTGGAAGCTGGAAACGCTAGACATCCGGGACTTCGCGCGCGATAAACACCGCACCGTTGACGATACACCCTTCGGCGGCGGACCCGGCATGGTGATGCGGTCGGACGTGGTGGACGCGGCCATCGAGGCGGCGACCGTCGACGATCCCATGGCAAGGTTGATCCATCTTTCCCCGCGCGGCCGACCGTTGAGCCAGGCGCGCGTGCGGGATCTGGCGGCCGGGCCTGGCGTCACGCTGCTTTGCGGGCGCTACGAAGGGATCGACGAACGGGTGCTGCGGGCGCGGGCCATCGAGGAATGCAGCCTCGGCGATTTTGTGCTGTCGGGTGGCGAGTTGGCGGCCATGGTGTTGATCGACGCTTGCGTCAGGCTGCTGCCCGGGGTGATCGGCAGCGTCGAGTCGCTGTGCGAAGAAAGTTTCGAAACGGGACTGCTGGAGTACCCTCAGTACACACGGCCCCGCGAATGGAATGGCCTCGCCGTTCCCGATGTCCTGTTGTCCGGCGATCATGAAAAGATCCGGACCTGGCGGCGGGCGCGGGCGGAGGAAGTAACCCGGGAACGCCGTCCGGATCTTTGGACGCGTTATGTGGCGGACCGCGCGAACGGCGCCGCCTCGGCTTCCGGGTAACATGGAAATGAATGGTTGGACGTGAAAGGACCGCAGCGATGAACATTATCCAAACCCTGGGTCAGGAACAGATCGATAAGCTGGTTGCCGCGCGACCCGTGCCCGAGTTCGCTGCGGGCGATACCTTGAAGGTCAACGTCAAGGTCGTCGAAGGCACCCGTGAACGCATACAGGCCTTCGAAGGCGTGTGCATTGCGCGCAGCAATCGTGGCATCAATTCGAACTTCACCGTGCGCAAGATTTCGTACGGCGAGGGCGTCGAGCGTATTTTCCCGCTCTACTCGCCCACCATCGCCGGCATCGAGGTGGTGCGCCGTGGCGACGTACGTCGCGCCAAGCTCTACTACCTGCGCGAACGTTCCGGCAAATCGGCGCGTATCGCTGAAAAGCAGGAAACGCCGGCCGCCCGGGCGCTGCGCTTGGGTGGGGGTGCTGCCGACGCGGCAGCTCCGGCAGCCGCCGGTTCCACGGCGGAATAAGACGTCAGCCGGCGGCTGGAGCGACAACGGCCCAGCCGCCGCAGCACAAGACCGCGGAGGGATAGGCGATGGCGAAGCCGCGCACGCTATTCGACAAGATCTGGGACAGCCATCTGGTGGACGTGCAGGACGACGGTACCTGCCTGCTCTATATCGACCGCCACTTGGTGCACGAAGTAACCAGCCCGCAGGCCTTCGAAGGCCTGCGCGTCGCCGGCCGCAAAGTGCATCGCACCGATGCGACCTTGGCGGTTGCCGACCACAACGTGCCGACCAAGGACATCGCCCAGGGCATCACCGAAGAAGAGTCGCGCATCCAGGTCGAGACTCTGGAAAAGAACGTCGTCGACTTCGCGGTGCCATATTTCGACACCCGCGACGCGCGGCGCGGCATCGTTCACATCATCGGACCCGAACAGGGTTTCACGCTGCCGGGCACCACCATCGTCTGCGGCGATTCCCATACCGCTACACATGGTGCGTTCGGCGCCCTGGCCTTCGGCATCGGTACTTCCGAGGTCGAACATGTGCTGGCGACACAAACGCTGTTGCAACGCCCGGCCAAGAACATGCGCATCACGGTCGATGGCGACCTGCCGGTCGGCGTCACGGGCAAGGACCTGGTCTTGGCCATTATCGGCAAGATCGGTACCGCCGGCGGCACCGGCCACGTCATCGAATATGCCGGCAAGGCCGTCCGTGCGCTGTCGATGGAAGGCCGCATGACCATGTGCAACATGACCATCGAAGGCGGCGCCCGCGCCGGCTTGGTGGCTCCCGACGAGAAGACCTACGCCTACCTGATGGGCCGGCCGATGGCGCCGAAGGGCGCCGCCTGGGAACAGGCGCTGGCCTATTGGAAGACGCTGCCGTCCGATCCGGGCGCCGTCTACGACACCGAGGTGACGCTGGATGCCGCAGGAATCGCGCCGCACGTCACCTGGGGCACCAATCCCGAACAGGTGTTGCCGATCACCGGCCGGGTACCCGATCCGGCGGCGGAGACCGACGAGGCCCGCCGCGAAGCGATCCGTCATTCGCTGGAATACATGGCCCTGACGCCGGGTACGCCGTTCGAAGAGATATCGATCGATAAGGTGTTCATCGGTTCCTGCACCAACGGGCGCATCGAAGATTTGCGGGCTGCCGCCGCCATCGCCAAGGGCCGCAAGGTCGCCGGCCACGTCAATGCGCTGGTGGTGCCGGGCTCGGGCCTGGTCAAGGAACAGGCCGAGGCCGAAGGGCTGGACCGCATCTTCATCGAGGCCGGCTTCGAGTGGCGCGAACCGGGCTGTTCCATGTGCCTGGCCATGAACGCCGACCGGCTGGAGCCGGGGCAGCGCTGCGCCTCGACCTCCAATCGCAATTTCGAAGGCCGCCAAGGTCGCGGCGGGCGGACTCATCTGGTCAGCCCGAGCATGGCCGCTGCTGCGGCCGTCACCGGCCATCTGACCGACGTGCGCAAGCTGATGTGAGGAACGGCACCATGCAGAAGTTCAATCAGTTGACGGGCGTTGCCGCGCCCTTGCCGATGATCAACATCGACACCGACAAGATCATCCCCAAGCAGTTCCTCAAGACGATCAAGCGCACCGGCCTCGGCAAAAGCCTGTTCCACGAAGTCCGCTACAAGGACGATGGTTCGGAAAACCCGGACTTCGTGCTCAACAAGCCGGCCTATCGCAAGGCGCAGATTTTGGTGGCCGGCGATAATTTCGGCTGCGGTTCCTCGCGCGAGCACGCGCCCTGGGCGCTTCTGGACTTCGGCATCCGCTGCATCATTTCGACCAGCTTCGCCGACATTTTTTATTCGAACTGCTTCAAGAACGGCATTCTGCCGATCAAGGTTTCCAAGGAAGACTTGGATAAGCTGATGGACGACGCCAACCGTGGCGCCAATGCGACGCTGTCCATCGACCTCGAAGCGCAGACCATTAAAGGGCCCGACGGCGGCACCATCGCCTTCGAACTCGATCCCTTCAAGAAGCACCTTCTGCTCAACGGTCTCGACGATATCGGCCTGACCGAACAGAAGGCCGGCAAGATCGAATCCTACGAAGACAAACAGCGCGCCGCCCAACCTTGGCTGCACGCGGCAGCGAAGTAGCCCACGGTTCGGCAGCGCCCGGCGACCGCTTCGGCAGCGCCCGGGAGGGGCGGAACGACGCCGGGCCGAATTGGACGACGGAAGAAGAAGGACTGACGGCATGGCCTCGAACAAGAAACTGCTGATCCTGCCCGGCGACGGCATTGGACCGGAGGTGATGCACGAAGTGCGCCGCGTCGTCGAATGGCTCGACAAACGGCGCTCAGTGACCTTCGACGTCAGCGATGGCCTGGTCGGCGGCTGTTCGATCGATGCTCATGGCACGCCGTTGTCTGACCAGACCATGGCCGCGGCGATGGAGGTCGATGCCGTGCTGCTCGGCGCCGTCGGCGGCCCGAAGTGGGACAAGGTAGCTTTCGACATTCGGCCCGAAGCCGGTCTCCTGCGCTTGCGTAAGGAAATGGAACTGTTCGCCAACCTGCGCCCGGCCAAGGTCTTCGACCCGTTGATCAGCGCCTCGACGCTGAAGCCCGAGGTCATCTCCGGTCTCGACATCGTCATCGTCCGCGAACTGACCGGCGGCATCTACTTCGGCGAACCGCGCGGCATCGAGTTATTGCCCGACGGCAGCCGGCGCGGTTTCAATACCCAGTCCTATACGACCGCCGAAATCCGCCGCGTTGCCCGGGTTGCCTTCGAACTGGCGGAAAAGCGCGGTGGCAAGCTGTGTTCCACCGAGAAGGCGAACGTTATGGAAAGCGGCGTGCTGTGGCGCGAGGAAGTACAGAAGCTGCGCGACGAAGCTTTCCCCAAGGTAGCGCTGACCCATATGTACGCCGACAACTGCGCCATGCAGCTGGTGCGCAATCCCAAGCAGTTCGACGTCATCCTGGCCGACAATCTGTTCGGCGATATCCTGTCGGACGAAGCGGCGATGCTGACCGGCTCGCTCGGCATGTTGCCCTCGGCCAGCCTCGGCGCCGTCGACGCCTCGGGCCGTCGCCGCGCGCTCTACGAGCCGGTGCACGGCTCGGCGCCCGACATCGCCGGCAAAGATCTGGCCAATCCGCTGGCCACCATCCTCAGCTTTGCCATGGCCTTGCGTTATTCCTTCGACCAGGGCGAGGAAGCGGCTTTGATCGAGGCCGCCGTCGAGAAGGTGCTGAAAGGCGGCATGCGCACGGCCGACATCATGGAAAAGGGCATGGCCCGGGTGTCGACCTCGGTGATGGGCGAATCGATCACCCGGGAGTTGGATAAGATAGCGGCCTGATGCCGCTGGCCGCCCTTGTATCCAGCCGGCGGCCGCCGTATGTGAATCAGGTTGGGTTCGGTCGGGCCCTGCGGGGCCGGTTAGGGAGATATCTCCATGGGCTACAAGGTTGCGGTTGTCGGCGCCACGGGCAACGTGGGCCGCGAAATGTTGAACATCCTGGCCGACCGCAAGTTTCCCGCCGATGAGGTGGTGGCCTTGGCCTCCGCCCGTTCGGTGGGCCGCGAGTTGTCGTTCGGCGACAAGGACGTTTTAAAGGTCCGCGACCTCGCTACCTTCGATTTCGCCGGCACCGACATCGCGCTCTCCTCGCCTGGCGGCAAGGTCTCGGCGGTGCATTCGCCGCGTGCGGCGGCCGCCGGTTGCGTGGTGATCGACAACACCTCGCACTTCCGTATGGAGCCGGATGTGCCGTTGGTGGTGCCGGAAGTGAACCCGGAAGCCATCGCCGGTTATGCCAAGCGCAACATCATCTCCAATCCCAATTGCTCGACCATCCAGATGGTCGTGGCGCTGAAGCCGCTGCACGACATCGCGCGCATCAAGCGCGTCGTGGTCGCCACTTATCAATCGACTTCCGGCGCTGGCAAGGAAGCGATGGACGAGCTGTTCAACCAGACCCGTGGCGTTTACGTCAACGAGCCGCACCACAAGTATCAGCAGAAGTTCACCAAGCAGATCGCCTTCAACGCCATCCCCCACATCGACGTCTTCATGGAAGACGGGTCGACCAAGGAGGAATGGAAGATGGCGGTCGAGACGCGCAAGATCATGGGCGCCGACATCAAGGTGACGGCGACGTGTGTGCGCATCCCGACCTTCATTGGCCATGGCGAGGCGGTGAACATCGAATTTGCCAAGCCGATCTCGGTGGAAGAGGCGCGTGCCGCGCTGAAGCGCGCCCCCGGCATTACGGTGGTCGACCATCGCGCCGATGAAGGCTATGTCACGCCAGCCGAGTGCGCCGGCGAAGACCCGGTCTACGTCAGCCGTATCCGTGCCGACCCGACGGTGAAGCACGGTCTCAGCCTGTGGTGCGTCGCCGACAACCTGCGCAAGGGTGCTGCCCTGAATGCCGTGCAGATCGCCGAGGAACTGACCCGTTCCTATATGCGCAAGGCCGTGGCGGCCTAACACCGAGAAGGCGGCGGTCGGTGCCGGCCTGGGCGTATTCGCGAGTTTGCCGATGACCAAAATCGCACGTCCGCGCCGCAGCGCCCTCTATATGCCGGGGTCCAACGCCCGCGCCCTCGACAAGGGGCGCTCGCTGCCGGTCGACGTCATCATTCTCGACCTCGAAGACTCGGTGGCGCCCGACGCCAAAGACGTAGCTCGCGCTCAGACGGTCAAGGCGGTGCGCGCCGGCGGATACGGCCGGCGCGAGCTGCTGGTTCGCGTCAACGGGCTGAACACGCCCTGGGGGCAGGCCGACCTCATGGCGCTGGCGACCTCGGGCGCCGACGCCGTGCTGTTGCCCAAGGTGGAAAGCGCTGCTGCGGTACATCAGGCTGCCGCTGCATTGGCGGCGGCTGGGGCGCCGGAGAGCCTAGCCGTCTGGTGTATGATGGAAACGCCGCGCGGCATGCTGCGGGCCGCCGAGATTGCCGATGCCGGACCCCGCCTGGGCGGGCTGGTGATGGGCACGTCGGATCTGGCCAAGGATCTGCACGCGGCGCACACCCGCGACCGGCTGCCGATGATCACGGCGCTCGGGCTTTGCCTGTTGGCGGCGCGCGCTGCCGGCGTCGCCATCCTGGATGGCGTTCACCTCGACCTCGATGACGAGACGGGATTTGCCGACATCTGCCGGCAGGGGGCCGAACTCGGCTTCGACGGCAAGACCCTGATTCATCCGAAGCAGATCGGCCCGGCCAACCGGGCATTTGCGCCATCGGCGGCCGAGGTCGCCTGGTCGCGGCGCATCATCGCCGCCCATGCCGAAGCGGCGCGGGCCGGTAAGGGCGTGGTCCTCGTCGACGGTAAGCTGATCGAAAATCTGCATGTCGAGGCCGCGCGCCGCTTGGTCGACCTTGCCGATGCCGTCGCCGCAATGGAAGCGGAAAGCCCAGGAATACAGGCCTAAAGTTCCGATTGTTCTAGGATTCTGTGCCTGATAAATAGGGGGCGTCAGGAATTGCAGACCCGTTAAGCCCTGCGTTACGCCGCTGGAACGGCGTATCCCGACGCCCCCAGGAGCCGGCCAGGCTCCGCACAGGCAAAAGGTACTTAGGCCTTCTGACACATTGTCCTGCCAGCCTTGCCCAGGGCAGAGCGAGGCTGGCAGAGGTCCCTATGTCACCTGGTGCCGAAGCTGTCGCGCGGACAATCCGGCAACCGGGCAAGGCTTTCATCGACGGTGCGAGTATCGGTTGGGTGCGGTATCCCACGGGACGCCCGACAACCGCCCAACAACCGACCGTCGTCCCGGACCCCGCGATTTCAACGGTCCGCGGACCCAGGAAATCGTCTGCGCCGGGATCGCTTCCGCTTGCCGAAAGCCTTGCGTCCCCTAAAGGAAACGCGGTTCAACGCCCAGCAGAAGCGAGACATACCTTCGCATGCAACGATGATCTTGTGGTCGTATGAAGAGTCGCGCAATAATAGAATTTCATATGTTCGAATTTTCCTGTGCATAACATTCGCGGCGGTTCGGCCTTCCAGCCTATATCCGATCGACGAAATTTGCGTTGGAAGCCGGTTGCAGGATTTCGATTCGTCGAAAAGGCGGCAGGGGGGGGGGGAGAAGACCAGATGCGAGACGGCAACATTGACGCCGCCGGCCATGCCAAGGCTGGCCAGCGCGCTGTGCGCGAGACGTTGACTTGGCGCCTACGACCCGGTAAACGCACAAGAACTTGTGCCAAGCAGTCACAGAAGGCCTAAGGCCATGGCGACGCGCGAGCGGCCTCTTTCCCCGCATCTTCTGGTTTATCGCCCGCAGATCACGTCTGTCCTGTCCATCCTGCACCGGATGACGGGCGTGGCGTTGGCCGTGGGGGCGCTGGCGTTGGCCTATTGGCTGACGGCTGCAGCCTACGGTCCCGAAGCATTTGCCCGGGCGCAGGCGCTGCTGGGATCGCGGTTCGGCCTTGTGCTGTTGGTCGGTTGGACCTTTTGCCTGTTCTATCATCTGTGCAACGGCATTCGGCACTTGGTATGGGACGCCGGTTTCGGCCTCGACCTGCCGGCGCTGCGCGCCAGCGGCTGGGCCGTCGTGTTGGCCAGTGCGGTGCTGACCGCGGCCTTGTGGATCAGCGCATTTGCCTGAGGGGGGGCGTTGGGATGGATATGCGTACGCCGCTCGGCCGCGTCCGTGGCCTGGGCACCGCCAAGGAGGGCGTCGAACACTGGTGGATGCAGCGCCTGACGTCGATCGCGCTGGTGCCGCTGGTGATTTGGTTTGTGTTCCAGATCGTCGACCTGGCCGGCGCCGATCATGCGTCCTTCCAGTTCTGGCTCGGCCACCATACCAATGCGCTGCTCATGGTGCTGCTGGTGGTCGCGCTTTTTCACCACGCCCAGCTCGGCTTGCAGGTGGTGATCGAAGATTACGTCCATCACGAAGGCGTTAAGTTGGGCGCCATCGTCGCCGTGAAATTCCTGGCCATCGTCTGCGCGACATCGTCGGTGCTGGCGGTGCTCCGCCTCGCCTTTTCCCTATAACCCCGACATTAACCCATCGGCCGAAGCACATGCCCCAGTCCTATCCGATCACCGAACACTTTCACGACGTGGTCGTCGTCGGCGCCGGCGGCGCTGGGTTGCGCGCCACCATGGGCTGCACGGCGGCCGGGCTGCGTACCGCCTGCGTCACCAAGGTCTTTCCCACCCGCAGCCATACGGTGGCTGCCCAGGGTGGCGTCGGCGCGGCGCTCGGCAACATGGGGGAAGATAACTGGCGCTGGCACATGTACGACACGGTCAAAGGCTCTGACTGGTTGGGCGACCAGGACGCCATCGAATACATGTGCGCCAATGCCACCAAGGCGGTTTACGAATTGGAGCATTTCGGCGTGCCGTTTTCGCGCACCGCCGATGGGCGCATCTACCAGCGCCCCTTCGGCGGCCACATGCGCAATTTCGGCGAGGCACCCGTGGAGCGCGCTTGCGCCGCGGCCGACCGCACCGGGCACGCCATCCTGCATACGCTCTATCAGCAGTGCCTGAAGCACGAAGCCGATTTCTTCGTCGAGTATTTCGCCATCGATCTGTTGATGGATGCCGAAGGCGCCTGCCGCGGCGTCATCGCTTGGTGTCTCGACGACGGTTCGATCCATGTCTTTCGCGCCCACACGGTGATCCTGGCCACCGGCGGCTATGGCCGCGCCTATTTCTCCTGTACCTCGGCGCATACCTGCACCGGCGACGGCAACGGCATGGTGGCGCGCGCCGGCCTGCCGTTGCAGGACATGGAATTCGTGCAATTCCACCCCACCGGCATTTACGGCTCCGGCTGCCTGATCACCGAAGGCGCGCGCGGCGAGGGCGGTTATCTGACCAACTCGGCCGGCGAACGCTTCATGGAGCGCTACGCCCCGACCGCCAAGGACCTGGCGTCGCGCGACGTCGTCAGCCGCGCCATGACGGTGGAGATCCGCGAAGGCCGCGGCGTCGGTCCGGAGAAGGACCATATCTTCCTGCACCTGGAGCACCTGGGCCTCGATCTTCTGCATCAGCGCCTGCCCGGCATCACCGAGACGGCGCGTATTTTTTCCGGCGTCGATGCGTCAAAGGAACCCATCCCGGTGCTGCCGACCGTGCACTACAATATGGGCGGCATCCCGGCCAACTATCACGGCGAGGTGGTGCGCGGTACGGCGGCCGATCCCGATGCCGTCTGCCCCGGCCTGATGGCCATCGGCGAAGCAGCCTGCGTTTCTGTACACGGCGCCAATCGGCTCGGCACCAATTCGCTGCTCGATCTGGTGGTATTCGGCCGCGCCGCGGCTCTGCGCTGCGCCGAGGTGGTGAAGCGCAACCATGCTCATCCGCCCGTGCCGGCAGGCGCCATCGATTTCGCGCTTGGTCGGTTCGACCGGCTGCGCCATGCCGCGGGCTCGCAGAAGACCGCTGAAATCCGTCTGCGCATGCAGCGCACCATGCAGAACAATGCCGCCGTCTTCCGCACCAGCCAGGTGTTGAAGGAGGGCTGCGAGCAGATGGACGCCATCGCCGCCAGTCTGGCCGATATCCAGCTCGCCGACCGTTCGATGATCTGGAATTCCGACCTGGTCGAGGCATTGGAATTGGAAAATCTGATCGATTGCGCGCTGGCCACCATCTATTCGGGCGAAGCCCGTCACGAGAGCCGCGGCGCGCACGCTCACGAAGATTTCCCCGACCGCGACGACGCCACCTGGATGAAGCACTCGCTGGCCTGGGTCGACGCCAAGCGCAACGTGACGCTGGGCTATCGCCCGGTGCATACCTATACGCTGACCGACGAGGTCCAGTACATCGAGCCGAAAGCCCGCGTCTACTGAGGCACTGGAAAGCCCCCGCCTGCCCAGGCGTCGGAATATAAGGAACGCCCCATGGTCGAGTTCTCCCTGCCTGCCAATTCCCGCGTGCGGACTGGCAAAACCTTTAAGGCTCCGGCAGGGGCCACGCGGATCAAGAAATTCGCCATCTACCGCTACGATCCGGACAGCGGCGAAACGCCTCGCCTGGATACCTTCGAGGTCGATCTCGACAAGTGCGGCCCGATGGTTCTCGACGCGCTGATCAAGATCAAGAACGAGGTCGATACGACCTTGGCCTTCCGCCGCTCTTGCCGCGAGGGCGTGTGCGGCAGTTGCGCCTTCAATATCGATGGCACCAACACGCTGGCTTGCACCAAGCCGATCGACGAAATCAAGGGCGACGCCCGCATCTATCCCTTGCCGCACATGCCGGTGATCAAGGACCTGGTCCCCGACCTGTCGGTGCCCTATGCCCAATACGCTTCGATCAAGCCGTGGCTGCAGGCCGATACGCCGCCGCCCAGCAAGGAACGGCTGCAAAGCCCCGAGGAGCGCGAGAAGCTCGACGGCATGTGGGAATGCATCCTCTGCTTCTGCTGCCAGACCAGTTGCCCGAGCTATTGGTGGAACGGCGACCGCTATCTGGGTCCAGCCGTGCTGCTGCAGGCGTACCGCTGGATCGCCGATTCCCGCGACGAACAGACGGGCGACCGGCTGGACTACGTCCAGGACCCATATCGCCTGTATCGTTGCCATACGATCATGAACTGCACCAACACCTGTCCCAAGGGTCTCAATCCAGGCCGCGCTATCGCCGAGATCAAGAAGGCAGAGGTGGAACGTCGTTAACCGGATAATGAACCGCAGCGACGGGGAGCGGCAGCCATGAATCTTCATGCCTTATTGATGGCGCGCCGGGACCGGCCGATCCGCGTTGGGCTGATCGGCGCCGGTAAATTCGGTTCGATGTTTCTTGCCCAGGCCTTGCATCGGCCGGGCATCCACGTGATGGGGATCGCCGATCTCGCTCCCGATCGGGCTCGTGCTGCCCTGGCGGCGACCGGCTGGCCCGCTGCCCGCTATGAGGCGGCATCTTTCGACGAGGCGCTGCGCCGCGGCTCCCTGCATATCGTAGAGTCGGCCGAAGAGCTGATCGCCGCCGACGGCCTCGATGTGGTGATCGACGCTACCGGGGTGCCGGCGGCGGGCATCGAGCATGTGCTCGCCTGCTGCGCCTATAAGCGCCACATCGTCATGGTCAATGTCGAAGCCGACGCTCTCGCCGGGCCATTGCTGGCGCGCAAGGCGCGCGAGGCCGGTATCGTCTATTCGATGGCTTATGGCGATCAGCCGGCGTTGATTCACGAAATGGTCGATTGGGCGCGGGCCTGCGGCCTGACGGTGATCGCTGCCGGCAAGGGCACCCGCTACTTGCCGGCCTTCCACGCCTCGACCCCCGACACGGTGTGGGAGCATTACGGTATTTCCGCCAACCGGGCGGCGGTGGCCGGCATGAATCCGCGCATGTTCAACTCGTTTCTCGACGGCACCAAATCGGGCATCGAGATGACGGCGGTTGCCAACGCCTGCGACCTGACCCCGGCGCCAGGCGGCCTGGCCTTCCCGCCCTGCGGCAGCGGCGAGCTGGCGCGTACCCTGATTCCCGCTGACGACGGCGGCGTGCTGCACCACAAGGGCCAGGTCGAGGTGATCGCCGCCGAATCCCGCGACGGTCGCGAATTGGTCGACAACCTGCGTTGGGGTGTCTGGGTTACTTTCGAGGCGCCGTCGGACTACGCCGTCCGCTGTTTCGAGGAATACGGCCTGATCACCGATCCTTCCGGCCGCTACAGCGCGCTTTGGCGGCCCTATCACCTGATCGGGTTGGAATTGGGCGTCAGCGTTGCCTATGCCGGGCTGCTCGGCGAGGCGACCGGCGCACCCGATGCCTTCCGCGCCGATGTCGTGGCGACCGCCAAGCGCGATCTGAAAGCCGGCGAGATGCTCGACGGCGAAGGCGGCTATACGGTCTGGGGCAAGTTGATGCCGGCAGCCGTTTCGCTGGCGGTGGGTGCGTTGCCGATCGGGCTTGCCCATGGCGTTGCCCTGAAGAGACCCATCGCCAAAGGGCAGACGGTGCGCTGGGACGATGTGACGGTCGACGCCGCCAACATCGCCGTGCGGACGCGGCGCGAGATGGAAGCCGTCTTTGCGCCGGTGCCGACCTCGGTCTCGCCGCAACCGCTGCACCGCCAGGCATGAACCCTGTGTCGGCCGTTACCTCAGGGGAAACGGGGGCTTTACAGGGGCACGTCGGAACCATAGGGTTTACGCCCCATTCACCATCGGCCGTCGATATGTCCTCAGGACCTCTGGACGCCTATCGAGCGCTTGTGGCGCGCGGCGACATCACCTCCGATCCGGCGCAGGAA
Source organism: Rhodospirillales bacterium (assembly GCA_947470575.1). GTDB lineage: Bacteria > Pseudomonadota > Alphaproteobacteria > Rhodospirillales > CAMCUA01 > CAMCUA01. Next base: position 16,835 of record CANITX010000033.1, read on the forward strand.
AGCGCCATGCAGCGCCTGGACGTTTTGCGCGCCGCGCTGCTCGACTATGCCCCACAAATGAGTCGGTCGGGCTGGATGGTGCGCCTTGGCATAGGCCGCCGGCCGCCGCCGAAGGGTCTCTATCTGTGGGGCGGTGTCGGCCGCGGCAAATCGATGCTGATGGATCTGTTCTTCGAGGCGATGCCGGAAGCCGAGCGCAAGCGCGTCCATTTCCACGCCTTCATGCGCGAAGTGCATCGTCGCATTCACAACTTCCGCCAGGCCGTGGCTGCCGGCAAGATGCCCGCCGACCGCGATCCGCTGCCCTCGCTGGCCCGTGTCATCGTCGATAAGGCTTGGCTGCTCTGTTTCGATGAAATGCAGATCACCGACATCGGCGATGCCATGATCGTCGGCCGCTTGTTCCAGGCCTTGTTCGATTCCGGCGTGGTCGTGGTGGCGACCTCGAATCGCCCGCCCAGCGATCTCTACAAAGGCGGTTTGCAGCGCGACCGTTTCCTGCCCTTCATCAAGCTGATGGAAGAGCGCATGGAAGTGGTCGAAGTGAAGGCGGCGACCGATTACCGCCTGGAAAAGATGCGTGCTATGGACGTCTACATGACGCCCGTCAGCCCGCAGACCGACGCCGAGTTGGAGGCCGACTTCCGCCGTCTGACGGTCGGTGCCGAACCGGCGCCCTGCCGGGTTGCCGTCAACGGCCGCGAGGTGGCCTTGCCGCTAGCTGCCGAAGGTGTTGTCTTCTGCCGTTTCGGCGACCTTTGCGGCCGTCCGCTGGGGGCGTCCGACTATCTGGAAATCGCCAGCCGCTTCCATACGTTGATCCTCGGCGGCATTCCGCGCCTGAGCCCGGCCCGGCGCGACGAGGCCAAGCGCTTCGTCACCCTGATCGACGCCCTCTACGAGGCGAAGGTGAACCTGATCTGTTCGGCCGAGGCCGAGGCCATCGACCTTTATCCTGCCGGCGACGGCGCCTTCGAGTTTCAGAGAACGGTGTCGCGGCTGATGGAAATGCAGTCCGAAGCCTATATGGCGCAGGGTCATCGGACGTGACAGGCAAGACCCCATACCTATCCTGAAGTATGAGAGAAAATTGAGTATTACCAATATGATTCAGCGCAGTGACCCGCGTAGCGGCCTTGCTCATGGCAGCGAAACGGAGTAACAACCGACAAGGTGCTGGCAGGTATTCCGGTTTACCGAAGGTCGTCGATTGTCGACCCCGAGAGTCCCTCTTCGGACACCGCCCGCAATAACAGGTCGCTCGATTTTCAACGCTAACTGTTTTCCGATAAGGATTCATCCCATGGCTCGCAGCAAGATCGCACTCGTTGGCGCCGGCAACATCGGCGGCACGCTGGCTCACCTGATCGGCCTCAAGGAATTGGGTGACGTCGTGTTGTTCGATATCGTCGACGGCATTCCCCAGGGCAAGGCCTTGGATATCGCCCAGTCCTCGCCGGTCGAAGGCTTCAACATGGCCGCCAGCGGCGCCAGCAAGTATGCCGCGATCAAGGGTTCCGATGTGGTCATCGTCACCGCCGGCGTGGCGCGCAAGCCCGGCATGAGCCGCGACGACCTGATCGGCATCAATACCAAGGTCATGGAAGCGGTCGGCGCCGGCATCAAAGAAAATTGCCCGGACGCCTTCGTCATCTGCATCACCAATCCGCTGGACGCCATGGTCGGGGTGTTGCGCGAGGCCTCGGGCCTGCCGCACCGCAAGGTGGTGGGCATGGCCGGCGTGCTGGACTCGGCACGCTTTCGCTATTTCCTGGCCGACGCCATGAAGGTTTCCGTGGAGGACGTCACCGCCTTCGTGCTCGGCGGTCACGGCGACACCATGGTGCCGTTGGCCCGCTATTCGACGGTCGCCGGTATCCCGCTGCCCGATCTGGTCGCCATGAAGTGGATCGACCAGAAAAAGCTCGATGCCATCATCCAGCGCACCCGCGATGGCGGTGCCGAGATCGTCAGCCTGTTGAAGACCGGTTCGGCCTTCTATGCGCCGGCCAGTTCCGCCATCCAAATGGCTGAGGCGTACCTCAAGGACAAGCGCCGGGTATTGCCCTGCGCGGCCTACCTGCGCGGCGAATACGGCGTGAAGGGCCTGTACGTCGGCGTGCCCTGCATCATCGGTGCGGGCGGCGTCGAAAAAGTGGTCGAGATCAAACTCGACAAGACTGAGCAAGCCGCCTTCGATGCCTCCGTCGATGCGGTGAAGAAGCTGGTCGAGGTCACCAAGAAGCTGCGTCAAGCCGCAGCGAAGTCCGCCGCGAAGAAGAAGTAATTTTCGCCGTCTCGCCCGCCCCGTCAGGAAGGCCGCACGATGAACATTCATGAATACCAGGCCAAGCAGTTGTTGGCGAAATACGGTGTCGCGGTGCCGCGCGGCGGCGTCGCCTATACCGCCGAAGAAGCGGTGGACAAGGCCAAGGAACTGGGCGGCCCGGTGTGGGTCGTCAAGGCGCAGATACATGCCGGCGGCCGCGGCAAGGGCGGCGGCGTCAAAGTGGTCAAGTCGCTGGACGCCGTGCGCGACGCGGCCAAGGCCATGCTGGGCATGACCCTTGTCACCCACCAGACCGGGCCGCAGGGCAAAGAGGTCAAGCGCATCTACGTCGAAGAAGGCTGCGATATCGCGCGCGAACTCTACCTTAGCCTGTTGATCGACCGCGTCACGTCCAGGGTCACGGTAATGGCCTCCAGCGAAGGCGGCATGGATATCGAGGAAGTGGCGGCCAAGACGCCCGAGAAAATCCTCAAGGTGACCATCGATCCCGTCACCGGACTGCGTCCCCACCACGCTCGCCAGTTGGCCTTCGGTCTGGGACTGGAAGGCAATCAGGTGCGCTCGGCATCGCGTTTCCTTGCCGCCATGTACGAAGCCTATGTCGGCCTCGATGCCAGTCTGGTCGAAATCAATCCGCTGGTCGTCACCGGCGCCGGCGAGGTCATCGCGCTCGATGCCAAGATGAACTTCGACGACAACGCGCTGTTCCGCCACAAGGACATCGCCGAACTGCGCGACGAGGACGAAGAAGACCCGGCCGAGTTGGAAGCCGCGCGCCACGACCTCAACTACATCAAGCTCGACGGCAATATCGGCTGCATGGTCAACGGTGCCGGCTTGGCCATGGCGACCATGGACATCATTCAATTGAACGGCGGCAAGCCGGCGAACTTCCTCGACGTCGGCGGTGGCGCCACCCGCGAGCGGGTGACCACCGCCTTCAAGCTGATCCTGTCGGACCCCAACGTCGAAGGTATCCTGGTCAATATCTTCGGCGGCATCATGCGCTGCGACGTCATCGCCGAAGGCGTCGTGGCAGCTGCCCGCGAGGTTAGCCTCAACGTCCCCCTGGTGGTCCGTCTTGAGGGCACCAACGTCGAGTTGGGCAAGGAAATCCTGGCCAATTCAGGCCTGCCCATCGTCACCGGCAACGACCTGGGCGACGCCGCCGTCAAGATCGTCCATGCCGTGAGGGAGTCCGCCTGATGGCTGTTCTCGTCAATGCCAAAACCAAGGTCATCTGCCAGGGCTTCACCGGCGCCCAGGGCACCTTCCATTCGGAACAGGCGATTGCTTACGGCACGCAAATGGTCGGCGGCGTCACGCCGGGCAAGGGTGGCAGCAAGCATCTCGACCTGCCGGTCTTCGATACGGTCGAACAGGCGGTCGCCAAGACCGGCGCCAATGCCACCGTGATCTATGTGCCGCCGCCGTTCGCGGCCGATGCCATCCTCGAAGCCATCGAAGCCGAAATTCCGCTGATCGTGTGCATCACCGAAGGCATCCCGGTACTCGACATGGTGCGGGTCAAACGGGTGCTCATCGGATCGCGTTCGCGCCTGATCGGCCCCAACTGCCCGGGCGTCATCACGCCTGGCGAGTGCAAGATCGGCATCATGCCGGGGCATATCCACAGCCGCGGCAAGGTCGGCATCGTATCGCGCTCCGGCACGCTGACTTACGAAGCCGTGGCGCAGACCACGGCCCAGGGCCTGGGCCAGACGACCTGCATCGGAATCGGCGGCGACCCGGTCAACGGTACCAACTTCGTCGACTGCCTGGAGATGTTCCTGGCCGATCCCGAAACCGAATCCATCGTCATGATCGGCGAAATCGGCGGCTCGGCCGAAGAAGACGGCGCGGCCTTGCTCAAGGCATCGCGTATCAAAAAGCCCGTGGTCGGGTTTATCGCCGGACGCACGGCGCCTCCGGGGCGGCGCATGGGCCATGCCGGTGCCATCATCTCGGGCGGCAAGGGCGGTGCGGAAGACAAGATCGAAGCCATGCGCAGCGCCGGGGTCACGGTCGCCGAGTCGCCGGCCGATATCGGACGGACCATGGCCGCCGTCATGAAAAGGTAGCGGATGAACGCCAACCTCTAACCAGGAGGAGCGCGGCCGATTCGCCGCGCCGGTTCGTGCACCATGACCATATCCATCGAGGCCTTTCTCTCCGGCAACAACGCGACCTACGTCGCTGAATTGTATGCCCGCTATCTGGACAATCCGTCGTCGGTCGATCCCAGCTGGAAATCCTTCTTCGAGGAATTGCAGATGGAAGGCCGTACCGTCCTGGAAGACATCAAGGGCGCCAGCTGGAGCCGCAACGGCGGCGGCATCGTCCACTATGCCGACGCCTTCGGTGACGGCAACGGCTATACCGGCCAGTCGGGGGAAACGCCGGCGACGCTGGCCCGCGGCCTGGGCGAACGCGACACCACGGTGCGCACCCGCCGGGCGACGCTAGACTCGATCCGCGCCCTGATGCTGATCCGTACCTATCGGGTACGCGGCCACTTGATCGCCAAGTTCGATCCGTTGGAGTTGGAGGGCCAGACCCACCATCCCGAACTCGATCCCAAGTTCCATGGCTTTACCGAAGACGACATGGACCGGCCGATTTTCATCGACAACATCCTCGGCCTCGAAACCGCGACGCTGCGGGAAATTATGCAGGTGCTCAAAGACACCTACTGCAACACCATCGGCGTCGAGTTCATGCACATCATGGAGGCCGAAGAGAAGGCCTGGATCCAGCGGCGTATCGAATCGGAGCGCAACCACACCGACTTCACCATGCGCGGCAAGCGAACTATTTACGAGCGCCTGGTCGAAGCCGAAGGCTTCGAGAGCTTCCTCAACGTCAAGTATCCGGGCACCAAGCGATTCGGCCTCGACGGCGGTGAATCGATGATCCCGGCGATCGAGCAGATCCTCAAGCGCGGCAGCCAGATCGGCGTCAAGGAAGTGGTCATCGGCATGCCGCACCGCGGCCGGCTCAACATGTTGGTCAGCATCATGGCCAAGCCCTATGTCGCCATCTTTTCGGAATTCCGCGGCACCTCGTCCAATCCGGAGGGCGTGCAGGGCTCGGGCGACGTCAAATACCACCTTGGTACCTCGGCCGACCGTGTCTTCGACGGCCACTCGGTGCATCTGTCGCTGGCGGCCAATCCATCGCACCTGGAAGCGGTCGATCCGGTCGTGCTCGGCAAGGTGCGCGCCAAGCAGAACGAACGCGGCGACGAGAACCGTAGTGAGGTCATGGGCCTACTGCTGCACGGCGACGCTGCCTTCGCCGGCCAGGGACTGGTGCCGGAAAGCCTGGCGCTGTCGCAGCTGCGCGGCTACCGCACCGGCGGCACCATCCACCTGATCGTCAACAATCAGATCGGTTTCACCACGGCGCCGTCGAAATCGCGCTCCTCGCCTTATCCTTCCGACATCGCCAAAGGCATCCAGGCGCCGATCTTTCACGTCAACGGCGACGACCCGGAAGCGGTCGTGCACGTTGCCCGCATGGCCACCGAGTTCCGCCAGGAATTCAAGCGCGACGTGGTCATCGACATGTTCTGTTACCGCCGGCATGGGCACAACGAAGGCGACGAGCCGATGTTCACCCAGCCGATCATGTACCGCACCATCGCCAAGCACCCGACCACGCGCACGGTCTACGAACAGCAGCTGATCCGCGAGGGCGTGCTGACCCAAGAATCGGCCGATAAGATCGTTGCCGATTTCCAGGAACGGCTGGCCAAGGATTTCGAGGCCGCGAATAACTACAAACCCAACAAGGCCGACTGGCTGGAAGGCAAGTGGGCTGGGCTGGTGCAGCATTCCGGCGAGGAGGAACTGCTGGAAGACGCGACCGGCGTCGGCCGCGAGCTGTTGACCGAAGTCGGCCACGCATTGTCGCGCGTGCCGCAGAACTTCAACGTCCATCCGCGCCTGGTGCGCCAGCTCGCCGCCAAGTGCGAGATGATCGAAAGCGGCAAGGGCATCGACTGGGCGACCGGCGAGGCCTTGGCCTTCGGCACGCTGATGTGCGAAGGCTATCGGGTGCGCCTGTCGGGGCAGGATTCGACCCGCGGCACCTTTTCGCACCGCCATGCCGCGCTGATCGATCAGCAGAACGAAAGCCGCCATTTCATGCTGAGCCAGATCCGGCCCAATCAGGCGCGCTTCGAAGTGATGGACAGCCCGTTGAGCGAGGCCGGCGTACTCGGCTTCGAATACGGCTATTCGCTGGCCGATCCGCACACCCTGGTACTGTGGGAAGCTCAGTTCGGCGATTTCGCCAACGGTGCCCAGGTGATCATCGACCAGTTCATCGGGCCCGGCGAATCCAAGTGGCTGCGCATGAACTCGCTGGTCATGCTGTTGCCGCACGGCTACGAAGGCCAGGGGCCGGAGCATTCCTCGGCGCGCCTCGAACGTTATCTGCAGCTTTGCGCCGAAGATAATATGCAGGTCGTCAACGTGACGACCCCGGCCAACTATTTCCACGTGCTGCGCCGCCAGATTCACCGCAACTTCCGCAAGCCGCTGGTGGTGATGTCGCCGAAGTCGCTGTTGCGCCACAAGCTTGTGATTTCCGACTTGGCCGAAATGGAGACCGGTACGCAATTCCGCCGCGTCATGCGCGAAAGCGATGAACTGGTCGCCGACAATAAGGTGCGCCGGGTGGTGCTCAGCACCGGCAAGGTGTACTACGACCTGCTCGAGACGCGCCGCCAGCAAGGCATCGACGACGTCGCCCTGGTGCGGGTCGAACAGCTTTATCCCTGGCCGCGCGAGAACGTCGCCAACCAGCTCAAGCGCTATCCCAATGCCGAAGTGGTGTGGTGCCAGGAAGAGCCGGCCAACATGGGATCATGGATGTTCGTTCTCCCCCGGCTCATCGGCCTGCTCGACGAACTGGGCATGAAGAACGCCAAGCGTCCGTGCTACGTCGGACGGCCGGCTTCGGCATCGCCGGCCACCGGGCTCTATCGCAATCATGTCGAAGAACAGGCCAAGCTGGTCGCCGATGCCCTGACCGGAAACATTGCAACCCTCCGACAGCCCTTCCAGCGGCCTCTCGTCGGTCGCTGATATCAGGCTGCCGGCACCGTAGCGGAGCACAACGATCATGGACATCAAGGTTCCCACCCTTGGCGAATCGGTGACCGAAGCGACGGTGGCCAAATGGCTCAAGGCGCAGGGTGAGGCGGTGAAAGCCGACGAGCCCTTGGTCGAGTTGGAAACCGACAAGGTCAGCATCGAAGTCAACGCGCCGGTGGCCGGCGTGCTGACCGAGATTCTCGCCACGGAAGGTAGCGACGTCGCCGTCGGCGCCTTGCTCGGCCGCCTGGAAGCCGGTGGCGCCGCTGTGGCCAAACCAACG
>CANITX010000034.1 GCA_947470575.1 Rhodospirillales bacterium
GGTGAACGCGGCGAAGATCAACATGGCATTGACCAGCCCCCGGGTGTCGGTGCGCCGGGCAATCCAGATGACACCCAATACCGAGCCGATGCCGATGCTGGCCGTCAACGCCGTCAGGCCTTCAGCGCCGCGATTGAAGACGATGGCCGCAAATGCGGGGAACAGGTCGGAGACCGGGCGGACGCCGAGGGCGATGATGGTGAGCAGCAGCATCAAGGGCATGATGCCGGCATGATGCCAGCTGTAGGAAAAGCCCTCGCGCAGGTCGGTCAGCAGACCGGCGGACTTCGGTCTGTTGGGCTTGGCCTCGCGCGGCTTGGTCCAGATCAGGATGATGCCGAAGACGACATAGGTGCCGAGTTGGACAAAACAGGTGCTCGCCACGCCACCCCAGGGGATCAGCAAACCGGCGATGGCCGGTCCAATGAACTGGGCGCCGTTGAAGGACAATGAGCCGATGGCGACGGCGGCTGGCAGATGCTCGCGCGAAACCAAGGTCGACACGATGGCCAAACGGGCCGGCTGATTGGCCGCCATCATGATGCCCAGGAATATGGCCAATCCCAGCAGCCACCATATGGTCACCGTGTCGGTCACGATCAGGATGAGCAGCAGCGCCGATTGCACCGCCGTCAACCAGTTCGACAGGCGAACGATGTTGAGGGTATCCCAGCGGTCGGCGGCGGCACCGGCGAGCGGCGACAATACGGCCAACGGAAACATGTTGGCGAAGGCCATCAGGCCGAGCCAGGTGGCCGATCCGGTCATCTGCCAGGTCAACCAGGCGATGCCCAGGCGCTGTACCCAGATGCCGATGGCCGATACCAAATGGCCGAAGGCATAGGGCCCGTACACGCGGTCATTGAGCGCGCGGGCCATATTGCCGATGCCGGAATGTTCGCTCATGCGAGGGGGTTCAGGAGAATTGGGGGCTGAGGGAGCGTGCAATCTAAGGCCAATTTCCCGCTTCGCCCATGCCCTTCATGCCACAGCATGGGATTTTTCGTGAAAAGGTGGGCGGGATGCCTATATTGCGGCCTATGAACGCGTTTGGCCGCAATATGCTGGGCATCGATAAGCCGGCGCATGGCACCCGAGTCGTCGTCGCCATGTCGGGCGGTGTCGACAGTTCGGCTTGTGCCGCGTTGATGGCCGAGCAGGGTTTCGACGTCGTCGGCGTGACGCTGCAGCTTTACGACCACGGCAAGGCGGTGGGGCGGGCCGGTTCGTGCTGCGCCGGCCAGGATATTCACGATGCGAGGCGGGTGGCCGATACCATCGGCATTCCGCATTACGTGCTCGACTACGAAAGCCTGTTCCGCCAGGCGGTGATCGACGATTTCGCCGATAGCTACCTGCGCGGCGAGACGCCGGTCCCCTGCGTGCGCTGCAATCAAACCGTGAAGTTCCGAGACCTGATGGGGGTGGCCCGCGATCTGGGCGCCGACGCGCTGGTCACCGGTCACTACGTGCGCCGGATCGATGGCGCGGCGGGGCCCGAACTGCACCGGGGCGCCGATGCCGGCCGCGATCAGAGCTATTTTCTGTTCGCGACCACGCCCGAACAATTGGCCATGTTGCACTTTCCCCTAGGCGGATTGGCCAAGACGGAGACCCGGCAGCTCGCCGAACGCTTCGCCCTGCCGGTGGCAGCCAAGCCCGACAGCCAGGACATCTGCTTTGTGCCCAACGGCAATTATGCCGCGACCTTGCAGAAGTTGCGTCCCGGCGCCTTCGAGCCTGGCGACATTGTCGATCTGGCCGGGCAGGTCATCGGCCATCACGAGGGCGTCGCCAACTTTACCGTCGGGCAGCGCCGGCGCATCGGCGTCGCGGCACCGGAGCCCTTTTATGTCGTCAAGCTGGAGCCGGAGGCGCGACGGGTGGTCGTCGGGCCGCAGCGCGCCTTGTTGCGCGACCGGTTGACGGTGCGGGACGTTAATTGGTTGGGCGATACGGCGCTGGGCGAGGCGGCAGTGGGGGTCAGCATTAAGTTACGCTCGACCATGCCGCCGACGGCGGCCAGCCTGCGCGGTCTTGGCGAGGGCCGGGCCGAGGTGGTGCTGGAAACCCCGCAGGGAGCTGCCGCGCCGGGGCAGGCCTGTGTGTTCTATGACGGCGAGCGGGTGCTGGGCGGCGGCTGGATCGAACGGCCGGATTAAGGGGCCGGGTTGGCGGCCTCCGCGGCGGTTGCCCATGCTGCGAGACGGGCTTGCGCCCCACCTCTTGGCAGGGCTTGGTCTGTATCGATACAACTTGGTGCCGTCATCCGGCGAGCAATATACGCCGGAGCAAGCGCTTGCCGCAACGCAACATCGGCAACCGCGGTGCAGCAGAGACGTTATCTGGATAGTTGGACGACCAGCCCATCAATCGACGGAGCGACACATGGAACCGATCATCAACTCGTGGGTCAAGGTCAGCTATAACGTCTGGATGCTGGCCGTGGAGGCTTCGATGGCGGCGCCGATGCGCGCCATGCGGATCATGACCGGCGGCAAGAAGGAGCTCAGCCGGGTCATCGACGAATCGAGGCAGGCCGTCGCCGCCCTGCCGGAGCAGGCGGAAACCGGCAGGCGCCGCATGGAAACCGGTTTGCGGGCCCTCGGCAACGACATGAGCGAGGCCGTCAACAGCGCGGCGGCCGATGTTCGCGATCTGGTCAAACGCGAATCCGCCAGCCGGACGCTGAAGGTCGCCGAGAAGGCCGCCCGCAAGGCGACGCGCCTGATCGCCGAAGCGCCGAAGCAGGCCGCCAAGGCGATCAAGACGCAGCGCGCCAAGGTGAAGATCAAGGCGCGGCGCGCAACCAAGGCATAACCATGCGCAACCCCTGGATGAGCATCGCCTTCAACGCCTGGATGCTCGGCATCGAGGCGGCGACCGTCATCGGCCTGCGCACGTTGAAGCTCGTCGCCGGCGGCGCCGCCGCCGAAACCGAGGCGCGGCGCATGGTTAGCGAAAAGAACGAGGCGGTGCTGACTCTGCAAGGGATGGCGGTCACCGGCGGGCTTGGCTTCACGGTGCCGGCAGTCGCCGCGAAGACTCTGACTCACTACCGCCGCAAAGTGCGAGCGAACAGCCGGCGGCTGGCGAAACGGTAGGCAAACGCTAGCACCTTGCCGGGTTGCCCATCCTTCGAAGAAGGATGGGTCGGCGGCGTTACTCCGCCGCCCGGACGGCGCCCTCGGCGCCGGCCCGTTCGATGGTTGTCCGGGCGCGTTCGGCTTCTTGCTGGCGGCCCACATGGCGGCGTAGGCGCCGCCCTTGGCCAGCAGGGCCGAATGGCTGCCGCGTTCGACGATGCGACCGTCGTCCAAGACGACGATCTCGTCGGCGTGGACCACCGTCGATAGGCGATGGGCGATGATCAGCGTCGTGCGGTTGGCCGAGACCTCGTCGAGGGAGGCCTGAATTTCCCGCTCGGTATGGGTGTCGAGCGCCGAAGTGGCTTCGTCGAACAGCAGGATGCGCGGCCGCTTGAGGATGGTGCGGGCGATGGCAACCCGCTGCTTTTCGCCGCCCGACAGTTTCAGGCCGTGCTCGCCGACGCGGGATTCATAGCCGTCGGGCAGACCTTTTACAAAAGCGTGGATGCGGGCCATGCGGGCGGCTTCTTCGACCTCTTCGCGGCTGGCGCTGGAGCCCTGCAGGCCGCGCACCGCCGCCAGGGCGAATAGCGTATGCACCTGCGTGCAGGCGAAGGAGGCGATGACGAACAGCAACAACCTGCCCTGGGAGACGCGGCGATAGCCGACGATCTCGCCCAGCGCCGCCAGCGGCAGCAGCGAAGACGATGATCACCAGCTGAAAGGCGTTGACGACCCAAATCGATTCGGCCGGTGCGACATTGAGGTCACGGGCGATGGCCGGCGACGCCACGCTGGCGATGGAGCTGTCCAGCACTGCCATGGAGATGCCCAGTTAGATCGCAGCCATCGACCAGTAGCGGTGCGGCGTCTGCAGGCCGTTCCATTCTTCTACGCCGGTGGGTTCTGCCATGATGTCTTGCCGCGGGCCGCGATTCTACGAATCGATCTTGCATAGTCCTGACACGCCTCTATCCCATCGCGGAGATCGCTTCACGTGTGATCCACGAGCATCACGTCATTGCTTTGTAAGTCCGGGTTCGCTAAGGCCGGCGGCTGCCCGGCGGCTCCCATTCCGCCAGCTTGCGGCGGCTGGCCGGCGACATTTGGCCGAAGGCTTCAATCATCGTCGCCTCAAGGGCGGCGTCCATCGCCTCGTGCGCGGCGCGCGCCTCGGCAAAGATCGTCTTCAAGGTTTGCGGGTCGTAGTCGGGTGCTTCGAGCACTTGGCGGATGCGAGCCGGCGTTCCCGAGTGCAAATCGCGAGACCGCGCAAAGACCTCTGAGCGTGCGGCGAAGGCCTGGCGCAGGATGGCGGCGTCGGCGGGCGGCAGCTTGACGGCCATGCCGGCAGCGATCTCCATCGGGTCGGGCGGCGGTGGCGGCGGCCTGAACCCGTGCCAAGCGAGGCCGACTGCCACGGCGGTGGCAAGAAAGACGTTGAGCGACAGGGATGCCGACAGCAACCAATGAGCATTCGGCCTCGGCATCATCAAAATCCTGTCAGTGTCGTTGTGAAGGAAATGATCAGGTGGCTGAGGCCGCGGGCTGGATCACTCAGCCCGACGGTCGTGCCGGCGATGGTGCCCAGGACGGCGAAGGCGGTTAGCGGCCAGGCTAGCCGCTGGAAGAAGCCCACCCACGTCATTCCCTGGAATATCGGCTCGTCGGTTCGCGAGCGTTCCGACGAGATGCGGTGTGGGGCGAGCTGGACGAGCGTGCAGGCGATCAGCCGCCGTTCCCTGGCGGATGAGACGTTCGCCGGTGGCAGGCTGCCGCGGACAAACGCATCCAGGTCATTGTCCATCATAGGACATCCCGGATACCGGTTATGCCGGCACGCGTCAACGTCCTGCGAAGCGCGCGCTTCCCACGGACCAGCAGCGACTCGACCGTCGACCGCGTCACGCCAAGTACCTGGGCGATTTCCGAGGCGCTGAGCTCACTGAAGTAGTGCAGCGACAGAACCGCTCGCTGACGTTCCGGCAATTTCATCATGGCATCGACAATGATATCACGGCGCTGATGCGCCAGCGCTGCTTCGTATCCACCCGGTTTGGCGTCCGCCGGTTCGGCCACCTCTTCCAGAGACGGCGAGAAGCCGCGACGACGCCGATCGAGGCATGAATTCAGCACGACGCGATAGAGCCAGGTGGAAAATCTAGCCTCGCCGTCGATACGCCATTCCGGCGCCATTTTCCACACTTTCAGGAAGGCTTCCTGAACGATGTCGTCGGCATCCGCGGCGTTGCCGGTCATGCGTTCGGCCAGCGACAGCATTTGGCGCACGTAGCGCGTCATCAGGCGCTGGAGGGCGTACCGGGCACCGGCCGCAACCTCTTGCAACAGGTCGTTGTCGTCCGGCTCCTCGTCGGCGGACGTTCCCAATGGAGAGTGTTTCAAGACGCCGTTCACCACTGCCGCCGCAACGCCGCGCGAAACCGCAGCACGGTCAAAAGGAATTTGCCGCAGCTGCCTATGCCTGTAACTAGGCAATATTTTCCTGTTCTGGGTTCGACTCGCATGGTTCTGGAGGCCAACCCTGCAAGAAGCAGTCCTCTTTTATTCGGAAACAGGAAATTTGACGCGCAAAATTCCAAGTAACTGAAAAAATATAGCGCATGTATTCTCTGTCATGCCGCGTGAAACCCTTCGACGGGATCAGCTTTATTGAAAGAACGGAAGGGAGTTCCATCATGACATTCGACTTGGGAAGCATCAGCTCGGCGAACCAGGCCCAGTACCGCAGCCTGTTCGCCAGGATCGACGGCAACGGCGACGGCAAGGTCACCCGGGACGAATTCGTTTCCGGTGCTCCCAGCGGTGTCGGAGGCGACGTCGCGGGGACGCTGTTCGACACGCTGGACCAGCAAAAGGCCGGCGCGCTCAGCGAAAGCGACCTGGCGAGTGCGTTTCAGCAGCTGTCCATCGTCGCCCAATCGCTGCTTATCCAGTTGCAGAGCGGCAATTTCGGATCGACGGCGGGGTCGGCTAACGGCGGCGGGCCGGGCTCCGAGCTATTTTCCAAGCTCGACGCCAACGGCGACGGCACGGTGACCCGCGACGAATTCGTCGCCGGAAAGCCAGACAACGTCAGCGAGGACCAGGCCGGCAAGCTGTACGACTCAATCGCCGGGGCCAACACCGACGGGTTGACCCAGCAGCAACTCATCGACGGCCTGCAGAGTCAACGCCCAGGCCCTGGCCACCATCGCGATCCGTCGGAGCTGTTTTCGAGCCTCGACGGCAACAACGACGGCACGCTGACCCGCGACGAGTTCGTCGCCGGTCGACCTCAAAATGTCAGTGCTGACCAGGCGGGCACGCTGTTCGATCAGCTTGCCGGCGACAATACCGACGGCCTGACCCAGGACCAGTTTGTATCGGCCGTGCAGACTCGCCAGGAGGCGCAAGGCGCGGGCGCCGGGGTTGGCGCGTCAGGGCAGACGTCTGAGTCCTCGCAATACTTCTCGCCGCTGGATACCAACAAGGACGGCGTGGTCAGCTATTCGGAATTCATCGCCGGCCGGCCCGCTAACGTCAGCACGGAGCAGGCCGGTGCGTTCTTCGACAAGCTGACGGGGGACGGTCCGGACAGAGCGACCCTGGCCAAGTTCACGCAAGCGTCCACGGATCAAGGGTCAACGGATCGCGGCGCTGACGGTAGCGCGGCAGCGTCGTCAACGTCGGCGGAAACCGGCCAACTGGTGGAACAACTGCTCGCCGCGCTGGGCACAAACAACAACACCGATGGCGGCGCCAACGGCCGTGCCTCGAGCCAGCCCCTGGACGTGTTCCTGCGCGCCATCGAGGCCTATCGCAGCGCCGCCCTGACCACGGCGGCGTGAGGATTGCCGACCCGGCTGCGGCGCTACTCGGCTGCTCGCACGACGCTTTTGGCGCCAGCCTGCTCGATGGTCTTCTGGGCGCGTTCGGCTTCTTGCTGGCGGTTCCACATGGCGGCGTAGGCGCCGCCCTTGGCCAGCAGTGCCGAATGGCTGCCGCGTTCGACGATGCGACCGTCGTCGAGCACAACGATCTCGTCGGCGTGGACCACCGTCGACAGGCGATGGGCGATGATCAGCGTCGTGCGGTTGGCCGAGACCTCGTCGAGGGAGGCCTGAATTTCCCGCTCGGTGTGGGTGTCGAGCGCCGAGGTGGCTTCGTCGAACAGCAGGATACGCGGCCGCTTGAGGATGGTGCGGGCGATGGCAACCCGCTGCTTTTCGCCGCCCGACAGTTTCAGGCCGCGCTCGCCGACGCGGGATTCATAGCCGTCGGGCAGGCTTTTCACAAAATCGTGGATGCGGGCCAGGCGGGCGGCTTCTTCGACCTCTTCGCGGCTGGCGCTGGGGCGACCGTAGGCGATGTTGTAATAGATGGTGTCGTTGAACAGGACGGTGTCCTGGGGGACGATGCCGATGGCGGCACGCAGCGAATGCTGCGTGACCTCGCGAATGTCCTGTCCATCGATCAGGATGCGGCCGCCGTCGATGTCGTAAAAGCGGAACAGCAGGCGCGAGATGGTCGACTTGCCCGAACCGGTCGGGCCGACGATGGCCAGCGTCCGGCCCGGCGGCAGGCTGAAGGAAATGCCGTGCAGGATTTGGCGGCGCGGGTCGTAGCCGAAGGTCACATTCTCGAAAACGATCTCGCCGCCTGCCGGCGCCAACGGCTTGGCGCCTGGGGCGTCGGCGATTTCCATTTTCTCGGCGAGCAGGGCGAACATCTGTTCCATGTCGATCAGCGATTGCTTGATCTCGCGGTAGACGTAGCCCAGGAAATTCAGGGGCATGTAGAGTTGCAGCAGGTAGGCGTTGACCAAGACGAAATCGCCGATGGTCATGGTGCCGCCGACCACGCCGTAGCCGGCCATCGCCATGACCACCGTCAGGCCGATGGAGATGACCGCCGCCTGGCCGACATTGAGCAGGGACAGCGAGACGCTGGATTTGACCGCCGCTGTCTCGTAGGCCCGCAGCGAATCGTCGTAACGACGGGATTCGTGGGCCTCGTTGCCGAAGTACTTCACCGTTTCGAAGTTGAGCAGGGAATCGACAGCCTTGGTGCTGGCCTCGCTGTCCTTGTCGTTCATGGCGCGACGGAACTTGGTGCGCCATTCGGTGACCGTCAGGGTCCAGGCGACATAGCCGACCACCGTGACGAAGGTGACCAGGGCGAACCAGCCGTCGTAAAGCCACCACAGAATGGAACAGACCATGCCGATCTCGACAAAGGTCGGCAGGATGTTGAACAGCATGTAGCTGAGCAGCGATTCGATGCCTCGCGTGCCGCGCTGGACAGCACGGCTGACGCCGCCGGTCTGACGTTCGAGATGGAAACGCAGCGCCAGGCGGTGCAAGTGTTCGAACGTCCGGATACCGGCCTGGCGGATGGCGCGTTGCGCCACTTTGGCGAAAATGGCGTCGCGCAATTCGCCGAAAGCCAGTGCCAGGACACGCAGCGTGCCATAGGCAACGAGAATGGCGATCGGCACGCCGACGGCCAGCGCAGCGCCGTTGCCGCCGGCCGCCGGGGCCAGCGAATCCACCGCCTGTTTGTAGAAAATCGGGACGCTGACATTGGCCAACTTGGCGGCGATCAGCAGCACAATGGCGATTACCACGCGGGCGCGCAATTCCAACTGGCCTGCTGGCCACAGGTAGGGCAGCAGGGTGCGCAGCGTGCCGACGTCGCGGCGGGCGCCTTGGCGTATCGTTGTTTGTCCTAGGCTCCGCAAAGTTGTTGCCGCCCCCTATGCGTATGTTGTTGGGAATCGATGGCTACCGAACTGCCCAGATATAGGCATATCCGGCGTTGACCGCCATCGATCCGGAATTGTGCATGGAAGAAGGAGGGTAGGCAAAGAAGAAGGCGGCCTTTCCAGGCCGCCTTGCTATTCGAGAGATGCCGAGGAGGTGGCCGGCGATGCCCTATCAGGCAGCGGTGCGTCGCCGACGCAGGATGCCGAGCCCGACGATCCCGACGCCGAGCAAGGCTAGTGGAGCCGGTTCGGGTACGGAACGCGTGGGGGTAAACTGCATATTGACGCCGACCAACGAGAAATCGTGGTCTTCGCTCCACGGGTTACAACTGCAGCTGCCATTGAAATAGGTGACGCAGTTTTCGCCGGTTACGATACCGGGCGCCAGGAACGTCAGGCTGGTAACCAGGGTTGCCTGCGGCAGGATGATCGTCCATTCGCCGTTGACCGACGCCGCTCGGAGTACCGGCGCCACGCCGTCGGTGATCTGTGCGCCCGGGTAGCTGATGGTTCCAACGCCATCCCCGTCCGCCTGGAAGTTATAGACGGTGCCGTTGTTGATCTGGAACGATCCCTTTTCGTCGTAGGTGTGACCGCTGCGCACTTCGTCGGGGAAGAGGTCCGAGATCAGGATCTGATCGATCAGGATGGGACGGCTGAAGGAGAAGACCAAGCGTTCCTTGCCCTCGACTTCGTCGGCCTCGTAGCCGTCGGGGGTTTGAGGATTGGTGTCCGCATCGATACCGATGCCGTCGGTCGAGTCCCACCAGAGCGGGCGCGGGCTGTTGGCGCACGTGCTGGAACTGGTGCTCCGATAATAGCCGCAGATGTTCACGGTGACCGGGGCGATGCCCTGGCTCGGACTGCCGGCCCAGACCGTCGTAAAGGACGACAAATTGGGATTGGCGTCGGCGATGGGTTGGAATGTGGGCGAACGCCAGTCGAAGAAGAACGCATCGGCCGCGGCGGGCGTGGACAACGCCGAGAGGGCCAGTGCGGAGGTTACGGCAAGGGCTGCACCCAACATCCGCGTTTTTGCTCTATACGCCGTCATGATGTGAACCGCCCTCATCTTTATTCACCGGATTGTGCGGATGCGCACGTAGAGCACCCATACCTCTGTCGGCTCATCAGCCTCAAGCCTAACTTATATGATGCAAACAGCTTGCCAATTCGATTGGCCTCTTGAAAATCAGGCCCGTAGCCAGGGGAAATCGATGCCGGGGCACTGCCTTGGCGTGAATTCTGTCAATAATTCCGACAGGAGGGAAGGGGCCTTCGAGGGCCGCCGTGGCAGATCGAGAAGTATTTTTATATTTTTCAGGTGTTTAAGGCATTCCAGGGATGTTCATGCTGATGTAAGGAATCCCGACGTCCGCAGCGTTCCGATGCCGGTTCGAATTATTTATGTATCTGATTTTAAACGGAAATCTCTATGAAATAGGGGGTGTCGGCAGGATGACAGTACAACCGCCAACCTCCCTTCGATCCCGTCGTCCAGGCCGGGTGCGGGCGCTATTTCGCCACGTCTTCGTGACGGCAACGGACGCCGTTGCCAACGTCGACACACATATGGACGCGGTTGCTTTGTGCCCGGGTTTCGACCCACCACAGGCGTTCGCCGGCAACCGCGTTTTCGGCGCGCAGCCCGACACTCTCGGGGGCGTTCTGGGCCGCAGCGACGGGGAACACCCTGTCGGCCAGAATGGTGCCGGCGATCAGGGTCGCGGCCACGACGATGGCCTGGGGGTAGGTTAGGGGGAAACGGGTCATGGGGGGGTCCTTTCGTGAACGAGAGGGGATTGCCGTCCGACCCGGGCTTGCATCGGCGAAAGCGCCCGCCATATCAAAACGAGAGGCTTGCGTCGCTTCGCCAGAGTCGGGGGGCGCGCCGGCCCTCGGGCCCGACCATCCGGTGGGTCCGCACAGCAACCATGTTGCTCATCGGGAGAATATGGTCATGAACGACCTGCAACGGAATAGTCCTGTCGATGGAGCCGCAAAGGCATCCGCCGAACCTCTCGTCGCCATGGGGCTGTCTGTCGTCGCCTATGCGCGTCCGGCCGAGGTCGAAGGCCAGCCGGTTTTCACCATCCATGCCGCCGACGGCTCGCAGATCGGCTTGGCGCCGACCCGCGAATATGCCCATGGAGCGATGATCGAGCACGGGCTGATCCCGGTATCGTTGCACTAGCCGCCGCTTAGTCTTCGAGCAGGCTGCGCAGCATCCAGGCGGTCTTTTCGTGCACTTCCAGGCGCTGCGTCAGCAGGTCGGCCGTCGGTTGGTCGTTGGCGGCGTTGACCAGGGGGAACAGGCCACGCGCGGTGCGCGCGGTGGCTTCCTGGGCGGCGACCAGGTGACGGATCATGGCGGTCGCTTTGGGCGTGCCTTCGACTTCTTCGATCGAGGCCAGCTTGACGAACTCCTTGTAAGTGCCCGGCGCCGGATGGCCCAAGGCGCGGATGCGTTCGGCGATCAGGTCGAGCGCCGTCCACTGTTCGGTGTACTGACCCATAAACATCAGGTGCAGGGTGTTGAACATTGGCCCGGTGACGTTCCAGTGGAAGTTGTGGGTCATCAGGTAGAGCGTGTAGCTGTCGGCCAATAGGGCAGAGAGGCCGTGGGCGATCTTTTTGCGCTCGGTGGCGCTAATGCCGATGTCGATCGCCGGGCTCTTGGCTGGCTTGTTCTTCATGGCCGTTCTCCTCGGTTGAAAGGGATACGGGTTACGCTCAGCGCGCCTCGCCCGGAGCGATGCCCAGTGCCTTGGCGACGCCTTCGCCATAGGCCGGGTCGGCCTTCAGGCAATGGCGAATGTGTCGTAACTGTATGTCACGCGGCGCGCCGCCAATCGAGTGCGCGGTGTTGTCGAACAGCACTTGCCGCTGGGACGGGGTCATCAAGCGAAACAGCGCCCCGGGCTGCGAGAAGTAGTCCGTATCCTCGCGGTGATTCCAGTGGTCGGCGGCACCCGACAGGCTCAACGGCGGTTCGCGGTAGTCCGGCTGTTCGGCCCACTCGCCCTGATCGTTGGGTTCGTAGCCGAGCGTGCTGCCGTGATTGCCGTCGACCCGCATGGCGCCGTCGCGGTGGTAGCTGTGCACCGGGCATCGCGCCGCGTTGACCGGAATCAGGTGGTGGTTGACGCCGAGCCGGTAGCGTTGCGCGTCGCCGTAGGAAAAGAGACGCCCCTGCAGCATCTTGTCGGGCGAGAAGCCGATGCCCGGTACGACGTTGGCGGGATTGAAGGCCACCTGCTCAACCTCGGCAAAGTAGTTCTCCGGGTTGCGGTTCAGTTCCATGACGCCGACATCGATCAGCGGATAATCCTTATGCGGCCACACCTTGGTCAGATCGAACGGGTGATAAGGCACTTTTGCCGTGTCGGCTTCCGGCATGACCTGCACCTGCATCGACCATTTCGGGAAGTCGCCCCTGTCGATGCTCTCCAGAAGATCGCGCTGGTGGCTCTCGCGATCCTTGCCGACGAGCGCTTCGGCTTCGGCGTCGGTCAGGTTCTTGATGCCCTGTTGCGTCCTGAAATGGAACTTGACCCAGAAGCGTTCGCCTTTGGCGTTGATGAAGCTGAAGGTATGGCTGCCGAATCCGTGCATGTGGCGGTAGGTCGCCGGAATGCCGCGGTCGCTCATGACAATGGTGATCTGGTGCAGCGCCTCGGGCAGCGAGGTCCAGAAATCCCAGTTGTTCTTGGCGCTGCGCAGGTTGGTGCGCGGATCGCGCTTCACGGCATGATTCAGGTCGGGAAATTTCAGCGGGTCGCGCATGAAGAACACCGGCGTGTTGTTGCCAACCAGATCCCAGTTGCCTTCTTCGGTATAGAATTTGAGGGCGAAGCCACGGATATCGCGTTCGGCATCGGCCGCACCGCGTTCGCCGGCGACGGTACTGAAGCGGGCGTACAGGTCCGTCTTCTTGCCGATGCCTGCGAATATCTTGGCGCGGGTGTAGGGCGTGATGTCGTGGGTGACGGTGAAGGTGCCAAAGGCGCCGGAGCCCTTGGCGTGCATGCGCCGTTCGGGAATCACCTCGCGGTCGAAGTGGGCGAGCTTCTCCAGATACCAGACGTCCTGCAGCAATTGAGGGCCGCGCGGCCCGGCGGTCATCACGTTCTGGTTGTCGGCGACGGGACATCCCGCGTTGGTGGTCAGCTTCTTGCTCATGTCACGCTCCTTAAACCTGTGTATGCGTTGAAAGTCCGGCCGCCCGGGGAAGACAACGCGTGGCGCGGCGAAGCGGTTCCCGATGTGTGCGGGCCAGGCGATCCGTGCCTGTCTGTTACCTGGGCGTAGTGTGGCGCCGGTCTCGACCCATCATCCAATGAGTAATTTCTTGCCCATTAATCAATTAAATCGATAAGTCGTCTGTCATGTCGCACAGAGATATTAGGAAGAATCGCGGGCGACGGACTTGAGCGACATCAAGGGTCGATGGATCGCCAGTGCGGCGCGCAAAAATGGTTCCACCAGGACTGAAGGGCGTTGCCGGGGTTGGCGCCTGCGCTCGATCCGCTCGTCGACCCGGTTGAGGCGGTGCAGGCGGTCGCTACTTCCCTGCGGCCAGCCTGAGGCGAGAGGTCAGGCTTCCTCGTATTTCTTCAGCGCGGCTTCGTCGACATCCAGCCCCAGGCCGGGCTTTTCCGGCAGCGTCAGCCAGCCTTTCTCGGGATGCGGCGCGTTCTTGTAGATGATCCGGTCGCGCAGCACGTGGCCGTAGTGGCATTCGACCATCCAGCCGTTGGCGATGCCGGCGATCAGATGCATGTTGTGGGCGGGCTGGCCGGCGCCGGTGGCGACCCGCATGTTGTAGGCCTGGGCGAGATTGGCGATCTTGATGGCTTCGGTATAGCCGCCGACCATCACCACGTTGGGCTGCAGGATATCGGTGGCTTTGGCCTCAATCATGTTGCGGTAGAACCAGCGCTGGCCGGGCAGGCTGCCGCTATGGCCGAGCGGGATGGACGTCGCGGCCCGCAATTGCGGCAACTGTTCAATGCTGGTGGTCATGCTGATCGGCGCTTCGAGCCATGTGATGTTGTACTTCTCGACGCGCCGGCACAGCTCCTTGGCCTGCGACAGCTTGAAGCGGTCGTTGGCGTCGATCATCAGCATGAGATCGTCGCCCATCGCCTCGCGCATGATACGGACGCGGTCTTCCTCTTCGTCCATGTCCGGGCCGTCGGTATAGGAGACCTGCATCTTCAGGTGATTGCGCTCGACCTTGCCCATCTTGTTGGCGACCTCGGCCAGTTGCGCCTTGGTGTAGGTATGGAGGCCGGCGGTGATGTAGCAGGGGATGCGGTTGGAATCGCCGCCAAGCAGGCGGAAGATCGGCTGGTTGAAGTAATTGCCCTTGATGTCCCACAGCGCGATGTCGATGGCGCCGCAACCCCAGCGCAGCATTTCGGAGCTGCCGAAGTAGGAGGCGTGGATGCTGCCCAGTTCGATGGGCGCGTCGCGGTTCCAGATCATCTCGGTGGCCAGCGGGTCCTTGCCGATCATGAAGGGGCCAAGCTGGCGGCGGATGAATTCGCGCGTCGAAAAGCGGTAATAGGCCGGGCCAATGCCGTGACCGACGATGCCGGCGTCGGTTTCGACCCGCACCATGAAGAAATCGATGGGGTGGGGTTTATCTTGATAGGGCAGCATCACGGGAACGCTGTGGCAGGTGGCGGTGACCTTGACGATCTTCATGGCGGACCTCCCCAGGTTGCCGGATCCGATTGTCGGTTCTCCCAGACGCATGGCGCGATATTCAATTCCCGTTTCCGGCGGGAGTCGACTCTTTCGGCGCAGCGGGCGAGGGGCGCAGGGAAGGTTTTGTCCCGGCCGTCCGACTACTTTCTTTTGAGCGCCTCGGCCAAGGCCGCTCCAAGGGCACCCTGCGGGGCCGGCCTAGCCTGTTGCCGTTGCTTTGGCTTTGGCGGCTGCGGCTTGGCGTTGTCGCGCGGTACGGCTCGCGGGGCGGTACCGTCGGATTCCTTGCGCATGGACAGGCCGATGCGTTTGCGGGGGATATCGATATCGACGACGCGCACCTTCACGATGTCACCAGCCTTCACCACCTCGTGCGCGTCCTTCACGAAGCGGTCGGCGAGCTGCGACACATGCACTAGACCGTCCTGATGCACGCCAATGTCGACGAAGGCGCCGAATGCGGCGACGTTGGTGACGGTACCTTCGAGCAGCATGCCGGGCGTCAGGTCCTTGATGTCGTCGATGCCGTCGGCGAAGGTCGCGGTCTTGAAACCGGGACGCGGGTCACGGCCGGGCTTCTCCAGTTCGGCGATGATGTCGCGGACGGTGGGCAGGCCGAAGCGGTCGTCGACGAACAGGCGCGCATCGAGCGCCTTCAACGCGGCGCTGTCGCCCATCAGCGCGCGTAGGTCGCGCCCGCAGGCGGCGACGATCTTCTGGGCAACGCCGTAGGCCTCCGGGTGCACGGCCGAAGCGTCGAGCGGCTCGGCGCCGTTGGGGATGCGCAGGAAACCGGCGCATTGCTCGAAGGTGCGTTGGCCGAGGCGGCTGACTTTCAGCAGGTCCTTGCGGCTGGCGAAAGGCCCGGTGGCGTCGCGATGGGCGACGATGGCGTCGGCGAGCGAGGGCCCGAGGCCGGAGACGCGGGCCAGCAGCGGCGCGGAGGCGGTGTTGAGGTCGACGCCGACGGCATTCACTGCATCCTCGACCACGGCCTCCAGCGAACGGCCGAGCTTGTGCTGGTCGACATCGTGCTGGTACTGGCCGACGCCGATCGACTTCGGCTCGATCTTGACCAATTCGGCCAGTGGGTCCTGCAGGCGGCGTGCGATGGACACGGCGCCACGCAGGGAGACGTCGAGCCCTGGAAACTCCTTGGCTGCCGCTTCCGAAGCGGAATAAACCGAGGCTCCGGCTTCGCTGATGATCACCTTGAGCGGCTTCGGGGCGGGGAGGGCGGACAGCATGTCGGCCACCAGCTTTTCGGTTTCGCGGCTGCCGGTGCCGTTGCCGATGGCAATCAACTCGACACCGTGCTGGCGCACCAGCGCGGCCAGCGCGACTTGGGTGCCGACGATGTCGTTCTTTGGCGGGAAGGGATAGACGGTCGTCGTCGCCAGCAGCTTGCCGGTGCCGTCGACCACCGCTGCCTTAACGCCGGTGCGGATGCCGGGATCGAGCCCCATCGTCACCCGCGAGCCGGCAGGGGCGGCCAGCAGGAGGTCTTTGAGGTTGCGCGCGAAGACCTGGATCGCCTCCGCCTCGGCCCGCTCGCGAAGGTCGCGCATGAGGTCGAGCCACAGGTGCAACGACAGCTTCACCCGCCAGGTCCAGCCGGCGACCTCCGTCAGCCACTTGTCGCCGGGAAGCTCGCGGCCGATGGCATGAGCCTCGGCAATCATCCGTTCCACCGGCTTGATGGGCGAGGCGTCGTCGGCATCGACGTCGATGTCGAGTTGCAGCACGTCTTCGTTGCGCCCGCGCAGCATGGCCAGGGCGCGATGGCCGGGAACGGTCGCCCAGCGCTCGGCATGGTCGAAATAGTCGGAGAATTTCGCGCCGGCTTCCTGCTTGCCCTCGGCGACGCGAGAACGCAGGACGGCGCGTTCCTTCATGTAGGCGCGCAACCGGCCGACCAGGTCGGCGTTCTCGGCGAACTGCTCGGCCAGGATGTCGCGGGCGCCTTCCAGCGCCGCCTTGGCATCGGGCACGTTGTCGCCGACATAGGCGAGGGCGAGGTCTGCCGGCACCGCGGCGCGGTCGGCGAGGATGGCGTCGGCCAGGGGCTCGAGCCCATGCTCGCGCGCGATATCGGCCTTGGTGCGACGTTTCGGCTTGTAGGGCAGGTAGATGTCTTCGAGCTCCGCCTTAGTCGACGCGGCGGCGATTTTGGATTCCAACTCGTCGGTCAGCTTGCCTTGCTCGCGTACCGAATCGAGGATGGCGTCGCGCCGCGCGTCGAGCTCGCGCAGATAGGCCAGCCGTTCGGACAAAAGGCGCAGCTGCGTGTCATCCAGCCCGCCGGTTGCCTCTTTGCGATAGCGCGCCACGAAGGGAACCGTCGCGCCCCCGTCCAGAAGTCCGATGGCGGCGGCCGCCTGCTCGGGGCGCGACTTGATTTCCGCCGCGATGTGGGCGGCGAGACGGGTAATGTCGGTGGGCATGACGATCCTGGAATCGGGAAGGGGTGGCGAACATAAGGGGAGTCGGGCGGATGCGCCAACCCGCGGTTGATACACATCGGGTATCAACCGAAGGACGCCCAGCGGCCGGCTTCGACGATGCATAAGGAATCCATGCGCTTCATCGGCGGCGGCCATGCCGTTTTGCACCCGGCCGGAGGATAAGCCATGTTTCAACGGCCCGGCGCGTCAGGCAGGATGTCGAAGACAAGAGAACGTCGTAAGGAAGACCTGGCATGCAACACCTGAAGGACAAGATCGCGATCGTCACCGGATCGACGGGCGGGATCGGCTACGGGATCGCCCGCAAGTTCCTGGCCGAGGGGGCGGCGGTCATGGTGACCGGGCGCGATGCGGAACGGGGGGCGACGGCCGTCGAAGCGTTGCGCGCCAATGGCGGCACGGCGGATTTCTTTGCGGCGAACGTGCAGTCGAAGGCGGACATGGACGCCCTGGCCGCCGCGACGATCCAGAGGTTCGGCAAGGTCGACATCCTGGTTGCCAGCGCCGGGGGCGTTCCGTCGGAGGAGACCCGGTCGCCGCGGGTCCGCGGCATCTTCGACACCATCGATGTGGCGGGCGTCGCCGAGGTCGTGGCCAAGGCGACCGTCGCCAAGCTGCTGCCGGTTCACGCCGTCCTGCCGCACATGATCGAGCGCCGGGCCGGCAGTTGCATCTTCGTCACCTCCGAGGGCGGCCGGGTGCCGACCGCCGGCCAGACGACGGTCGCCCTTTATGCCGGTGGCCTGACGATGGCGACCAAGGTGCTCGGCAAGGAGATGGCCAGGCATAGGGTGCGGGTGAACTGCATCGCCGTGACCCTGGTCGCCGACTCGCCGTCGTGGGAGGCTCATGAAGGCAAGTCGCCGATGACGGCGTTGCACAGGGCCCAATACGCCCGCATCGCCGAGCGAGCCCCGCTCGGCATCGCCAACCCCGAAGACATCGGCGCCGTCGCCGCCTTCCTGGCGTCGGACGAGTCCGCCTTTATCACGGGGACTACCATCAGCCCGACGGGCGGGCTGACATTTCCTTGAGTACCCTTCCGTGACCCCCGCCTCCCGTCTGCAAGCTACGCTCGAGCTGATGTGCGAGGTCGAAAGTGTCGCGCGTCCCGCCGATGCCGTCGTCTCGGCGTGGTTTCGTGACCGGCGTCATATCGACGACGCGGATCGCGGTCGCATCTACGATTTGGTCTACGCGCTGCTGCGACACCACGCCCGGCTGGGATGGTGGCTGGCGAAGCACGGACGCCCGGCCGGGCCGCGCCAGCGGCTGCTGGCCTGGCTGGCGCTCGACGGTGGCAGGACGCCGGATGAGATCGACCGCCTGTTCAGCGGCGGGCTGCACGCGCCGGCTGCTCTGACGGACGAGGAACGCAGCCTGCTGAAAAAGCTGCGGGGCTGCACCCTCGACCATCCGGTCATGCCGGAGGCGGTGCGGTTCGAATGCCCAGACTGGTCGGTCGCCGACTTGCGGCGGCGGTTTGGCGATTCCTTCCAGCGCGAGATGGCGGCGCTGCTGACGGCGGCCCCGCTCGACCTGCGGGTCAATCCGCTCAAGACGACGCGGGAGGACATGCTGGGCGCGCTGCGCGACCTCGGCGTGCCGGCCGAGGCATCGCGCATGGCGCCGTTCGGCATCCGCGTGACGGAACGTCCCCCGTTGGCCAGCTTGCCGATGCTGCGGAGCGGCGAGGTGGAGATTCAGGACGAGGGCTCGCAGCTGGTCGCCATGCTGGTCGACGCCCGGCCGGGCGAACAGGTGGTCGATTTCTGCGCCGGAGCCGGCGGCAAGACGCTGGCCATCGCCGCACAGATGGCCAACAAGGGCCGCGTCGTGGCCTGCGATGTCCTGGCCAACCGTTTGAAGCGCAGCGCCGAACGGTTCCGCCGTGCCGGACTGCACAATATCGAGACCCGGCCCCTGACCAGCGAAAGGGACCGCTGGGTGAAACGTCACAAGGGCTCGTTCGACCGGGTGCTGGTCGACGCACCGTGCAGCGGAACCGGTACGTGGCGGCGCAATCCGGATGCACGCTGGCGCGTCCTGGGGCCGGGGCTTGAGAACCTGCTGCCGCTGCAGGCCGCTATCCTTGCCAGCGCCGCGCGGCTGGTGAAGCCCGGCGGACGGCTGGTCTATGCTACTTGTTCCCTGCTGGCCGAGGAGAACGAGGAGCAGGTCGCGGCCTTCCTGGCGGACCATCCCGACTTTCACGTGGTACCGCTGCGCGAGGCGGCGCCAGGGCTGATGGATTCAGCCCATCCGGAATACCTGTCGCTGACGCCGGCGCGCCACGACACCGACGGCTTCTTTGCCGCCGTCCTGCAGCGCGACGGCACGCCGTCGCCTGCGTAGCGCGTATCGCGTCGAGATCGAAGCCGGGGATTGACGACGGCGGGTGCCGGTTGCGCCTCACTCCGACCCTTTCCCCAAAAAGGGGCGAGGGGGCAAGAAAGCCACGTCGTCTCGGGTAATGCCCTGCTTCACTTCTTGGCAGGGAAGGGGACGCCCTTGGTGGTGAAGCGCCGGGGGCGGTCGGCGCGGCGGAGCGGGCGATGCGCGGCGGCGGCCTTGCCGGTGCCAGGTGGCTGGTGGGCCGGCACGAGCTGGTCGGGTTTCGAGCCGATCAGATCGTCGCGGCCCATCCGTTTCAGCGCCTCGCGCAGCAGCGGCCAGTTATCGGGGTCATGGTAGCGCAGGAACGCCTTGTGCAGCCGGCGCTGCTTGAGCCCCTTGATCGCCTCGACCTTCTCGCTCGCCCCGCGCCGCACGCCGCGCAGCGGATTGACGCCGCTGTGGTACATGGCAGTGGCGGTCGCCATCGGCGACGGCAGGAACGTCTGCACCTGGTCGGCGCGGTAGCGGTTCTGCTTGAGCCAGATCGCGAGGTTCATCATGTCCTCATCGGTGGTGCCGGGATGTGCCGCGATGAAATACGGGATCAGGTAATATTCCTTGCCGGCTTGCTTGGCGGCGGCGTCGAACATTTGCTTGAAGCGGTCGTAAGCGCCGATCCCCGGCTTCATCATCTTGTCGAGCGGGCCGCGCTCGGTGTGCTCGGGCGCGATCTTCAGATAGCCGCCGACGTGATGGGTCACCAGCTCCTTGATATAGGCGGGGCTTTTCACCGCGAGGTCGTAGCGCACGCCGGAAGCGACCATCACCTTCTTGATGCCCTTCACCTCGCGCACCTTGCGATAGAGCCGGATCAGGTCGTCGTGCGAGGTGTTCAGGTTCGGGCAAATATCGGGGAAGACGCAGGACGGCCGCCGGCAGGCCGCCTCGACCTTTGGGTCTTTGCAGGCCATCCGGTACATGTTGGCGGTGGGACCGCCGATGTCCGAGATGACGCCCTTGAACCCCGGCGTCTTGTCGCGAATTTGCTCGATCTCGCGCAGGATCGAGCCTTCCGAGCGGCTCTGGATGATGCGGCCTTCGTGCTCGGTGATCGAACAGAACGTGCAGCCGCCGAAACAGCCGCGCATGATGGTTACCGAGGACTTGATCATCTCCCAGGCGGGGATCTTCGCATCGCCGTAGGACGGATGCGGCGCGCGGCTGTAAGGCAGATCGTAGACGGTGTCCATCTCGGGCGTGGTCAGCGGGATCGGCGGCGGATTCAGCCACAGGTCGCGGTCGCCATGGCGCTGGACGAGCGGCCGCGCATTGCCGGGATTGCTCTCGCGATGCAGCACGCGCGAGGCGCGGGCATAGGCCTCGCGGTCCTGCTCGACCTGCTCGTAGGCCGGCAGCCGGATCACGGTATCGCCGGGGCGGCGGGCGGCGCCCTCGTCGGCGGAGTCGAGATCGTCGGCGCGCAGTTCCGTGACATGGTCGGGCACGCGGCGGAACAGGGCGACGCCCCGGATGGAATCGAGATCGCGCGGCGCCTCGCCGGCGGCGAGCCGGTGGGCCACTTCGACGACGGCGCGCTCGGCGTTGCCGTAGAGCAGCAGGTCCGCCTTGGCGTCGGCCAGCACCGAGCGGCGCACCTTTTCGGACCAGTGGTCGTAATGGGCGATGCGGCGCAGCGACGCCTCGATGCCGCCGAGCACGATCGGCACATCCTTGAACGCCTCGCGGCAGCGTTGCGCGTAGACGAGGGTGCAGCGGTCCGGCCGCCGGCCGCCCTCGCCGCCGGGGGTGTAGGCGTCGTCGTGACGCAACCGGCGATCCGCCGTGTAGCGGTTGACCATCGAATCCATGTTGCCGCCGGTGACGCCGAAGAACAGGGCCGGTTTGCCCAACGCCTTGAACGGCTCGGCCGACTGCCAGTCGGGCTGCGCGATGATGCCGACCCGGAAGCCCTGGGATTCGAGCAGTCGGCCGACGATCGCCATGCCAAAGCTCGGGTGATCGACATAGGCGTCGCCGGTGACCAGCACGATGTCGCAGGCGTCCCAACCCAGCGCCGTCATCTCGGCGCGGCTCATCGGCAGGAAGGGGGCCGCGGGGGCGGAATCCGACCGGTGGCGGGGCGAGGACATCAGGGGGTTTGCGGAATGGGCTCGGGCGTTCATGGCATCCATTTAGAAGACTTTGCCGCCGGACTCATCGGCTCGCGCGCAGGCTGCGCTCGGCTCGGCACCGGGAAGGCCCATCGATCGTCGGGACGATACCCGGCCCCGGCAGACGGCTTTGGACCGACCGGCTCTCCGATGGTCTCTTTGGTATTGGCTACCGGCCAAATGGTGGCGGACGGTTCGGCAAGACGCAGCGCATTTTCAACCGCTGAGATCGAAACGGATACCGAAATTAACCGCTTGGAGCATGACGGTATCGACCAAGATGGAGTTTGGCAAGGAGACGCGCGCTTTCAGCCGGTCCGTTGGCCGCCAGGCATCTCGCTGGGTTCCTCCCTCCGTCCGTCGGGAGGGCCGACGTTTCCATATGGGCGGGTGCGCCTCGCCCCAGCCCGGCGAGAAAGAAGACTTTCCTGCTGCGCGGGCTTCAATGGGCGTTCATGTGTGTAGCCCTGATAACGGGAGCTTCATGCATCGCCCAGTCGCCGCCAAAATTGCCCCAATCCGCCGCGGTCATCGCCGAGATCAAAGAAACCTTCACCATTGGCGGTAAGCCTATTCCACCTGAGATTTTTCGCGACTTCGGAGACGGTAACCTCGCCGATAGCAAGAACATCTGGGTGGCTGTCGATGCCGTGGCAGCGACCAAAAGCAATCTCTATGCCGATCACGTATCCAAGCAGGCATCCTGGGTCGTGCAGAAAAGCGCCCCCGACGGTGATGGCGCTGTGGAGAAGACGGCTTACCGCTATTTTGGGGCCACAAATAACGGCCTACTGATCGCCGTCGCCAGCTATAGCGGCGGCGGATCCGGTGATTTCTTTACACTTCATGTTCTGCATGTCGTGGCAAGGCATGCTTTCGACTTCGACGGCAACGTCTATGAGCGCAGCGAACTCATCAATTTGCGCAGACTTCCTCTTGGTAATCGCCGGGAAGGTGACGTCACGATCAGCGGTAATGCTATCACGATCAGCACGAGCGGTAGGGTCGATGCGGGCGCCTCCAACACATCGAAGCGACAGGTTATCGAAGCCTACAGACCGTGAGCCCGGGATTGAATCACTAGTCCCAATCCATCGTCCCCGGCGGCTTTGACGCCATGTTGTACTCTCTTCGGTTGATGACCTTGGCCTACTTGACGATCCGTCTTGTGACGGGGGCGCAGGATGGCCAGCTTCTTGGGCGTGATCTCGCCAGGCATGCGGAAGGCGAGGCCGGAGCCGGGGAAGGGGTGACAATGCCGTATTGAAGAGATTGCCTTTCCCTCACGTCAATGCGACAAAACGGGCCACAATCGCCCATAGGTCAACTCAGCCGAAATCAAAGCGGCGCGCGGAGGTGCCATCATGCCAGATCTTGAAATCGTTTGGACGAAGGTCGATGAAGCGCCTTCGCTTGCGACGTTTTCCCTGCTGCCGATCGTCGAGGCCTTTGTCGGCGCGGCCGGCGTGAAGATGAAGCTGAAGGACATTTCGCTGGCCGGGCGTATCCTCGCCAATTTCCCAGAGAAACTGACGCCGGCGCAAAAGGTCCCTGATGATCTCGCCGAACTCGGCAAACTGGCGATGCGCCCCGAGGCCAATATCATCAAGCTGCCCAACATCTCCGCCTCGATCCCGCAGCTGAAGGCCGCGATCAAGGAGTTGCAGAGCAAGGGTTACGACGTGCCGGACTATCCGGACAGCGACGCGACGCCGGCGGATAAGGAAATCCGCGCCCGCTACGGCAAGGTGCTCGGCAGCGCCGTCAATCCGGTGCTGCGCGAGGGCAATTCCGACCGCCGGGCGGCGGGCGCCGTGAAGCAGTACGCGCGCAACAATCCGCATAAGATGGGCGCCTGGAGCAAGGACTCGAAATCGCGCGTGGCGTTCATGTCGGGCGGCGATTTCTACGGTTCGGAGGTGGCGACGACTGTTGCGGCGCCGACCAATGCCCGTATCGAGCTGGTCGCCAGCGACGGCGCGGTCACGGTGCTGAAGCCGAAGATCCCGCTGCAGGCCGGCGAGGTCATCGATTGCTCGGTGATGAACAAGAAGGCGCTGCGCGCCTTCTATGCCGAAGCGATCGAGGCCGCGAAGAAAGAGGGCGTCCTGTTCTCCCTGCACGTCAAGACAACCATGATGAAGATCTCCGATCCCATCCTGTTCGGCCATTGCATCGAGGTGTTCTTCGCCGACGTCTTCGCGAAGCACGGCGCCACCTTCAAGAAGCTCGGCGTCAATTCCGACCAAGGCGTCGCCGACATGCTGACCCGCATCGAGACCCTGCCCGAGGCCGAGAAGGCCCAGATCAAGGCGGACATTCAGGCCCAGTATGCGAAACGCCCCGGCCTCGCGATGGTCAATTCCGACAAGGGCATCACCA
>CANITX010000035.1 GCA_947470575.1 Rhodospirillales bacterium
TGAGCGCCTGCCATTCTTGAAAACCAACCTGTCGATGAGGCCGTGGGTGGCGGGTTAGAAAAGATCGGGGGCCGTCTCAAGTATGGCCGGTGCGCCGGTCATGACGATCCTTGCCAAACCGTCCGAATCGCCGACGACATGGTCGGCGAAGAAACGGGCGGCGGCAACTTGTCCCGCGAGACCGCCGCGCCGGTCTGCAAGGATGCCAACGCGGGCCGAAAGCCAACCGGCCGCTGCCGTGCCCATCAATCGCAGGTAGGGTGCGGCGACGGCCAATGCAGGGGCTTCCTCGGTCCGATCCGTCAGCCAATTGGTGGCAGTTTCAAGGCGTTCCAAGGCGCGCTCGGCCGGTCGTGCCAATACTGCTTCCGCGGCCGAGGGCCGCAAGGCCCACAAATCCTCGCGCGCGTCGGCAATAAAGGCGCGGGCAGCCAAGCCGCCGTCGCGGCGCACTTTGCGCCCGACTAGGTCGCGGGCCTGGATACCGTTGGTGCCTTCATAGATGGCGGCGATGCGTCCGTCGCGCCAAAGCTGGGCGGCGCCCGTCGTTTCGATGTAGCCGGCCCCGCCGTGAACTTGGATGCCGGTATCGGCCACTTCGATGCCGATGTCGCTGCACCAAGCCTTGACCACGGGGGTCAGCAACTCCACCCGATCGCGGCATCGTTGGCGTGCGATACGGTCGCCGAGCCGGCGACTCAGATCGCTTTGCCCGGCGACGTAATAGGTCAGCGCACGGGCCGCCTCGGTCTTTGCTTTCATCGACAGCAGCATGCGCCTGACATCGCCGTGTTCGACAATGGCTGTCGGCGCGCCGTCCGGGCCGCGCCCTTGAAGGCGCTCCCGGGCATAGGCCCGCGCCAACTGAAAGGCGCGTTCAGCGATGGCGACGCCCTGCAGGCCGATGGCCAAGCGGGCGGCATTCATCATCACGAACATGTAGGCTAAACCTTGGTGCGGCGGACCGATCAATTCGCCAATGGCACCCTCGTTCTCGCCGAAGGCCATGACGGCGGTGGGGCTGGCGTGGAGACCCAGCTTGCCTTCCAGAGCGATGCAGCGGACGTCGTTGCGCGGGCCGGGCGTTCCGTCGGCGCCGATCAGGAATTTCGGCACCAGGAACAGCGAAATGCCCTTGATCCCCGGCGGCGCGTCCGGCAGTCGGGCTAGTACCAGATGGACGATGTTCGCTGTCCAGTCATGGTCGCCATAGGAGGTGAAGATCTTTTGGCCGTGGAGGCGGAATCCGTCGCCGTCGGGGACGGCACGGGCTCGCACGGCGGACAGGTCGGAGCCGGCCTGCGGTTCGGTCAGCGCCATCGTCGCCGTCCATTCGCCCGATACCAGCTTCGGTAGGAAGCGCCGCGCCTGATCCGCCGAGGCATGGGCGCCCAGCAGCGCGATGGCGGACTGGGTAAGGGTGGGGCCGAGCGAAAAAGCCAGGTTGGCCGATGCCCAGATCTCGGCCACGGCGGTACCGAGCAGCGACGGCAGCCCCTGGCCGCTCCACGCGGGGTCGGCCGAAATGCTATTCCAGCCACTATCGACAAAACGGCGATAGGCATCGGCAAAGCCGTCCGGTGTGTGCACGGCGCCGTTGTCCAGGCGAGCGCCTTGCCGGTCGCCCGGGGCGTTCAGCGGCGCCAGGACGTCGGCGCCGAACCGTCCCGCCTCGGTGAGAATGCGCCGCGCCAGTTCCGGCGAACAGCCGGCCTCTCCCGAACGCTCGGCGATGCGGTCGAGTCCGCCCGCGGCTTCCAAGACGAAGCACATGTCTTCGACGGGTGCTTCGTAGGATTTCACCGCTTGGAACTCCGCTTATAGTACCTTGCCAGGGTTGAGCACATTGTTGGGGTCCAACGCTGCCTTCAGCTTGCGCATCAGGCTCATCTCGACCGGCGATTTGTAGCGCGCCAGTTCGCCCCGCTTTTGGATGCCGATGCCGTGTTCGGCGCTGAACGTGCCGTTCATGGAGACGGCCAGGTCATGCACCAGGTGGTTGATGCGCTCCATCTCGCCCATGAAGGCTTTGGTATCGCCGCCCTTCGGCTCGCTGAGATTGAAATGGATGTTGCCGTCGCCGATGTGGCCGAAAGCGCAAACCCGGCATCCCGGAATTTCCCGTTCCGCCAGCGCCGTTGCCGCGCGCACGAATTCGGCGACGCGCGAAACCGGCACGGCGACGTCGTGCTTGAAATTGCCGCCTTCGCTTTTCTGCGCTTCCGGGATGGTTTCGCGGATACGCCATAATTCCTTGGCCTGTTGTTCGCTAGAGGCGATCACCGCATCCTGGACCAATCCCGACTCGAAGGCCTGCTCCAGCACGCCCTCCAGCGTCTCGCGCAGCGCGTTGCCCTCCTTCGGGCTGGTTAGTTCAATCAGCGCGTAAAAGGGATGCGGCTCGGCCATCGGATCGGTGACTCCGGGGGTATGCTTGACGCCGAGTTCGATGCCGATGCGCGGCACCATCTCGAAGGCGGTCAGCGTGTCGCCGCTGATGGCGCGTACGCGCGAAAATAAGTCGAGGATGGCTTCCGGGCTCTCGGTAGCGGCCAGTGCCGTCTCCTTGGCGCGCGGCGCGGGATAGAGCTTCAGCACGGCAGCGGTGACGATGCCGAGCGTGCCCTCCTAGCCGATGAACAGGTGTTTGAGGTCGAAGCCGGTATTGTCCTTGCGCAGGCTGCGAAGGCCATTCCAGATGCTGCCGTCGGCTAGAACCGCCTCGACACCCAACACCAAGTCGCGCGTATTGCCGTAACGCAGCACGTTGACGCCGCCGGCGTTGGTCGAAAGATTGCCGCCGATTTGGCAACTGCCTTCGGCGCCCAGGCTGAGCGGGAACAGGCAGCCCACCTCCTTGGCGGCGGCCTGTACGTCGGCCAGCACGCAGCCGGCCTCCACGGTGATCGTGTGATTGACCGCGTCCAGCTCGCGGACCTTATTGAGCCGGGTCAGCGACAGCACCACGCCGCCTTGCGGCACGGCGCCGCCGAGCAGCCCCGTGTTGCCGCCCTGCAGATTGACCGACACCCCGGCCTCGGCGCAGATCTTGACCACGGCCGCCACCTGTTCCGTCGTCGTGGGGCGAACCACGATGTCGGCATTGCCGCGCCACAGGCCGCGTTCCTCGATCAGGAAGGGCTCCATGTCCCGCTCGTCGCTGATGCAGGCGGTGGGGCCGACGGCCTTGCGGATGGCCTCGATCACGGCAGGGGAGGTGGAATGCGGCATAAGTCCTCGGCGGCGGTAAGCGGTTGGCGAACGGAGCGCCAGAATAAGCACGCCGCCTACCCGATCAAGCCCGCTGTCGATTTCTAGTGTGGCTTAGGAGTGGCAATGTCGAAACTCGCGATGTCGATTTAAGCAACAAGGACCGTGCCAGTCGGTCCTGATTTTTCCCCTAGGTCGTCAAGTCTGCCCGGTCTGCGCCCTGAATACTGGACATCCTTTATTCTGGAAATTAACTGACATCATTAATAAAAATAGCGAGGATCAATTTGGCAATAGGCGTGATCCGCTCCCGCGTACGACTTCTTCGATTATTATATCGCCGAGTTCACTTTTGTAGTGGCCAGGCTCCCAGTACCACTTCATCGGAGCGGCTTTGTCCGTGGGAACGATCTCGGTTGTAATTTCGTTATAGCCACTAAAGTCTAGTACGCGGATCGCGGTCAGCCGGCCGCGGCTCTCTTCTGCGGCCATCGCGTATACTTGCTGTTTCCAGGCCTCGAAGCTATCCCACAACCCCGCAGCGCGCAGGAGGTCTAGAAATTGCCCATGATAGGGATGAAAATAAATCACCAGGTCGATGCCTTCGGCCGACGATATCCGCATAATATTTCGTAAATC
This sequence comes from Rhodospirillales bacterium, assembly GCA_947470575.1. Classification (GTDB taxonomy): domain Bacteria; phylum Pseudomonadota; class Alphaproteobacteria; order Rhodospirillales; family CAMCUA01; genus CAMCUA01. Next base: position 3,850 of record CANITX010000035.1, read on the forward strand.
GCGAAATGGTAGGTAGCGATCGGGCTCGATGAAGTTGGACGAAGGTTTTTTCTTATATTCCTTGGTGTATTCGCTCAATTTCTGCTCGAACAGGCCGACATAGCCGACGCGCCGAACATGGGCTTGATACTCTCGCATGGGATTAAAACCGTTCGCCTCTATCGTCGCACCGGTTTGGGTATCTTGACCGATGGCGGTCAATACGGCGTCGACAAGGCTACTGATGCTGAACAGCGTGCTCCACATCAGATGGGCTGTATCGCAACCCGTGCGCTTGGCCGGAATCTTGTTGGGCATGGATTCAAGCGGCTGTTGCGCAACCAGAAAGTCCTGAATATCGACGCCTAAAACGATCAGGGTTGGCCGGCCGGCCGCTATGGCCTCCTTCAGGCGGCAGATCGATTTGCTGAGCGGCGTGCCTGCCTGGGCGGCGTTGATGACAGGTCGTCGTTCTGCCGGCCATTTGTCGCTTGCCGGATTGAGCCCGATTTCCACCCGCGAGTTGCCGAGCAGGACGGTGCGCGCATGGGTGCGCTCGAGAATTCGGGATTTGCTCAGGTCGCTCCGTTGCGCGGCGCGGGGCTTGATCGTGTTGATACCGGCGATCGAAGGCGTGTCGAAGGCGCGATAGGGATCGATCAGCACGATGAATCCCGCCAGCAACAGAGATACGGCTACGCCGCAAGCGGCGAGTTGTACGAGATAGCGATTGGCATTCTGCATGGTTCAGAACTGCCAATATAGAAATTCGCCGCCGCGGGCGATGGCAAATACACCCAACACACCCATCGCGGCGATGGCTCCGGCCCAATAGAGATTAGGACGCCAAATGATACGCACGGCAGGGTTTGCGTCATCGACATCGGAATGGGGAGGCTGGTCGAGGACAGGCTGCCAGCGCTCCAATAATTGGACGGCATTGGGCATTCTCAGCACGACGATAAGCAAGATGGCGATCCAGGTATAGCTGGCGATCAATAGGGAGCCGCTGCCGGCGCCGAAGGTAACGCCGAGTTGGAGGAGTGGCGTTTGCAATGGCCCTAGTGCCGCGGCCACTCCGGAGGGGATGGAGACGCCATCGAGCCCCGCCATGGCATGCAACATCGCTTTCGCTGCGACGAAGGTGGGCGCGCGAAAGAAGACCCAGGCGACGACGACAGCAAGAAATGTGATCAGCCAATAGACCGCGCGTGTTGCCGGCCAGCCGTCAATGCGGCCGAGCGCGCGACTGCGCCGGCACAATTGCTCCCAGGCATGATTAACCATGAGATAGAAGCCATGCAAAGCGCCCCAGGCGACGAAGGTCCAATTGGCACCATGCCATAGGCCGCCCAACAGCATGGTTGCCATCAAGTTCACATATCGCCGTGCCGTGCCCCGGCGGCTGCCGCCAAGTGGGATGTAAAGATAGTCGCGCAGAAAGCGCGACAACGTCATATGCCAGAAGCGCCAGAACTCGACGATGCTCTTTGCCTTGTACGGCGACCAGAAATTGAGCGGGAAGCGTATTCCAAAGCAACGGGCGGCGCCTATCGCCATATCGGAATAGCCGGAGAAATCGAAGTAAAGTTGCATGGTATAGGCTAGCGCGCCGGCCCAGGCGGTCAGCAAGTCGAGCGGTTCGCCGGTTGCTGCCATGGCGAAGACAGGTGTTGCATACACGGCAACGCCGTCGGCAATGACGGTCTTTTTGAACAGGCCGATAGCAAACAATGTCAAGCCGACAGCAAGATCGGGTGTCAGCCGGGATGTAAGGCGGCCGGATGCGACCTGGGGGAGAAACTCGCTCGCGCGCAGGATGGGGCCGGCCACTAGACGTGGAAAGAAAGCGACGAATAGTGCGTAGCGCAGCGGATCTCGTTCCGGTTCGCCCGAACGCCTAGTGTCGACCAAATAGGAAATCTGCTCAAACGTGAAAAAGGAAATGCCGAGTGGAAGGATCGCCGATATTAAGGGAATACTCGTATTGGCGACGCCGTTCACGTTGCTTGCAAAGAAATCCCAGTATTTGAAGAAAGCGAGCAAAATTAAATTGAGAGATACCCCGATGATGAGCCAGGCACTGCTGCCCCAGCGATGGATTTTGTAGCTGCCAAGGGCTAGGCCGATAAGGAAATTGACGGTGATCGACCCTAGTAACAGGGGAAGAAATCGGATATCCCACCAAGCATAAAAAAATAAAGAGGCAACAAAAAGGATGCACAGACTGCCGCGGTTCTGGCCAAAAAAAATCGCAGAGTGAAACAACAATATGCATAAGGGAAAAAATAAAAAAACAAACTCATAAGAACTGAACAGCATACTAAAGTGACTCCGGATAATATTTATATGTCGATACTTTAATAACAGTTAAGGCGCGGGCGGAATGCGATACGAATCCTCGGTGGCGGCATGCGGTTGGCGAACGGGGCGCCAGAATAAGCCCGCCGCCTATCCGATCAAGCCCGCTGTCGATTCCCGGTGCGGTGGCGCATGAACGGCGTTACATAACAAACGACATACTCCAGGGTGCGTTGCCAGCAGGAGAGTACCGGTGATCATCGATCGTCGCGCTGTGACTTTCGGCTTTCTCAACGTCGGCCACTTCCTCGATCATCTGCTGATGCTGCTGTTCCCGACGGTGGTTCTCGCCCTGGGCGCTGAATTCGCCGAATCCTATGGCGATCTGCTGTGGCTGTCGGTGCTCGGCTTCGTCGCCTTCGGCGGCGGCGCGTTGCCGGCAGGCTGGCTAGCCGACCGCTGGGGGCGGCGCAACATGCTGGTCGTGTATTTCGTCGGTTCCGGCGCTGCTGCCATCGCCACGGGTTTGGCGACGGGGCCGCTGGGCCTCGGCGCCGGACTGTTCGCCATTGGACTGTTCGCCGCCATCTATCATCCCGTCGGCATCGCCATGGTCGGCGAAACGACGGAGAAGATCGGCCGGGCGATGGGCATCAACGGCGTCTTCGGCAACCTGGGCATAGCAGCGGCGGCGCTTGTCGCCGGAGCCTTGATCGATCTCGCCTCCTGGCGTTGGGCGTTTTTCGTCCCCGGTGCGGTCGCCATTGCGCTCGGCCTCGCCTATGCCGCCTGGACAAGGCCCACCGAAGGGAAGGGCATCAAGAAGGCGCTGCCCTCGGGCCAGCCTGCCGGCCCGGCCGACATGCGCCGCCTGTGGATCGTCATCGTCGTGGCGACCGCTTGCGGCGGTATCGTTTTCAATGGCGTCACCATCGCACTGCCCAAGCTGTTCGACGAACGGCTGGCCGGCATCGTTGCGTCGCCTGCACAGATCGGTGGCCTGGTATCCTTGGTCGTTACGGCGGCCGCCTTCGCGCAGATTTTGGTCGGCTTCCTGATCGACCGCTACCCGATCCGCTTGATCTACATCGGCCTTAGCCTGCTGACCGTTCCGGCGATGGCCGCCGCCATCCATGGGACCGGCCTGCCGATGCTGGCGACCGCGGTGGTGCTGATGATGCTGATCTTCGGCCAGATACCGATCCTCGACACGGTCGTCGCCCGCCATGTACCGACCGCTTGGCGGTCGCGCGCCTATGCGGTCAAATACGTGGTCTCGTTGGGGGTGGGTGCGACGGCCGTTCCGTTGGTCGCCGAATTGCATAAATGGGAGGGCAGTTTGGTCGGCGTCTTCGCCGTCATGTCGGCATTGGCGATGGCTGTTGCCGCGGCGGCCTTTTGGTTGCCGGCTTTTCGCCGGTTGCCAGTTCCCGCTGGTTCCTGAAGGCGGCAACGGATCCTAGGGGGCCGTCGTTGCCTTTTCGAGAGCGCTCGCTAGGTCGCGCAGGCGCACAGGCTTATGCAGAACGACCGATGCACCATCGGAAAGTGCAACCTCTTCATCCGTCGGTCCGGCATGGCCAGTCATGGCGATGATCGGCAGCGGCGATTGACGGCGTATCTCGCGGATCAGCGTGTTGCCGTCCATTATCGGCATGCGCAAGTCCGTTACTACCACGTCGATCGGCAATTCGGCGAACCGCAGCAGGGCCTCGCTGCCATTGCAGGCGGTGACGATGTGATGGCCTTGGCGGGACAGATATTCCTGAATGCCTTCAAGCGCCAACTCCTCGTCATCGACCAACAGCACGTTCAAAGGCCGAATGTTTCGAGAGCGAGCCGTTTTCGATCCTTCGGCGGGAGCAGCGGCCGCGACGTGGTCGGTTAGGGGCAATACGATGCGCACATGCAGCCCGTTGTCGCGGAACTTAGCTTCAAATCGACCTTCCATGCGCTCGATAACCCGGCGTGCCGTCTCTACGCGAATATCGCCGGCAAATTGGCCTGCCGCACTGCCCGGCTGGCCTGTTGCTTCGCAACCGTCATGGATCAGGTCTAACGCGACGGTGCTCTTGCGACGTTCGGCGTGGATCAGGATGCCGCTGCCGCTTGCATTGGTCGTCGCGCCGCGACGTGTCTGGCCCGGATCCCAGGTCATGGTCAACAACCCGACCATGACCAGCCATAAATTACGCGGGCTACCATGGACAAACGTCGGTTCGTCGGGCGCCGATACCTCGAACGTTAGGCCCGACATAACGGCGGCACGGCGAAGCGCGGAGGCGGTTTCGTCCAAGGTTTTGCAAATGTCGAACCGGGCCGAAACGCCGGGTTGACGGTTGCCCAGATGCATCAGCCGTTCGATCGCGCCTGTCATACGCTCGGCTTGATCGTGGATGGTGGTCAGTCGTTCGCGCAGTGTATCTGTCGATACGTTCCCCGTGTTCAGGTCATGCAGAACGTTTTCCGCGGTGATCCGCGAGATGCTGATCGGTTGGCTCATTTCATGCGTCAGGTAGGTCGCCAGCCGGTCGAAGACGGTCAGGCGCAAGGTTCGCAACATATCCGCCTCGTCGAGGGCAGATTGGGTACATGAAATTATAGCGGATATCTTTGTCATCTGCGGTGGAGCCTGCCAGGCGCCTCTACAGCTGCACGCAAGAGCGTCGCTGGTACCTGGGGGACAGAGGCAGGGTGAGGCGACGTCGGAATGTGGCCGTTCGTCGTCGTCGCCGGAAAAGCTGTCGTCGGCGCCATGCCCGCCATCCTTGCAATACCGTACCGCACGAACCAATCTCCTTCGCGTGGCAAGCAAAAGTTTAGCACGGGCTGTGCGTCGATGCATATTCGGTGTCACGCACGACGGCAAACCCGACGAGAAATACAACTTATTTATTCTCGTTAAAAGCGTATTTTTCAGCCTGCAGCTTCGTAGTCTTGGTGCTCGTCGCCGGGCTGACCACACCATGAAACGACTCTCGGGGTGTTACTAGTATCCACAGGTATATGAGTCGGTGGCGGTGTCCGGCGGTCGGGCTCCTATCGGCGTTCCCGATTTGTGTCGACTGCGGGTGTCGCAGCGCGGCGCAGCCGGTCGTTGATGGCCCGGCCCAGTCCTTCCTCCGGTATGCTCATCACGGCAATGCGGCCGCTCGACGGTTGGTCGAGAGCGCGCAACATGGCAAACAGATTTGCCGCTGCTTCGCGCAGGTCGCCGCTTGGGCTGAGGTTGAGCGCACCTTTGGGCGCATTCGTTCCAAAGGCCAATAGCGTTTCGCCGGCTTCGGCCTTAACGGCATTCAGCCGCGGCGGTTTGCTGGGTGCGTAGTGCCGTTCCAGCATGCCGGGCGAACGGAGCGGGCCGCCAAGGCCTTCGGGAGCAGCGAGATGGCCGGCGACCGCCATCAACGCTTCGGCCGTGATGGCGCCGGGACGAAGGAGTATCGGTATATCGCCGGTAACGTCGACGACAGTCGATTCAAGACCGATGCGACAGGGGCCGCCGTCGAGCACAAGGGCGACCTCGATTCCGAACGATTCCACGACGTGTGCGGCTGTGGTCGCCGTGACCGAGCCGGAGCGGTTGGCACTTGGCGCCGCCACCGGTCGGTCGGCGGCAACCAGCAGCCGGTGAGCGACGTCGTGGGCGGGCACCCGGATGGCGATGGTGTCCAGTCCGGCGCTGGCCAACAACGAGACGGTCGAATCCATGCGCCGCGGCAGTACAAGCGTCAGGCCGCCCGGCCAGAAGGCACGGGCCAGCAGCCGTCCGGCCTCGGTCATGTGGACGTAACGTTCCGCCTGCGTCGGTTCGGCAAGATGGACGATCAGCGGATTGAAGTGCGGCCGGCCCTTTGCCGCAAAGATGGCGGCGACGGCGTCGTCGTCGGTCGCATCGGCGCCCAGGCCATAGACGGTCTCGGTCGGGAAGGCCACGAGGCGGCCCTCACGGATCAATGCGCCGGCGCGCTCGATGTTCGCGTCGGTAGCCTCCGTTCGGCACGGTTGTCCGTCGGCCATACGTGGGCCTCCTGTCGCGGCGACCTATCGCGTATTGGCGATCAGCGGGTCGCCTTTGACGATGAAATGCGGGTTTTCGAAACCGGGCTTGCCATAAGTCAGGTCGCTACCGTCGATCTTCTTGACGAACCCGCCGGCGAACCGCACCACGGCATGGCCGGCCGCTGTGTCCCACTCCATAGTGCGGCCAAAACGGGGATATAGGTCGCAACGTCCTCTTGCCACCAGGCAGAACTTGATGGAACTGCCGGCGCTGATTTCTTCCTTGATGGTCAGCGGTTTGAGGAACGCGCCTTCGTCGGGGGAGCGGTGCGAGCGGCTGACGCAGGCGGTCAGTCCGCCGGCAGGTGCCTTGCGGACCTTGATCGCCTGGGCCGAACCGCCATTATCGATAACAAAGGCGCCGTTGCGGCTACCCCAATAGGTGGCGCCGATGGCCGGGGCGTGGACGACGCCCAATACCGGCAGGCCGGCATCGATCAGCGCGATGTTGACCGTGAATTCCTCGCGCTTGTTGATGAATTCCCGGGTCCCGTCCAGCGGATCGACCAGCCAAAAGGGCATACCGGTAACATCGGTCGGATTGTCGGCCTGGAAGGTTTCCTCGCTGACGATGGGGAAGCGGTCGGTAACCTCCTCGCGCAGCGCTTTGACGATTAGTGCATCGGCCTGGCGGTCGGCCTCGGTGACGGGCGATTTGTCGCTCTTGGCCGAAACATCGAAATCGGTTTTGTAGATGTCCATGATGACTTTGCCGGCGCGCAGCGCGATATCGCGGACCTGCTCCACGGTAGCCAGGCTGACGTTCACCACCATCTCATGTCCTCGCGTTGCTGAATTTGGGTGCCGATGTTCCGGCGTGAAGGGTTTACGGCTTCCCGGGCGGTACCGTCCAGAGAGAAGCAGGATCGGCAAGGTCCGCAGATGCGATGTGTTCGACCGTAAACCGCCAGCAACGCAGCGTGGCGGACCAATGGTCGGCGGCCAACCCGGCCTTTTGCTTGAGGAGCCGCACGAACTCCGCCGGTTTGCGAAGCGATTCCCAGACGGCCGGCAGGAACAGCGCCTGCTTGTCGCCATCCTGGATGATCAAGCCGTCGATGTCGGGGCGCAGCAGGTCGATCAATGCCGCTTCGTCTTTTGCCGCCAGGGCGCTTTTCGGCCCCAGAACGGCAATCGACAACGCCAGCCCAGGGATTTCGCCCGCCGTCAGCGGCGGAAAGCGGGGGTCTCGGAAGGCAGCGTTGAAGGCGTGCTCGGCGACGTCGATCGCCAACGGCCGTCGCGCCCGATAGGATCCGATGCAGCCGCGCAGCCGGCTACCGTGTTTCAGCGTGACGAAGCAGGCTCCTTCCTGTCCAAGCTCTCGCGGATAGTCAGCCAGCTTCACCGTCAATGGTTCGCCGGTATCCAGCCCATGTCGGATCGAAGCAGCGGCCAGTTGCAACAAAATCTCGCCGAAGGGCCGGCTCAAGGCCACCGTTGTCGGCGGCTCGACGAAGGCCCAGGCGCCGTAGCCGACTACTTTGTCGCGGGTGCCCGCCGTGTCTCCGGAGTTGCGCAGGTCGAGCGTTTCCGACAGCAAATTCCGCTGGCGGGCCACTTGCAGCAGTCCTCGGATCGGCACCCGGCCGCAGGCTTGATCGCGTCCGATGGAGTCGGGTGTCAGGGTTTCGATGGCCCGGCAGGTGGCAGCATCGCTTTGCCGCGCCGCTTCATAGTCCAGGTAGTGGCTAAGGTCGGAACTGACGACGATCAGCGTCTCCTCGCCGCCCCATAGCAGGTCGAGAACCTGGGCAACCTCGTTGGCCGATGCATCGCCGACGACGAACGGCACCAGTTCGATGTCGCCCAAGGCTATCTGTAGAAAAGGCAGGTGGACCTCCAGGCTGTGTTCCTTCTCGTGGGTTGCCTCGAAGATGCCGACCTGGGGCAGGGTCAAGGCGCGTCGACGGGCATCGGCGTCGATGTGCACGCGTCCCAGCGGTGTGGCGAAGGCTTCTGCTGCGCTGGTCGCCAGGCCGCGCACGGCCACCCGGTGGCAGGGGCCCAGCAGCACGACGCGGTGGATGCGGCCGCGGGCTGGAACGACGCGGGCATAGGCCGTCGCCGCGGTCTCGCCGGAATAGATGTAGCCGGCGTGCGGTACGATCAGGGCCTTCGGTACCGGATGTCCATTGGCGGCGGCGCGGGTCAGAAGTCCGCGCACCGTCGTTGCCAACGTCTCGGGATCGTTGGGATAGAAGAGCCCGGCGACGGCGGCGGGACGTATAAAGCTCATGGTCTCATCTGCGTTGACATGGCACCAGTCTACTCCCACCTATGTCCTGCGCCGAGGCTTCGAAAAAAAGGCGGCTGCGACATGTCCGAAACCATATCGACCGAGGTCATCGAAGGGGCGGTACCCGGCCGTTACTGGCACACCCTCGACGATGGCCGTGTGCAGTGCGATGTCTGCCCCCGCGAGTGTCGGTTGCAGGAGGGGCAGCGCGGCCTGTGCTTCGTGCGCGCACGTCAGGGCGATGGCATGGTGCTGACCACCTACGGCCGTTCCAGCGGATTCTGTATCGACCCCATCGAGAAAAAGCCGCTCCATCATTTCCTGCCGGGCACGCCCGTCCTCTCGTTCGGCACCGCCGGTTGCAACTTGACCTGCCGCTTCTGCCAGAACTGGGACATCTCCAAGTCCCGCGAGTTCGATCGCCTGCAGGCCAAGGCCTCGCCGCAAGACATCGCGCGCGCCGCTCAGCGCCTGGGATGCCGAAGCGTTGCCTTCACCTACAACGACCCGGTGATCTTCCTCGAATATGCCATCGATACGGCCGAGGCTTGTCATGAGTTGGGCATCAAGACCGTGGCGGTCACCGCCGGCTACATCAACGCCGAGCCGCGCGCCGAATTCTACCGTCACATGGATGCCGCGAACGTCGATCTCAAGGCCTTTACCGAGGATTTTTACCGCAAGCTATGCACCGCCGAACTCGGTGCCGTACTTGAGACGCTGAAATACCTGCGCCATGAAACCAACGTGTGGTTCGAGATTACCGATCTGCTGATCCCCGGCCATAACGACAGCGATGCCGAGATCGACGGGATGTGCGCCTGGATCGCCGAGAACCTGGGCCTGGACGTGCCGCTGCATTTTAGCGCCTTCCATCCTGACTACCGGATGCTTGACGTGCCTGCGACGCCGCCGGCCATCCTGCAGCGGGCTCGTGCCATCGGCCGGCGCCACGGCTTGCACCATGTTTATACCGGTAATGTCCACGACAAGGAGGGCGGCAGCACCTGGTGCCAAGGTTGTGGCGGATTGTTGATCGAACGGGACTGGTACCAGTTGGGTGCTTGGAACCTCACTGTCGAAGGCGCCTGCCGTACTTGCGGGACCCGCTGTCCCGGCGTCTTCGACGGCCCGCCCGGTGCCTGGGGTCGCCGTCGCCAGCCGGTACGCCTCGGCGCGGCGGCCTAGGAATGAATTTTACGCCGCTGTCGCGGCCAGCCCTTCTACAGGCCGGTGTTTTGCTCTAGAAGGGGCACCCTCTTCGCCCCGGAACCTATGCCGATGGCTCGCATGCGGAAATGGATCGCTCTCGCCCTCAAGGGCGCTGTTTCCGTTGGGCTGATCTGGTACTTGATCGATCATACTGACTTGCGTGTCGATCCGGCGAGGTTCCTGACCATTTCGCCGCTCTACATCGGGCTCGCCGTGCTGATATCGGCGCTGCAATTCGCCATCTGCGTCTGGCGCTGGCAGGCGGTGTTGCGGGCCATCGGGCAACCCTTGCCGATCGGCACCGTGCTGCGCTTGTTTCTGATCGGCACCTTCTTCAACCAAACCCTGCCCTCGTCGGTTGGCGGCGATGCCTTTCGCATCTATCTCGCCCATAAGGCAGGGCAGACGCTGAGTGGCGCTTTCAACGGGGTGATGCTGGAACGGGTCGCCATCGTTGCCGCCATTCCGTTGCTCGCTGGCATCATGCTGCCCTGGTTGGCAGTACGTCTGCAGCCCGACATGGTGCCGTGGGCCGTGGCCGCAATTGCCGTCATGGCATTGGCTTCGGCGCTGGGCATTGCCGTCCTGACGTTGTTGGAACGCCTGCCTGCTGCGGTTCGTCATTGGCGAGGGGCTTCGGTTGTGACCCGCCTCGGCGGCGATGCTCGCCGGCTGTTCCTCGTGCCGCGTCACGCTGCTGCGGTGTTTGCCTGGTCGGTTGTCGGCCATGCCAATGTTTCTCTGACCGTCTTTGTGTTGGCGGCGGGGTTGGGTATCGATATTGGCCTGACCGATTGCCTGGCGCTGTTTCCCCTGGTTCTGTTGGCGACCACTATTCCTGTGTCGATCGGTGGCTGGGGGGTGCGCGAAGGGGCGATGATCGCCGCCTTTGGACTGGTCGGCGTTTCGGGCGAAGATACCTTTATCGTTTCCGTGTTGTTCGGGCTACTGGTCATTGCCATCAGTTTGCCGGGCGGGCTCGTCTGGCTGCTATCGCGGCAACGTCCCTCGGCGGAGGCGGTCGAAAGCGAGGTGCTGCGCGCCACCGAAGGTCCGGCGTCGTAATGGCTCGCTGGAGATAGCCTTTTTTCTTTCCGCTGGCGTGGTTTACACTGTCGGCTTGGCCGATGTCGGCCACGCGCGTCAGCCGCCTAGTGTCCTGCCCCCGCAGTTTGCCGCATCTTGCGGCGAACTGCGGAGATAAGTAGGCCACTGATTTTAAAAGCGACGTGTTCCGATTTCATCATTCATGAATTGAATTGTGGAATCCGGACACGAGCGATTGAGGGGACCGATGAAGATTTCATTCACCAAGTCCGGGTTACCGGCCTCGGGTTCCGCCGTGGTCGCCATCTGCAAAGGAAGCAAGTTGCCGCATGGCGCCGCTGCCCTCGACAAGGCGATGAAAGGCGGCATCGTACGAGCCATGAAGGCTGCCCGGTTCACCGGAGAAAAAGGCAAGAGCATCGATATTCTGGCGCCCGCCGGCACCCGGCTCGACCGGGTCCGGGTGATCGGTCTTGGCGATGCCAAGTCCCTCGATGAACTCACCTTGCAGGATGCGGGCGGAAGCATCTATCGCGCGCTTAGCCGCGAACCCGTCGTCACTGTTGTCGTCGATACCTTACCCGGTTGTCCGCTTCCTGCCGTGAGCATCGCAGCCGAGATGGCTTTCGGCGCCCGTCTCGGTTCCTATCGCTTCGATAAGTACCTGACCAAGGAAAAGCCCGAGGACAAGCCGAAGCTCAAACAGTTGAGGATCGCCTGCGACGGGCACATCAAGGCACGTCAGGCCTATGCGCCCAAGGACGCGGTGGTCGATGGCGTGTTCATGACCCGCGACGTGGTTTCGGAACCGCCGAACATCATCTATCCGAAGTCGCTTGCCGCGGAGTGCCGCACGTTGAGCGTGCTTGGCGTCAAGGTCGAGGTGTTGGGTCGCGCCGAAATGCAGAAGCTCGGCATGGGCGCCCTGCTCGGCGTTGCCCAGGGCAGCAGCCAGGAAGCGCAGTTGGTCGTCATGCAGTGGAACGGCGCCCCGGCCGGGCGTGGCCGGAATCGCGGCCAAGGACCGCTGGCTTTCATCGGCAAGGGCGTGACCTTCGATACCGGCGGTATTTCGATAAAGCCGGCCGCCGGTATGTGGGACATGAAGTGGGATATGGGCGGCGCCGGCACGGTGATCGGCCTGATGAAGGCGTTGGCCGGCCGCAAGGCCAAGGTCGATGCCGTTGGCGTCGTCGGCCTGGTGGAAAACATGCCCGATGGCAATGCCCAGCGGCCGGGCGATATCGTCACCGCCATGTCGGGCACCACCATCGAGGTTCTCAACACCGATGCCGAAGGCCGCCTCGTGCTGGCCGATGCGCTTTGGTACACCAAGGAACGTTTCAAGCCGCGCTTCATGGTCGATCTGGCGACCTTGACCGGCGCGATCATCGTGGCGCTCGGCCACGAATACGCCGGCATGTTCGCCAACAACGACGAACTATCCGCTAACCTGACCGCCGCCGGTAAGGCGGTGAACGAACTGGTCTGGCGTCTGCCGATGTCGGATGCCTACGACAAAAAGATCAAGGCCGACGCCGCCGACATCAAGAACATCAGCAACGGCCGCGATGCCGGCAGCATCGTCGCCGCGCAGTTTCTTCAGCGGTTCGTCGGCGACGTGCCCTGGGCCCATCTCGACATCGCCGGTACCGCGTGGTCGAACGAGTCGAAGCCGACGATCCCGAAGGGCGCCACGGCCTACGGCGTGCGGTTGCTCGACCGGTTGGTTGCCGATCACTACGAAAAATAGGCGTCTGGCCGGAGACGGGGGGCGATGACCGAGGTCTCGTTCTACCAACTGCAACGCTCGCCGCTCGAACGCGCGTTGCCTAAGCTGCTGGAGCGCACCGTCGAATCCGGCAAGCGCGCCGTCGTTCTCGTGCGCTCCGAGGAACGGGCGGAATCGCTCGCCGATCTGCTGTGGACCTACGATCCGGAATCCTGGCTGCCGCACGGTACGGCCAAGGACGGCGCGCCGGGCGATCAACCGGTCTGGCTGACGTCCGAAGACGCCAATCCCAACGGCGCTAACTTTCTTTTCCTGGCCGACGGCGCCGACAGTGCCAACCTGGCGGCTTACGAACGCTGCTTCGATCTGTTCGACGGCAACGATCCCGAGGCGGTGGCGGCGGCCCGAGCCCGCTGGAAAGCCCGCCAGGAAGCTGGTCACAGGCTGCGCTACTGGCAGCAGACCGAACGCGGCGGCTGGGAAGAGAAGACCTGAAGACGGACTCGGGCCCGGCCTGTCGCGTGGTGCATGGCGAACGTCAGGCGCTTTCCAGGTAGTCGATGAGGTTGGACCAGTCGGCTCGGGCCTCCTCCGTTGCCTTGTCCTTGCGATCGAAGATGCTGATGCCGGTGTCGGCTGCGTCGATATAGAAGACGGAGTCATGAAGCGTCATGGCGGGTCGGTGGTTGAAGCTCTCTAGGAACTCCAGCAACGCCCGGCCGGAGCGGGATCGTTGTCGTATCCGGTTGGCGACCACCGCTACCTTCTTCTTGTTTTTGCGGATGGCTTTCATGGTCTCGACCTTGCCGAGGAAGGTGACGGCGGCGACCTGATCGAAGGTCGACGGCATGATCGGCATGACGATGCCGTCGGCCATCTTGAGGAGCAATTGGAACTCGCTCGGCGTTATACCCGCGGGCGCATCGATCACCAGCCGATCTATGGACTTCTTAACCTTGCCGATGCCCTTGGTCCAATCCAGCCCCGCGATCTCCGGCAGGCTCGACGGCCGCCGCTCGACCCAGAGCAGGCTGCTCTTCTGCGGATCGCAATCGGCGAGGGCGGTTTCCAGCCCGCGTTGGCTGAAGGCCGCGGCGAGATTGGTGGCGATGGTCGTCTTGCCGCAGCCACCCTTGGCATTGGCGATCAGAATGGATCTCATCGCTGGCTTCCTCGAGGTAAGTCCGACGACGGCGCCACTGCTGCCGCCACCGGCATTGAAACCGCCCGGTGGCTTGCCGTGGCGCCTGCATCCTCTGTCATGCTTTCATAGTGCTCGGGTCCCGCCGAACATACTGAAATCCGCACGACGTGCGTTTTTATGGCGAAGCTTTGCCCTGCTGCGACATGCGCGATGGGGCTACATCGCCCTTCGGGCTTGGCCGGCCGGCAACGCCGAATTCGAACGGCGCTCCGTAGACGTCCGGTACGTACAGCTCGGTTGGTATCACTTTGCGTTCATAGTCCGGGTTGAACTGCCGCTCGGGCAAGACGATGGGATCGTGCGGTACCTCGGTGTACGGAAACTGTTGCAACAGGTGGTGGACGCAATTCAGGCGCGCGCGCTTTTTGTCGTCGCCCTCGACGATGTACCACGGCGCTTCAGGGATATTCGTGCGGTCGAACATCTCTTCCTTGACCTTGGTATAGACCTCCCAGCGTACCCGAGATTGCAGGTCCATGGGGCTCAACTTCCACTGCTTCATGGGGTCATGGATGCGCATTTGGAAGCGAAGCTGCTGTTCCTGATCGGTGATCGAGAACCAGTACTTGATAACCTTGATGCCGGACCGCACGAGCATCCGTTCGAACTCGGGAACGTCGTGGAAAAATTGTTCCACCTGGTCCGGGGTGGCGAAGCCCATGACCCGTTCCACCCCGGCGCGGTTGTACCAGGAGCGGTCGAACAGAACGATCTCGCCGCCCGCGGGCAAATGCGGAACGTAGCGCTGGAAGTACCATTGCGTCTTCTCTCGGTCGGTCGGCGCCGGCAGCGCGACGACGCGGCAGATGCGTGGGTTGAGCCGCTGGGTGATGCGCTTGATGACGCCGCCCTTGCCGGCGGCGTCGCGTCCCTCGAAGATCACCACCAGCTTGTGGCGGGTATGGGCTACCCAGTCCTGCAACCGGATCAATTCCGATTGCAGGCGGAAGAGTTCGCGAAAATAGGTCTGCCGGTCGAGCGTCGAGGTCCGGTGATGCCCGTACTTTGCGCGCATCTCCGCAGAGATGCGATCATCATCGATCTCCAGCTCCAGCTCTTCGTCGAAGCTGTCTTCCAGCTCGGCGTCGACCCAGCTCTTGCCGTTCGCTTCCTGGTCGCTCGTGTGCATGGTCATTCCCTTCCCTCGACATCCATAACGTTCGCCCGGTGGCTCGGCTCGCCATCCGTTATGCGGCTCCATTGACGTTGGGATTCCGGCTGTGCCGGACATATCGCTTCCGACGCGCGGCGGGCTAAGTCCGCCCCCGATGCGCGCGAAAGCTCCCGCCGAAGTCAGAAGCGCCGCAGCGAAGGCGACGGGCGGTGCGGACGGGCAAGGCCAGCCCGCAACCGCATTCGACCCGACACCCTCGCTCAGGCTACTTTCACGGCAATCCGTTGCGGAAATGTGACAGGAAGGCCCGCGTCGATTCCTGCTGCGGGTTATCGATCAGCGTCTTGGCCGGTCCTTCCTCGACGATGACGCCGTCGCGCATGAAGACGATGCGATCCGCCACCTGATAGGCGAAGGCCATCTCGTGGGTGACGACGATCATGGTCATGCCCTCGCGCGCCAGTTGGCGCATGACGGCCAGCACCTCACCGACCAGTTCGGGGTCGAGCGCCGAGGTCACCTCGTCGAACAGCATGACTTGCGGCTTCATGGCCAGCGCCCGGGCAATGGCCACGCGTTGCTTCTGGCCACCCGATAGCTGGTTGGGATAGACCGCCGCCTTGTCCGACAGGCCGACTTTGGCGAGCAGGGCGAGGGCTTCCTGTTCTGCTGTCTGGTGCGGCAAGCGTCGCACGGTGACGAGCCCTTCCATGACGTTTTGCAACGCCGTCATGTGCAGGAACAGGTTGAAGCCCTGAAACACCATGCCGGTGTTGGCGCGAAAGGCGGCCACCGACTTGTCGTTAAGCCGTTGCCGCTTGGGGCCGTTGAAATCGACCACATGATCGCCAACGCGGATGCGGCCTGCGGTCGGCGTTTCGAGCAGGTTGATGCAGCGGAGCAGGGTCGACTTTCCCGAACCGCTGGGGCCGATGATAGCCACCACGCCGCCCGACTCGACAGTCAGGTCGACTTTGCGCAGCACTTCCAGTTCGCCGAAGAACTTGCCGAGCTCGCGGATTTCGATCATCGACGCGGCGGTATTATTGGTTGTCGCCATCGCACGTTCCTGAGTATCCGTGCTCATCATCGTCCCTTGGCCAGGCGGGATTCGAGATATTGGACCGCCATCGTCGCTGGAAACAGCAGAAGGAAATAGATGATCGCCGAAACGGTATAAACCTCCAACGGCCGGTAGGTTGCCGAGGTCAGCACCTGGCTTTGGTACAGCAGGTCCGGCACGGCGATCACCGAGACCAGGGAGGTGTTCTTCAGTTGCAGGATGCACTGGTTGACCAGCGGCGGCACCATGCGGGTCAAAGCCTGCGGCATGATGATCCGCTGCATGACCGCATGGCGGCGCATGCCCAAAGCACGGGCACCGTCCCATTGGCCGCGCTCGATGGATTCGATGCCGGCGCGGAATATTTCGGCATAGAAGGCGCCGCCGTAGAGCGACAGGGTCAGGATCGCCGCCGTTGCCGGGCCGAGCAAGATTCCGGTCAGCACCGGCAGGGCGTAGTACATCCAGATCAGTTGGACCAGAACCGGCGTGCAGCGAAAGACACCGATGTAGAAGATCAGCGGCGCCGTCACGATTTTCGATGGGATCAGCCGCAGCAACGCCACCACGACGCCGATCGCCATGCCTAGCACAATGGTTGCGAAGGTGAAGAGCAACGTATAGCCCGCGCCCTCCAGCAACAGCCCGCGGTGCGACCATAACGCACCGAAATCCCAAGCGTATGACATCCTGAACCTTTTCTATCGACGCTCCGGGGCAAGCGCAACCGCGCCGCCCGATGGGGCAGCGCGGTGCAGGAACGATGCCAACTTGGCTCAGATGTCGGACGGAACCTCTTCGCGCGTCACGCCGGTCTTCAGCAGTTCCGCCAGGATCCATTCCATGACTTGGCCGCTCAGGCGGTTGTCGGCGACCCAGCCGTTCAGGTAGTTCTGCCAAGCCACATCCGGTTCCAGGCGGATACCAATGCAGGTCTGCAGGGCGATCTTGGGACTTTCGGCGACGTTGACGACCTTGATGGCGGGATTGCGCGATTTGACGCTGATGGCCTGCAGCGCGGCGGAAATGACGCAGTCAGCCCGCCCCGCTTGAAAGGCCAGAACGGCTTCGTCGAGGTTCTTGTAGGTCGTGTGCTGGGCCAGCGGCATGTAGCGCCGGGCCAGCTTTTCGGACAGCGAGCCCAGGATCGAGGCGACCTGGACGGTCGGCTTGTTCGAGTCGGCCCACTTGCGGCCGGTAAATCCTTCCTTTGCCATGAAGGTAAAAGGCGGATGGTAGTAGGCATTGCTGAAGGCGATGGACAACGACCGTTCCGCTGTCGGGTTAAGCGCGAAGGCCAGGTCGACACGGCCCGATTTCAGGTCGAGCACCGAATTCGGATAGGTGGATTCGACGAATTCCAGCGTGGCGCTGAACGGCGCGGCGATGTCGGTTGCCATGTCGACGGCGGCGCCCGACCATTTGCCCGACGCCGGGTCCTTCTGGAAGTACGGCGCGGCGCCTGGAATGGCGGCGACACGTACCACTTTCGTACGCTTGACGCGCTCCAAGGTCGATTCGGTCGAGGCGGTTGCCGCCGGTGCCTGGGCTTGGGCGACCTTGGTGGCCGCCATGATGCCGCCCGTCGCGGCGAGAATACCCACGGCCTTGGTCAGATTGCGTCTTGAAATCGGTGTCGACGTCATCGCTTTTCTCCTCGTTCGGTTATTCTGCGTCCAATGGGATGGTGAGTTGCGTTCCGGGGCAGACGATGCCGCCGCGCACGGCGCCCAGCTCCACGGTGCCGTAGCGTTCGGCGAAGCACGGGGGCAGGGGGCGACCGTTCGGTACCGACAGCCACAGCCGCAGCAGGTGCCGCTTGCGTTCGTCTTCCGGATAGTCCTCGAACTCGGTGCGCGCATGCACGATGTCGTGGTTGTGCAGCAGTTGAATGTCGCCGACGTTGAAGTCCATCTTCAGGCTGACCTCTTCGGCTACCAGAAGAAACAGATCCAAGGCTTCCCGTTGCGCCTCGGTGAAGGACGGTACGCCGTCCAACAGCTGCGCGGTGCGCACATCGCGCGCCGCGTACAGCGTCGTCATATGGCCTTCGCAAAAATTGAACACGGGTATCCGGTACCATGGGTTTTTGCCGGCTGGTATTTCGCCGTTGCGCGAAATGTAAAATGGCTCGGTCAAGACAGGGATCAGGTCGGGCCGGCGCCGGCGGATCTCGTTGAAGATGGCTCCTGCACTGGCGATGCTGCTCAACCCGCCGCTCTTGGCGCGGGCCAGGCAGAGCAGGCCGACGATGTCGCAACTGTCGGTGTGGTAGCGCAGTTCCTCGGTCGTCTGATAGCCGCGATACTTGGGGTCGAGGCGGGTGTGGCCCAGATCCTTGATGTGGCCGAGAAGGTGGCCCTTGGCGTTTTGCGAGACCGGATCGCCGAAATAGCGGCCAAGTCCCATATAGATGGTGGCCACCGTGGTCCGGTCGTAGTTCTGGACCGGTAGCCCGCGGATCAGGGCGAAGCCTCGACCCGTAATTATTTCGCGCTGCAACGCCACCAGGCGCGGCCCCAGTCGGGGAAGAGGGAAGGTCGCCGTGGCGATGCGGAACAGGTCGACACCGCTATCGCGAAAATGACGGGCGGCGTGATCGATCTCGTCGATATCGCGGGGCGTGAGGTGGAATATCCAGTCGTTCGAGCGGCTGAGATCGCGGCCCGTCCAGACTGACGGCCCGTTGGCCGCCGGCAGCGTCGTGGCGCCCGGCGTAGAACCGCCTGCGCTATCCTGTAGAAGGCCCGCCATCTCCCCATCCCCCGGGATGTGCATGCCGTTGAAGGTTATACAGGAACGACCGGAGAGTCATCCCCCCTAGGTCGCCCTCCGCAGGGTATTGCGGCGCTCGATCCTGGCCATCGCCAAGCCGATGGCGCCGCCGGCCAGGCACATGGCTGCCATGGCAAAATAGGCATGGCCCTGGTGCTGTGCATAGAGCTGGCCACTCAACAGCATGAAGAAGCCCATCGAGATGCCATTGACGGCGCTGGCATAGACGCTGATCCCCGTGGCCGACAGGGCCGGCGGCAACTGTTGGCGGATGAAGGTTACTGCAGCCAGGTGCGCCGAGCCGAAGGTCAGGGCATGCAAGGCCTGGACGGCGATCAACGCGCCCAAGTCGGTGCTGAGTGCCAGCACCGGCCAACGGATAATGCCGGCCAGCCCGGCCAGGGCGAACATGCGGCCCGGTCCAAGGCGGTCGATGAAGCGGGCGCTGACCATGAACAGCACGGTCTCGGCAATCACCCCCTCGGCCCACAGCCAACCGATCACCGCTTCCGAATGTCCGGCCGCCGCCCAATGGATCGATCCGAAGGCGTAATAGACGGCATGGCTGCATTGCAGCAGGGCACCCGCCGCCAGCATCGCCAGGAACTGGCGATTGCCCAACACCTGGCCCAGCGGCAACTTGCCTGGTGTGCGCGCCTCGCTGGCTGTCTTCGGCAACAGCAGGCTGACGGCGACGGTGGCGGCGACCAGACCCAGGATCAGGGCGTGGATCAGTGCCGGCTCGTTGCCGGCCAGCAGCCGGCCGCTGGCCGCCGAAACAACGATGAAGGTGACGGATCCCCACAGTCGCACCCGGCCGTAATCGACCTTGGCCGTGCGAACGCATGATAACGTAACGCTTTCGCCCAATGACATGATCGGCGACCAGAAGCAGCCGAAGGCCAGCCACAGGCCGACAACCGTCCATAATCCGCCGGTCAACGGGAACAGCGTGAAAACCACCAGCGCGCCAATGGCCAGCCCCAGGATCAGCCGGCGGATGTCGCCACCGCGATCGGCGATGTGCGCCGCCACCGGCCCCGATACGACGCGCGCCAACAGGCCGGCGCCGACCACCAGGCCGATCTCGTCCGGTCCGATGCCGCGCCCCGCCAACCACAACGGCCAGAACGGCAGGATGACGCCGACGGCGCCGAAATAACCGCCATAGAACAA
>CANITX010000036.1 GCA_947470575.1 Rhodospirillales bacterium
GCGCCATTGTTATGGTCAACGCCTCGACCCAATTCGCCGATGGTGGCGAATTCGGCATGGGCGCCGAAATCGGCATCGCCACCGGACGGTTGCATGCCCGGGGCCCGGTCGGCGTCGAACAACTGACCACCTTCAAATACAAGGTGCGCGGGACGGGGCAGTGTCGCCCGTAACGGGCCGTCGCCGGCGGATCGGATTGCTCGGCGGTTCGTTCAACCCCGCTCATGAAGGCCACCTGCACATCAGCCGGCTGGCCCTCGACCGGCTTGGTCTCGACGAGCTGTGGTGGCTGGTGTCGCCGCAGAATCCGTTGAAATCCGACGTCGGCATGGCACCTTTAGTCGAACGGCTGGCCGGCGCCCGAACCGTGGCGCGCGATTCGCGTATCGTGGTGACCGATATAGAACGCGAACTCGGCACCCGCTATACCGTCGATACGGTGATGGCGTTGCGGGCGCGGTTCCCCGACAGCCGTTTTGTATGGGTTGCTGGCGCCGACATCATGATGGAAATTCATCGCTGGAAGGACTGGCGTCGCCTATTTCGGACCGTTGCCATTGCGGTTTTTGCTCGCCCAACCTATTCTTTTAAAGTGTTGGCCAGCATCGCGGCGCGGCGCTTCGCGGCCTATCGGGTCGCCGACACCAGGGCGCGGCGCTTGGTTGGCCGGCGGTTGCCGGCGTGGGTTTTCTTGCGAACGCCTGTTCACCCGGCCTCGGCAACCGAGATACGCAAAGCGCGGGCGCTGGCTGCCCGCAAGGATGCGGCAGGGACCATCCGGCCGCGAACAAGCTAGAAGGAGCGCGACATACCAACACCCCGAAAGCGATCACCGGCAGCGGCGAAGCTGCTCGACCTGGTGATGAAGTCTTTAGATGACGACAAGGCTCAGGACATCGTCGTTATCGATCTCGCCGGCAAAACCAGCATGGCCGATCACATGATCGTCTGCACCGGCACTTCCCAACGTCATATCGGCGCCATGGCCGAGCATCTGCGCGAACGGCTGAAATCCGCCGGGGCGGGCAAGCTTGCCATCGAGGGCCTAACCCAGGGCGACTGGGTGCTGATCGACGGCGGCGACATCATCGTGCACATCTTCCGCCCCGAAGTTCGGACCTTCTACGACCTGGAAAAGATGTGGTCGCCGATAGGTGCCGAAAAGCCGCGCCCGGCAACTCGAAAGAAGCGGGCCGCACCGGGCGTCGGCGACGTGCCGGAAGCCTTCGTCTGATCATGTCGCGGCCCGGAGGCCGCGGCCGATGCGTTTGACGATTGCCGCAGTCGGGCGATTGAGCGCGGCCCGGGCCGGTCCGGAGGCCGCCCTGTTCGAACATTACGCCCGGCGACTGACGGATACCCTGACGGTCCGCGAGGTGACGGACGACCGTTCCCGCGATATGGCCGAACGCCGCCGTCGCGAGGCCGCCCGCCTGCTCGAACAGGTACCCCGCGGCGCGGTGCTGGTTGCCATGGATGCCGGTGGCGTTGCCCTCGATAGCCCGGGCCTGGCCAAGCGGATGGGGGTCTGGCGGGACAACGGGCGCCAGGACGTGTGTTTTGTCTTCGGCGGTGCCGACGGACTGGACGGCTCGGTGCGCGAGCAGGCGGAATTCGTGCTGTCGATGGGACCGATGACATGGCCTCATCTGCTTGCACGGGGTATGCTTGCCGAACAGCTTTACCGGGCTCAATGTATCTTGACCGGTCACCCGTACCACCGCGATTGAATCCTCAGGCACAGCCACCTTATATAAAGCGCCATGACCCAACGCCGATCCACATTCGACCCAACCGCCTCCCGGCCGCGCCCCGTCGTGCTTTGTATTCTCGACGGCTGGGGCGAGCGGGAAGCCGCCGACGACAACGCCATCGCCCTAGCCCGTGTTCCCGTGTGGAACCGCTATTTGACCGAATGCCCGCATTCGCACCTGGAGGCCTCGGCCCGCGATGTCGGCCTGCCCGATGGCCAGATGGGCAATTCCGAAGTCGGCCACATGAACATCGGTGCCGGGCGCATCGTCATGCAGGACCTGCCGCGCATCGATCAGGCGGTGGAAGACGGATCGCTGTCGCGCAACGCCGCTCTCGTGCGCTTTGTCGATGCCTTGAAGGCAAGCGGCGGCACGTGTCATTTGATGGGCCTTCTATCGCCGGGCGGCGTGCATTCGCACCACCGTCATCTGGTGGCGCTTGCCCGAGTCGTGGCCGCGGCTGGCGTGCCGGTCGCTCTGCACGCCTTTCTCGACGGACGCGATACGCCGCCGCGCTCGGCAAGGGAATATCTGGATGAGTTGCTGGCCGGCCTGAAGGACGTCGTGAATTTTCGGGTGGCAACTGTCATAGGCCGCTACTACGCGATGGATCGCGACAAGCGGTGGGACCGGGTGGAGCTTGCTTGGAAAGCCATGGTTCTCGGCGAAGGCGGACGGGTGACCGATCCGGCGGTGGCTATTGCCGCTTCCTACGCCGACGAGAAGGGTGACGAATTCGTCCTGCCCGTCGCTGTCGGCGGCTACGCCGGCATGGCCGATGGCGACGGACTGCTGATGGGCAATTTCCGTGCCGACCGCGCCCGCCAAACGCTAACCGCGCTCGTCGATCCGAAATTCGACGGTTTTGTCCGGCCGCGCCGAGTCGCCTTCGCGGCCTGCCTCGGTCTGGTGGAATATTCCGAGGCGCTCAATCGCTTTTTCCCGGCCATGTTCCCTCCGGAAAACCTGACCAACGTCCTCGGTGCGGTCGTGGCCGGGGCCGGTTTGCGTCAGCTGCGCATCGCCGAAACGGAAAAATACGCCCACGTGACGTTTTTCCTGAACGGCGGGCGCGAGGAAGAATTCGCGGGCGAAGAGCGTATCCTGGTGCCGTCTCCCAAGGTCGCCACCTACGATCTGCAGCCCGAAATGTCGGCGCCCGAGGTGACCGACCGGCTGGTCGAGGCGATTGGTTCGGGCCGCTTCGATCTGATCGTCGTCAACTATGCCAACGGCGACATGGTCGGGCACACCGGTATCCTGGAAGCGGCGAAGAAGGCAGCGGAAGCGGTCGATGCGTGCCTCGCCCGGCTGGAGCAGGCTGTCGTCGCGGCCGGCGGCGTTCTGCTGATCACCGCCGATCACGGCAACGCCGAACAGATGTTCGACCATGAGACCGGTCAGCCGCATACCGCACATACGCTGAACCCGGTGCCCTTCGTCTTGGTCAATGGGCCGCGCGGTGCCGCTCTGCGCAATGGTCGCCTCTGCGACATCGCACCGACTGTCTTGCAACTGATGCATCTGGCCCTGCCGTCGGAAATGACGGGGCGAGCGCTGCTGATCGAGGAAGGCATTGCGACGGCAGCCGCCCAATAGGCCATGCCGGTTGCTTCCGCCCGGTCGGCGGGCGTTGCCGCCCGGTCGTGGTTTCGTTCGTTTTTTGACAACGTTGCTTCCCTTGGCCGTTGTCCTTACCGCGACGCCGAGCTTCGGTGCGCCGGATGGGCGGGATGCGGCAACCCGCCTGAATGAAACGGAACGCGCCCTCGACCGCAGCCGCGAGGACGCCGCCCGCCTTGAGGGCCGCGCCGCGGAACTGCGTTCCCAATCGCAAGCATTGCGCCGCGACATGGTGTCGGCCGCCGCCGCCGTTCAAGATCACGAGGCCGATATCGCTCGCCTGGAGTCTGAAATCGGTGGACTGTCGGTGGCAGTGGAGCAGCGGCGTGTCGCGCTTGGCGATGAGCGGGCACGATTTTCCCAGGTGCTGATGGCCTTGCAACGGATTGCCCGCCACCCGCCGGAAGCATTGATTATCCAGCCGAACCCGCCCAACGACATGGTCAGGGGCGCTATTCTGCTGCGCGCCGCTGTGCCGGCTATCGAGCAGCGGGCGGCCAGTTTGCGCGCCGAACTCGAATCCCTGGCCGAACTCCGCCGATCGCTCGAACGCCGTCGCCTCGAACGGGACGAGGCTGGACGCGCGCTCGAGCGGGACCGACAGCGCCTGATGGTGTTGCTGACCAAACGCGAAGGAGAAAGCGCTGCCGCCTTGGCAGAATACGAAAGGGCGGCAACGCGGACCCAGGCATTGGCTGGCGAGGCCAAAGATCTAAAGGACTTGATGGAACGCCTGGAAGCCGAGCGTCGCCAGCAGGAGTCCGCCAAGCGCCAAGCCGCCCAGGAACAAGCCAGGCGGGAGGCGGAGCGCGGTCGGGGCGCGGCGAAAGCGCCGCCGTCCGGACCCGTTGTGGCGAGTCTCGAACCGCTCGAGTCCGATCATCCGCCCATCAGCAGGGCCCGGGGGCGTCTGCCGTATCCCGTCATCGGCGACATCGTCGGTCAATTCGGCGATCCGACCGATACGGGCCTGTCGCGCAAAGGCTTATTGCTGAAAACCCGAGGGGAGGCCCAGGTCGTGGCCCCCTATGGCGGTCAGGTTGCCTATGCCGGTATTTTTCGGGGCTACGGCCTGCTCTTGATCATCGATCATGGTGAGGGATATCATACGTTGTTAACGGGTATGGCCCGCATCGATGCTGCGATAGGGCAGCGGGTGTTGGCGGGAGAGCCGGTGGGCGTGATGGGCCGACCGACACCCGAGCCGCCCATCCTTTATGTGGAACTGCGCCACGACGGACAGCCGATCAACCCGCTGCCATGGTTGGCGGCGCGCAATGGGAAAACAAGCGGATGAATCATCGCGTCTCTGTAACGGCGGTTCTCGTCGGATTGATGTTGGCGCCGTTGGCCTGGGCTCAGGAAAAAGCGCCAGCGCCGAAGCCCGGCGTCACAGCCAGCGCTCCGACCAACAACGCCGATACCTATCGTCTGTTGAACCTGTTCGGCGACATATTCGAACAGGTGCGTTCGGACTATGTGGAAACGCCCAGCGACGAGGAACTGATCGAAGCCGCGATCACCGGTATGCTGGCTTCGCTCGATCCGCACTCAAGCTATTTGAACGCCAAGAACTTCCGCGACATGCAGGTCCAAACGCGGGGGTCCTTCGGCGGCCTCGGCCTTGAGGTCACCATGGAACGCGGTCTGGTGAAGGTGGTCTCGCCGATCGACGATACCCCTGCGTTCCGCGCCGGCGTCAAGCCTGGCGACTTTATCACCCATCTCAATGGTGAACAGGTGATGGGCCTGACGTTGAACGACGCCGTGGAAAAGATGCGCGGTCCGGTCGGTACCGATATCAAGTTGACCCTGCGCCGCGTAGGCCGCGAACCCTTCGACGTGACCCTGACCCGGGCCGTGGTCAAGGTCCAGTCGGTTCGGGCTCGTTTGGAAGGCAATATCGGCGTTCTTCGCATCTCGTCCTTCACGGAGCAGACCGAGCAGGGTCTCCAGCGTGGGATCGCTCAGCTGGAGAAGGAACTCGGCAAGGGGTTGCGCGGTGTCGTGTTGGATCTACGGAATAATCCTGGCGGCTTGCTCGATCAGGCGGTTGCCGTTTCGGATGCCTTCCTGGAGAAAGGCGAGATTGTATCGACCCGCTCGCGCCAAGCCGAGGACACGCAGAGGTTCAATGCCAAACCCGGCGATCTTGCCAAAGGTTTGCCGATTGTCGTGCTGGTCAATGGCGGCTCGGCGTCGGCTTCGGAGATTGTGGCCGGTGCGTTGCAGGACCATCGCCGCGCCATCGTCATGGGCACGACGACTTTTGGCAAAGGATCGGTGCAGACGATCAGGCCGATTCCTGGCCATGGCGCCGTCCGCTTGACCACCGCCCGATACTTTACGCCGTCCGGGCGGTCTATTCAGGCCAAGGGGATCGAACCCGATCTGGTTATCGAGCAAGGACACCTTGAATCGGCCGATCAGCAGGCCCGTCGCCGCGAGGCGGATTTGCGTGGTGCTCTTTCGAACCCCGATGGGCCTGCTGCGGCGCCGGCGCCTTCGCGGGGCAATCGGCCGCAGATCGACGAGAGCGGCAGCGAGTCGGCCTCGGCTAAGCCGGCTGCAGAGGAAGAGGACTACCAACTGGCCCGCGCCCTTGACCTGTTGAGAGGCATCGACCTCTATTCGAACCGGGCGCCGGACTGAGCATCACGGCCCGCGCAGGCAACAGGGAGACGTGCTCTCTTGATGTCTGCCGGGCGCGGTGGAGAACCGCGTGAAGCTTCCATTCAATCTTGGCTTCGGTAAATTCGGACGTCGGGGCAAGAGCGCCGGTGACGATGCCGACGATGACGCGTTCCTCGATGAGATGGCAGAAGAAGACCGGCTGGAGAAGCGGCGGTCGCAAACCGTCATACTCGACGATCCCGATGCCGAGGATGAAGAGGCAGAGCGGCAATCCTCACCGGCAAGGGCTCAGGCGGACGCCGATGCCGCGGCGGGAGCCGACGGCAAGGCCACGGAATCTCCGGAAGCCGGCTTCGACAATCTGCTTGCCATGCTCTCCGATGAAGAACTCGCCAGGGATGACGAAGAAACCCCCACGCGCCGGCTGGCGGGTCCCTTGGTTGCCGTTGCTGCCGGCATCGGCGGGTTGGTGGCGATAGGCTTTTGCGGTTGGTGGCTGGCTGGCCTTCTGCATAGCGACGAATCCGATACGGCACGTTCTGACGTTCCGCGCGTCGCCGTCGATATTCCGCAATTGCCGCCGCCGGGTGGCGGGCTCAATCGATTGGCCGCGCAGGGCGGGGTCGCCGCCGGGTCCATGTCGGCACCTGCCGAAACACCGCGTTCGGATATCGGCCATGCAACGAGCCCGGCGGTTGGCACCACGGCCCAGCATCCGTCCCCGGAAACAGCCGAACGCCCCCCTGTCGGCGGTGGGACCGCGAATGCGCATGGCTCGATGTCGTTGGATTCTGGTGCAACACATCCGGCCACTTCAGGCGAAGACCGTCCATCGTCAGCCGCGGGGTCGGCGGCGGCGCCTGCCCTGCGTTCCCTCAACGCGCTATCGGCTTTGGAGGACGAACCCGGGGCGGGCATCGTGGTGGCATCGATCACGCCGCAGGCTTTTGCCAATTTGCCGATGCCCAAGGCCATGGGCCCCTTGTCACCGGTCCCCGATGCCGCACTGATCGAGAACGGCCCTGCCGGTCGGTTGCCCAAGGTCGACAGCAAAGGACGTCGCCCCGGGCAGGTTTACGCCCGGCCGTTCGAGCCGCGCGACGATCAGGCGAAGTGGCCGCGCGTGGCCGTCGTGATTTCCGGCCTGGGGCTTAGCCGTGCCGCTACGGAGGCTGCCATCCGCCGTACGCCGGGATCGGTATCGTTGGCGTTCGATCCTTATGGCGAAGGTCTGGACGGCTGGGCTCCCTTGGCCCGCGAGGCCGGTCACGAATTCTACATCGGCCTGCCTCTCGAGCCGGAGACATTTCCCGCCGAGGATCCTGGACCGCTGAGCATGCTGATGAATCTAGAGCCGGCGGAAAAGCGCCGGCGATTGGAGATTATCCTCGCGAAGATGGTTGGTTATACCGGGGTTCTGGGCCTGATGGGCGGAAGGTACCTGGCCGATGAGGCTCAGGTCACGCCTATGTTGACGTCCCTAAGACTGCGCGGATTGTTGTTTGTCGATGGCAGCATGCATGCCAAAAGCGTGGTAACGGGTGTCGCCAGTAAGATCGGCCTAGCACATGCGGTGGTGGGTATCCTGCTCGATGGCGAAACAACCGGCCGCTATGTCGACGCTCAACTTGCCCGCGCCGAAATCCTGGCCCGCGAACAGGGTCAAGTGGTCGTCATGGGCCATTCCAGTCCGCGGACGTTGGAACGGTTGTTGGCATGGCTATCTACGATCGAGGATCGGCGCTTTTTGCTGGCGCCGGTATCGGCCCTGACCAAGGGCTATAAGGACAAATGAATTCAATGACGGCTGTCGACTCGCGGCCCTACCGCGAAGGCGTAGGGGCGGTGATCTTCAATCGCACCGGTCTGGTTTGGGTCGGGCAACGCATCGATACGCCGGGTGCCTGGCAATTGCCGCAAGGCGGGATCGACGCCGGGGAAAGCCCGCGCCGTGCCGTCCTGCGCGAGGTTGCCGAGGAAATCGGCACGGATCGCGTCGACATCCTCGGCGAGGCGCCGGAATGGCTGACCTACGATCTTCCCGCCGATATCGCCGACCGGGCTTGGGGTGGCCGGTTTCGCGGCCAGCGCCAAAAGTGGTTCGCGCTGCGCTTTAAAGGCACCGATACCGACATCGATCTTGCCGCCCACGGCCAACCGGAATTTGCCAGTTGGCAATGGATTCCGCTGACCTCCCTGCCGGCCGCCATCGTTGCCTTCAAACGGCCCGTGTACCTGGCGCTCGTCGCGGCGTTTGGGCCCTATAGCCGATCGCAGGATTAGCCGTCCCATGCGGTCGGGCGCATAGGCGGTATCTTGTCAGGCCCGGCGGCATGCGCCATGGTCCCGCCATGTCCATGAGCAAGGATAGACGGATCGAACGGCCGAACGGAACCGCACTGGTCACCGGTGCGGGGCGCCGCATCGGCCGGGCCATTGCCCGCGAACTGGCCGGACGGGGATGGGCCGTCGCCGTGCATCACAATGCGTCGGCAGAGGACGCCTGTTCCTTGGTCGACGAGATCGTTGCCGGTGGGGGGCAGGCTGCAGCGGTGAACGCCGACCTTGCCCGCCACGAGGAGGTCGAGACCCTGATCGGCCGGGCCGCCAATGCCCTGGGCCCGGTCAGTTGCCTCGTCAACAACGCCTCCCTGTTCGAATGCGATAGCGTGGAAAGCGCGACGTTGGACTCGTGGGACCGGCATATGACGGTAAATCTGCGTTCGCCCTTTTTCCTGACGCAAGCCTTTGCCAAGGCATTGCCGGCGGATTGCTCCGGCAATGTGGTCAATATCCTCGACGAGCGCGTGTGGAATTTGACGCCTTACTTCATCACCTACACGCTCAGCAAGTCGGGCTTATGGACGTTGACCCGCACATTGGCCATGGCGCTGGCGCCGCGCATCCGTGTCAACGGCATCGGTCCCGGACCGATTCTGCCCAGCATCCATCAGACCGAAGAACGATTCCGGCGCCAGTGGGAGGCCCAGCCGTTACGCCGCCCGATCGCGCCTGAAGAAATCGCCCGTGCTGTTGCCTTCATCCTCGACTCGCCATCGATGACCGGGCAAATGATCGCGCTGGACGGCGGCCAGCATCTTGGTTGGGCGCAACCGACCGAGAATGGGGCAGCAAGCGAATGAACGACGCCATTGCCGATGCCGGACGAAGCCTTCGTCACGTGTTCATCCGCGATTTGCTGCTCAGTGGCTCTATCGGCGTCCATCGCCACGAAAAGGAAAGCCGGCAACGGGTCCGCATAAACTTGGATCTCGCCGTGTTCGAGGAGGTGGCCGAGCTGGCCGATTCGCTGCGCAACGTCGTTTGCTATGAGACGATCGCCAATAGCGTACGCGCGCTTGTCGCATCACGGCATATAAACCTGGTGGAAACCCTAGCTGAACAGATAGCGACCATGTGCCTGGAGGATTCCCGCGTGCGATCGGTGCGGGTGCGTGTCGAAAAGCTCGATGTTTTCCCCGATGCGGCAAGTGTCGGGGTGGAAATCGAACGTAGCCCTCTGCGCACGTGAATAGCGGTGCGATCCTATCTCTAACCCATTGTAAGACAGGGGCCTTTGATATCCGATGTCGGCAAGTTGTACACAGGGGTCCGAGCGGAGCGCGGACCGTTAAGACAACGCGACGAAACGATGAAGAGAATTTCGACTGATCGGTTCTGTGAATTTTTTTTCTTTTATTTCAATGACTTGCAAATAAGCTAAAAAAATAGGCAAAGCCAGGGAAATGGCGGTTTGACTGGGTTCCCGCAATATAATCGATGAGTTCGTCAACAGGCTTATCCACAACAATAGTGGAAAGCAATCCACGGGATGAAAAGCGGCCCAACTGAATGTCCGCAGCCGCATTGACGGGCGGGTCTACATCCTCCAAATACGGAACATGACCTCCGGGCCTGCTGCAGATGCGAATATTGAAAATGCCGCGCCAAGCTTGGCGGCGGGTATCGACATTATTCGAGAGCAGTTACGGACCTGCCCGACCGCCCCAGGCGTTTACCGCATGATCAATATTCGCGGCGACGTGCTGTACGTCGGCAAGGCCAAGAGCCTGCGCAAAAGGGTCACCAGCTATACCAATCCGGTGCGCCAGCCGACGCGGATTTTGCGCATGGTTGCCGAAACCGCCTCGATGGAATTCGTGACCACCCATACAGAAGCCGAGGCCCTGCTTCTCGAAGCCAACCTGATCCAACGCTATACGCCGCGCTATAATATTCTGCTGCGTGATGACAAGTCGTTCCCGGCCATCCTGCTGACCGCCGACCATGACTTTCCCCAGGTGCTCAAGCATCGCGGCGCGCGTCCGCGCAAGGGCAGTTATTTTGGACCGTTTGCATCGGCCTGGGCCGTGAATCAGACGTTGACCATACTTCAGCGGGCCTTTCTGTTGCGGTCTTGTACGGACCCTGTCTTCCTGAGCCGCACCCGACCGTGTTTGCTCCATCAGATCAAACGCTGCAGCGCGCCCTGTGTCGGACGCATCGGCGTGGAGGAATACGCGACATTGGTCGAACAGGCGCGCGCTTTTCTGAGCGGCGATAGCCAATCGATACAGCAGGCGCTGGCTACCCGCATGCAGGAAGCCAGCGACAACCTGGAATTCGAAAGAGCCGCACAGTTCCGCGACCGCATCAGGGCATTGACCAGTGTCCAGGCCCATCAGGACATTCACCTAAGCGGCATCGACTCGGTTGACGTCATCGCCGCCCATCAGGCGGGCGGCCAAACCTGCATCGAGGTGTTCTTCTATCGGGCCGGACGAAACTACGGCAACCGCGCTTACTTCCCGGCCCATGCCCGCGACGACGACGCACCGGAAGTGCTCGAGGCCTTCGTCGGCCAGTTTTATGACAACAAGGAGCCGCCGCGCGAGGTGCTGACCAGCCATGTCTTGCCCAATGCCGGATTGTTGGCAGAAGCCTTGGGCGTGCGGGCCGGGCGCAAGGTCTTGGTGGGGGCGCCGCGGCGGGGCGACAAGCGCAAGCTGATCGACCTCGCCTTGGTCAATGCCCGCGAGGCTTTGGGCCGGCGGCTGGCGGAAAGCGGTTCGCAGCGCCGTCTGCTGGAGGATCTTGCTCGGGTACTCGATCTGGAGGCCGCGCCCAACCGCATCGAGGTCTACGACAACAGCCATATCTCCGGAAGCCAGGCCGTCGGCGGCATGATCGTCGTCGGTCCCGAGGGCTTCGACCGGGCCGCCTACCGGAAATTCAACATCCGCGGCGGCCTGCCGAAGGCGCCGGATGCCAAGGCGCCCGGCTTTGCCGAAGCGCCTGCCGCCTCGGAACTGTCCGCCGACGAGGGTATGGCGCCGGGCGACGATTACGCGATGATGCGCGAGGTACTGACTCGCCGCTTCTCCCGGGCCTTGAAGGAAGACCCCGACCGCCAGCGGGGCCAATGGCCCGACGCGGTGCTGATCGACGGTGGCGCCGGACAGCTGGGCATCGTCACCGGCGTCTTCGCCGAACTGGGCATCGACGACGTCGCCGTTGTCGCCATCGCCAAAGGTCCGGATCGCAATGCCGGTCGGGAACGGATCTTCCTGCCCGGTCGGGCGCCGTTCAGTCTGGAACCCCGCGACCCGGTGCTCTATTTTCTACAGCGCATGCGCGACGAGGCGCATCGATTTGCCATCGGTAGTCATCGCGCTCGCCGTTCCAGTGCCATATCGCATTCGGTGCTCGAAGACATCCCCGGAATCGGCGCGCGCCGTAAGAAGGCGTTGCTGCATCATTTCGGTTCGGCCAAGGCGGTGGCGCAGGCCGGGCGGGCCGACCTTGCCGCCGTCGAAGGAATCAACAAGACCATGGCCGACAAAATCTATGACTGGTATCACCCGGAGGGGTAGACTGGGAAAGTGCCCGCCTGGGCGGATACCGTTTTGCACCTTCCACTGCCTCCAGGCCCGCCGGGCCGCATGGTGACCATGGCAACCAGCCTACCCAACTTGCTGACATACTCGCGGATCGCCGCCATCCCGGTGGTTGTCGGACTTATCCTGAGTCAGTTGCTATGGGCCGAGTGGCTGGCCTTGGGTATCTATATCGCCGCGTGCATCACGGATTTTCTTGATGGTTATCTGGCCCGTGCCTGGCAGCAGCAGTCGAGTCTGGGCCGGTTTCTCGACCCCATTGCCGACAAGTTGCTGATCGCCAGCCTGCTGATGGTCATGGTCGGCGTGGATACCATCGGCAGCATATCCATCATGCCGGCCTTGGTGATCCTATGCCGCGAGTTCCTGGTGTCGGGCCTGCGCGAGTATCTGGCCGAGGTCCGGGTTGGCCTTCCGGTCAGCCGGCTTGCCAAATGGAAGACCGGCATCCAAATGACAGCCATCGGATTTCTGGTTGTCAGCGATTCGGAAATTGTCGTCCTCGGCATCACCCCCGTCGAGGTCGGCATTGTCGGCCTGTGGATAGCCGCTCTCCTGACGCTGGTGACCGGCTACGACTACCTGCGGCACAGTTACGATCATATCGAGCGTTCGCAGACCGTCCCCGAGACGGTGGATGCGGTGAAGGTTCCCGAATCCGGGAGCGTCCGATCCTCGGGTTGACGGGTTGCCTAAGATGCAGGTTTTCGGTCTGGTCGGGTGGAGCGGCAGCGGCAAGACCACGCTGGTGACGCGGCTGCTGCCGGAGCTGATTTCCCTGGGCTTCCGGGTGTCGACCATGAAACACAGCCATCACGGCTTCGATGTCGATACGCCGGGTAAGGATTCGTATCGGCATCGGGATGCAGGCGCGACCGAAGTGATGGTTGCCTCGGCCCGCCGTTGGGCGTTGATGCACGAACTGCGCGGCAATCCCGAACAGGAGGTGGAGGATCTTATCGCCCGGATGACTCCCGTCGATCTGCTGCTGATCGAGGGATTCAAACGGCACGCACACCCCAAGATGGAAGTACATAGGCCGTCGCTTGGCAAATCGCTGATGGCCCCGAACGATCCGTGCATCGTCGCTATCGCCAGCGATGCTCCCCTGGCGGGGTCAACGGTCCCCGTCCTAAATCTCGACGATGCAGCCGCAATCGCCCATTTTATCGTTGGGCACTGCGGCATGGGAGGGGGCGGGGCCCGTGGTGCAGCTTAAAAACGATTGTTTTGCCGATGCAGGTGGCCTGCTGTCGCTCGGCGCGGCGCTTCTTCGCATTGCCGAACGGGTCAGCCCGATCGCCGAGACAGAGGAGGTGCCGCTACGCGAAGCCTTGCACCGGATATCGGCGGCCGATTTGATCTCGCAACGCA
The DNA here is from genome assembly GCA_947470575.1 of Rhodospirillales bacterium. Classification (GTDB taxonomy): domain Bacteria; phylum Pseudomonadota; class Alphaproteobacteria; order Rhodospirillales; family CAMCUA01; genus CAMCUA01. The sequence continues at coordinate 13,283 of CANITX010000036.1, forward strand.
ATGTGCCGCCGCACGACAACACCGCTGTCGATGGCTACGCCGTATATTTTGACGATCTGAACCCGCATGGCGACAGTCGTCTGCCGGTGACCGGGCGTGTGGCGGCGGGACATCCGCTGGACCGGCCTGCCCGGCGCGGCGAGGCGATCCGGGTATTTACCGGAGCGCCGATGCCGCCCGGGCTCGATACCGTGTTCATGGAGGAGGATTGCCGGCCGGAGGCCGCGCAGGTCGTGCTGCCGAAAGGGATCAACCGGGGCGATAACCGTCGACTCGCCGGGGAGGACGTAAGAGCGGGCACGGTCATCGTCCCCGCCGGGCGCCTGCTGCGTGCTCAGGAGCTTGGCCTTGCCGCTTCGGTGGGCATGACCCGAATTCCGGTATATCGCCGGCTGTCGGTTGCCGTTTTCTCCACCGGCGATGAGGTTTGCAATCCTGGCGACGACGTGGCCCCCGGGCGAATCTTCGATGCCAATCGTTTTACCTTGATGGGTCTTGCCGAGTCCTTGGGTTGCCGGGTCACGGATCTTGGCATACTGCCGGATCGGCCGCAGGCGGTTGCCAGGTCTCTGCTCGCGGCGGCAAAAAAATACGATGTTCTGCTCACCTCGGGCGGCGTATCGGGTGGCGAGGAAGACCATGTGGCCCGCGTGGTCGGGGAAAAGGGGAGCCTGCATTTCTGGCGGCTGGCCGTAAAGCCGGGACGCCCCGTCGCGCTCGGCCAGATCGGTGCGGCCGCCTTCATCGGATTGCCCGGCAATCCGGTGGCGGCCATGGTGACCTTTCTGCGGGTAGCGCGACCTCTCTTGCTGCGCCTTGCCGGTCGGACCGATCTGGAACCGATGCTGTTTGCGGTACGTGCCGGGTTTTCCTTTCGCAAGAAGGAAGGGCGGCGGGAGTGGTTGCGCGTTCGACTCGACCGCACGGCGGGCGGCCAGCCGGTCGCACACAAATGCGCGGTCGATGGCGCCGGCGTGCTATCTTCGATGGTGGCCGCCGACGGGCTGATTGAACTGGCGGAAGAGGTCACCCAGTTGAACGAAGGCATGCTGGTCGACTTTTTACCGTTCAACGAGGTCATGCATTAGGACGTGGGAAACCGACCTGGAGTGTGTGAGTGAAGATTGTCTATTTTGCCTGGCTCAAGGAAAAGGCGGGGCGCGGCGAGGTGCAGGTATCGCCACCTGCCGACGTGTCCGACGTCGCAGCCCTGATCGCTTGGCTAAAGCTGCAGGACGCGGGCCATGCATCTGCCTTTGCCGACATGTCGGCCGTGCGGGTCGCAGTGAACCAAGAATATGTTAAGCTCGACCACCCTGTGGCGGCGGGCGACGAGATCGCCTTTTTCCCGCCCGTCACCGGCGGAAGATGCTGACAGGCGATAGGGATCGGCCATGATCCGTGTACAAAGCGAAGACTTCGACCCGGGTGTCGAACTGGCCCGCTTCGGCGCCGACAATCACGCTATCGGCGGAATCTGCCTGTTTGTCGGCCTGGTCCGCGACGGTGCGGCGGAAGCGGGCAGCGACGAACGCATCGGCGCCATGACGCTCGAACATTACCCCGGCATGACCGAACGGGAACTGGAACGCATCGAGGCCGAAGCCCGTCGACGCTGGCCGTTGGAGGCTACGTTGATCGTCCATCGCCACGGCCGACTTCTGCCGGGAGATCGGATCGTTCTTGTTGCCACCGCATCGCCGCATCGTAAGGCGGCTTTCGAGGCCTGTGAATTCCTGATCGATTGGCTAAAGACCAAAGCGCCGTTCTGGAAAAAGGAAGAGACCACGGCCGGAGCCCGCTGGGTGGAAGCCCGCCAATCCGACGAAGCCGCCGCCGAGCGGTGGCGCAAAGGACAAGCGGCGGAATGAAGGCTCTGTCCGTTCAAGCGGTGATCTTCGATTTCGACGGCGTGCTCGTCGAGTCGCTCGACGTCAAGAAGCGCGTCTTCGCCTCGCTCTTCGAACCCTACGGTCCTGAAATCCTGACCAAGGTCATGGACTACTATGCCCTTAACGAAGGCATTTCACGCTTGGTCAAGGCCCGGTTCTGCCACCGTGAATTCCTCGGCCGCGACATCGGCGATGAAGAGTTGGAAGAGATCAACCGGACCTATGCCGCTAGGGCGCTGCAAGGCGTGATCGACAGCGCCTGGGTTCCGGGTGCCCGGGAATTCCTGTCCGATCACCACGGCCGCCTGCGTATGTTCACGGCATCGGGAACGCCGGAAGAAGAGCTTCGTTCGATCGCCGCCAAGCGCCAAATGGCGCACTATTTCGACCGGGTCTGCGGTTCGCCCCGTTCGAAAGCCGAAATCATCGAAGCCTTGATCGCCGACTTCGATCTGGAGCGCCAACGTTGCGTCGTGGTGGGCGATGCCATGGCCGATTACCGGGGCGCGAAGGAAACGAACATTCGCTTTATCGGCCGGGTGGTGCCGGGACACGCCAGCAAGTTCCCGCCGGGGACGGAAACAATGCCCGACCTGACGCAACTGGCGGACCGGCTCGTCGCTTAGCCATGCCAACCAACGATGGGGGAAGGGGACGCGCCCATGGATGATACGGCGCCGGGGCCGGTCCTGGCTTATCAGGACAAAAAATTCATGAGCAGCGCCGACGCGCGGCCGCTGCGTATCCTGGCCGAATACCTTGAGCCCATGGAGCGGTTCGAGGACTTGCGTGTCAGCGACACTATTGTCGTCATGGGCTCGGCCCGCTTTCTGCCCCGGAATGTCGCCGAAGAGCGGCTGGCGGTCGCCCGCCGGGACGGCGGCGATGTCGCACGTGCCGAAGCAACGCTTCGCATGTCGCGTTACTACGAAGAGGCCCGACTGCTGGCTAAACGCCTCACCGACTGGTCAAAGGGATTGGAGCGCGCGCGCAAACGCTTCGTCGTCTGTACGGGTGGCGGACCGGGCATCATGGAGGCCGCCAACCGGGGCGCCTCCGAAGCGCGCGGCATCAATATCGGCTTGAACATAGCCTTGCCGCTCGAACAGCATGAAAACCCCTATATCACTCGCGAGCTGGCCTTCCAGTTTCACTACTTCTTCATGCGCAAATTCTGGTTCGTCTATCTTGCCAAAGCGATCGTCATTTTCCCCGGGGGATTCGGAACCTTGGACGAATTTTTCGAGATTCTGACCCTCGACCAGACGCAAAAGCTAAAGAAGCAGATACCCATCGTGCTCTACGGTACCGAGTACTGGGACAAGGTCATCGATTTTCAAGCGTTGGTCGATTTCGGCACCATCGACGAAAAGGACCTGACGTTGTTCCATCGGGTCGATTCGGTCGACGACGCCTTCGAGGTGATTACGCGGGAGCTGGCTGAAAAATCGTTGCAGCATCCCGGCGGGACGCTCTAGAGGGGCACACGCAAGCCGTTTAGCCCATCGACGATCTTTTCTCGGCAGTGCCGGGCGAGTGCTTTCCGATCGGCAAAAAGGCGGGCGCGCACGGGCGGATGGAAGCAGATTCGCACCTCGGAGGGGGGCAGAGTAAAGGCCCGCAGCAAATGCGACAGGAAGTCATGATCGCCGTACCAGGCCAACAGCGACGGTCCGCCATCGTCGGCGCGGGTGTAGCAAAGGGTCACCGGTTGGACGTCGATACGTCCGTCGGCTGTCCACGCATAGGCGACTTCGAACAGTGTCGAACGAAAGGGCAGCACCTCCAGCCCATCCGAGCTTGTTCCCTCGGGAAACAGGATGACCGGCCGCCCTTCCAGCAGCATCCGGCTCAAGGCATGGCAATCGGCGGCCGCGTCCAAAGGCCGCCGAGTGACGAAAAGGGTCCGGCCCAGGCGGGCAAGCGTGCCGAAGCCCGGCCATCCGGATACCTCGCGTTTAGCGACAAAGGCGGTATCGAGCCAGCTGCCGAGGATGGGTATGTCCAGATAGGAAACGTGGTTGGCAACGAATAGGATCGACCGGTTTTCGACAGGGCGCCCTTCCACCGTTATGCGCATGCCGACCAAAGCGCAGGAGCCACGGTGCCATGCTCGGGCGATCAGACGGCGTGTCCGCGACCCCAGCGGCGCCGATAGCACGAAGGCGCATGCCGTACCGGCCGTCAGGAGGATGAAGGCAGGGAATCGCCAGGCGAGGCGGAAGGCAGCGACAAGTCTATCGAAGGCACCCGAGCCGGCCGCTGCGAATTCATCGGACGGAAGTGGCGAGAATACCGTTCCGTCACTTGATCCAATCTGACGACCACGCATACATCCACCGTGTTGAATTGATGATCGATAACCGCGCCATCACCCACGCAGGCCCCGACGCGAAGATAGCCTTTGATCAAAGGCGGCAAGGCCTTTGTCGCCACATGCTCGTCGATGAGATGGGCGGGCATGGCATCCATCGCTACATAGCGGCTGTCCCGGGCGCGTGGGCGCAGGCCCCACGGCGCCATGTGATGATGATGGAGGTAGGAGAGGCCAAGGGCGATGGCCGACGGATCGCTGCCGGGAAAGCTGGCACAACCGAACAGCAAACCGGCATTGTGCTCTTTGGCATAGGCGGCAATGCCCCGCCACAGCAGTTGCAGGATGGCGCCCCGGCGATAGTCGGCATGGACGCAGGAGCGGCCCAATTCCATGACCTCGCCCGGCCAGTCGAGCACGGCGGCAAGGTCGAATTCGCCGGCGGAATAAAACCCACCGTGTGCTTTGGCATGGCAGCGCCGCAGAAAGCGATAGGTGCCGACGATTCCGCCGTTATCGGGGTGTTGCTTATCGACGACCAGAAGATGATCGGCGAAGGCATCGAGATCGTCGAAGTCGCGTTTGAGGGCGGCCGTGGCGGCATCTGGCCAAGCGCCCATTTCTTCATAGAAGACTTTGTAGCGGAGCCGTTGCGCGGCTTCCACATCGTCGGCCGAGCAGGCCAACCGGACCTCGAGATCGCCGAACCGCTGGGGGGTCATATCCGCCTCCATCGCCGATCCGGAATGATTCCGCTAGGAATTCATTCCGATCTGTCGACGACAGGTATGACCTAACCGGCGATCCGGCGATATCAAGCTTCCTTGAAGTTTCTGTAAGAGATTTATGGCACCGTGGACTTTCTTATTTCGTCTTCTTGCGCGGTTTCGGCAACTTGATCGAATTAATGAAGTCCATACGTTGCTTGGCGCCCATCTCGAACAGCGTCATTTCGCTGGCGGCCTGGAAGAAGCGGATGCCCTTGCCGACGTAACGTTCGATGGTGGCCGGATCGTTGACCCCGCCCATGCCGGCGTGCTTGCCATGCTTCTTGCACGCCTTGCACACGGCGTCGAAGGCGGCGTCGATCTTTGGATGGTCGGCCTGCCCGGGCACGCCGTATTCCATCGACAGGTCGCCGGCCCCGATGAACAGGGCATCGATGCCCTCGACCGCGGCAATGCCGTCGGCATTCTCGATGCCTTCCGGCGATTCGACCATGGCGACCACGAAGGTGTTGCGGTTGAGGATCTGCGCCTGCTCGGCGCGCGGATAAGCCCGGAAGCCGAGCTGCGGCCCCGGCCCTGTCACCGAGCGGTGGCCCATCGGCGGGAAGCGCGTGTGGCTGACCAATTGGCGGGCCTCTTCGACCGTGCTGATATGCGGCACGATGACGCCCATGGCGCCGTTGTCGAGCAGGCGGGTGACGTGGAAGCTCAGGTGCGACGGTACGCGGCAGATCGCTGTCACCCCGGTGGTCACCGCCGCCGTACAGATCTGCGCGATCGTATCGACATCCATGCTGTTGTGCTCGACGTCGATGAACATCCACTGGAAGCCCAGACGTTCGGCGATCTGCGCGATGTTGACCTGGCGCCAGTGCTGGACCGTGAACGCGGCGCAAAGCTCGCCAGCCTCCAACCGCTTCTTAAGATGATTCTCGACGATGCTCATGCCTGTTCTCCGTTTGAGGCGTCCGCCGGCGGACGCCTGGCGGAGATGCCGCCTGCCCGAAAGCCGGCGCGGCGGGACTGGTACGAAGCTGGCGCCTGGCCCGGTACGCGGCCCCACGCCGACTTGTAGCCGCAGGCGGACGGCATTTACAAGAATTGCTCGATTTTACCCAATACCCATTCGGGGCCTTCGCCCCGGCAGGGAATGTGCTTTATGATACGGGCAACAGGTGCCGGAAAGAATTCCGGCCGCCGGAAGACACGGGAGGATCGGGATGTCCGTCGGACCGCATAAAATCGCCTATGAGGTCATACGGGGGTGGGAACGACTGCCGGAGGGCTGGTCCTTCGTCGAGGTTGCCGGCGTTGCCGTCGATTCCCAGGATCGGGTCTACGTGTTCAATCGCGGCGCCCACCCGATCATGATCTTCGACAAGGAAGGAAAATTCCTCAATGCCTGGGGGGAAGGCATCTTTGCCAGCGCCCACGGCATCTTCATCGACAAGAACGACCAGCTCTACCTGTCCGACCATTTCGATCACACGGTTCGCATCTTCGATACCGAAGGCAACATGAAGTCGATGTTGGGCAAGCCCGGCGTCGCGGCCAGCACCGGCTTCAAGGAAAACGAGTCCCCCGTGTTGTGGGGTGGCGGTCCCTTCAACAAAGTGACCAACGTCGCCATCGGCGAGAACGGCGATCTGTTCATTTCCGACGGCTACGGCAACGCCCGCGTTCATCGTTATTCGGCGGACGGCAAACTGATCACGTCGTGGGGACAACCCGGCAGCGGGCCGGGGCAGTTCAACCTGCCCCATTCCATCGCCGTCGACAGTGCCAACCGCGTTTATGTGGCGGATCGCGAGAATTCGCGGGTGCAGATATTCCGTCCCGACGGCTCCTACATCAAGGAATGGAACTGGCTGAATCGTCCCTCCGATCTGTTCATCGACGATCAGGACAATATCTACATTGCCGAACTCGGCTGGATGAACCCGACCAAGAAGAACCGGGTCCATCATAACTTCTGCGATTATCCGCCGGTCGGCCACGATCCCATCGCCCGCGTTACGGTCTGCGATCCCGACGGTTTCGTCATTTGCCGTTTCGGCGGTCCCGATCCGCTGATGCCGGGTAACTTCATATCGCCGCATGGCATCTGGGTGGATTCCCATGGCGATCTCTATTGCGGCGAGGTGGTCAAGACATCCGGCGCCGTCGAGCGTTGGGCGCCCATCGAGGTCCGCTCGTTCCAGAAATTCAAGCGATCCGGCGGTCCCCGTTAGGCCGGCCGGCAATACGATCAGAAGGGTGCCGACGATGGCATCCCGTCCACAGTTCGTTAGGGAGAAGCGCCATGCCCATCGGGCCACATAAATTCGAATACGAAGTGATCAAGGGTTGGGAACAATTGCCGGAAGGCTGGTCTTTCGTCGAGGTCGCCGGCGTCGCTGTTGACTCGAAAGACCGCGTCTTCGTCTTCAACCGCGGCAAGCATCCGATCATCGTCTTCGACAAGGAAGGCAAGTTCCTGAACGCCTGGGGCGAAAACACCTTCACCAGCCCGCACGGCATTTTCATCGATCGCAACGACAATATCTATCTGGCCGACGATGGCGACCACACGGTGCGGGTCTATGACGGCGACGGTAAGATGAAGCTGATGCTGGGCAAGCCCGGCGTCGCTGCCGATACCGGCTACAAGACCGGTGTCAGCCCGGTGCTCTATGGCGGCAAGCCCTTCAATCGGGTGACCAATGTTGCCATGGGCCCGAACGGCGATATGTATATTGCCGATGGTTACGGTAACGCCCGCGTTCACCGTTTCGCGCCGGACGGCAAGCTGTTGACCTCGTGGGGCACGCCCGGCAGCGCGCCTGGCGAGTTCAACCTGCCGCACGGAATCGCCGTCGACCGCTCCAATCGGGTCTATGTTGCCGACCGCGAGAACTCGCGTATCCAGATCTTCCGATCCGATGGCACGTTCATCACGTCCTGGGATTGGGTGAACCGGCCGACCGACGTGTTCATCGACGAGAACGAATACATGTACATCGCCGAACTGGGCTGGTCATTCCCGACGCGGCCTGCGCAGCTCCACTACAACACCATGTCGTTCCCGCCCGTCGGCCACGATCCCATCGCGCGGGTGACGGTATGCGACCTGGATGGCAAGATCGTTTCGCGCATCGGCGGCAATACGCCGGTTCTGCCGGGCAATTTCGTTGCCCCGCATGGCTTGTCGTGCGACTCCAAAGGCGATCTCTATGTCGGCGAGGTGATCGTGCGTTCCGGCGGCGGTGCCTATTTCGCGCCGCTGACCTGCCATTCGTTCCAAAAGTTCAAGCGCGCGGGCTGAACGGCTCCAGGCCGTCACGCCGCTAACATTCTCAAGGGAGGAAGAAAGACATGTCGAAAGGCCCGCATAAGCTGGAATACGAAGTCATCGAAGGCTGGGCGCGCATGCCGGAGGGCTGGTCCTTCGTCGAGGTGGCCGGCATCGGCGTCGATTCGAAGGATCGGGTATACGTCTTCAATCGCGGCAAGCATCCGATGATCGTCTTCGACAAGGAAGGCAAGTTCCTGACCGCCTGGGGCGAAGGCGTCTTCACCGTGCCCCACGGTATCTTCATCGACGAAGACGATGTCCTCTACCTGGCCGACGACGGCGACCACACGGTGCGCATCTGCGATACCGACGGCAACGTCAAGATGACGTTGGGCAACAAGGGCGTTCCGTCCGATACCGGCTATAACGTGGACATCAGCCCCGTCATGTACGGCGGCGAGCCGTTCAACCGGGTGACCAACGTCGCCAAGGGCCCGAACGGCGACATGTACATCGCCGACGGCTACGGCAATTCCCGCGTCCACCGCTTCTCGGCCGATGGCAAGCTGAAGACCTCTTGGGGCCGGCCTGGCAGCCTGCCCGGCGAATTCAAGCTGCCGCACGGCATCGCGGTGGATCGTTCCGGGCGGGTCTATGTCGCCGACCGCGAGAATTCCCGCGTGCAGATCTTCGATGCGGAAGGCGCTTATATAACGTCGTGGAACTGGGTGAACCGGCCGACCGACCTGTTCATCGATCAGAACGAATACATGTACATCGCCGAACTGGGCTGGACGGTGCCGGCGCGCGGGGGGCGCATTCATTACTTCACAATGCAACACCCGCCCTGCGGCCACGATCCCATCGCGCGGGTCACCATCTGCGACCTCGACGGGCGCATCGTCGGCCGTCTTGGCGGCAACAACCCGATCCTGCCCGGCAACTTCATGGCACCGCATGGCTTGTGGTGCGATTCCGACGGCGGTCTCTATGTCGGCGAGGTGGTCGTGCGTTCCGGCGGTAACGCGCATTTCGCGCCGCTCACCGGCCATGCGTTGCAAAAGTTCCGGCGCACCGTAAGCCTGCGTTAGGCAACCAGACAACATCCGGGAGGAAACAAGTCATGGCCATCGGGCCGCATAAGTTCGAATTCGAAGTCATCCGTGGCTGGGGGCAATTGCCCGAAGGCTGGTCTTACGTCGAGGTCGCCGGCGTTGCCGTCGATTCCAAGGACCGGGTCTATGTCTTTACCCGCGGCCAGCACCCGATCATCGTCTTCGATAAGGAAGGCAAGTTCCTCAACGCCTGGGGCGAGGGCGTCTTCAAGAGCCCGCATGGCATTTTCATCGACAAGGACGACAACCTCTATCTTTCCGACGACGGCGACCACACGGTGCGCATCTGCGATACCGCCGGCAAGGTCAAACTGACGCTGGGCAAGGCGGGGGTGGCCTCGGAGACCGGCTATAAGGAAGGCGTCAGCCCGGTGCTCTACGCCGGCAACCCCTTCAACCGGGTGACCAATGTCGCGCTCGGCCGCAACGGCGATCTCTACATCTCCGACGGCTATGGCAATGCCCGGGTGCATCGCTTCGCCAAGGACGGCAAGCACATCACCTCGTGGGGCCGCCCTGGTGGACGGCCAGGGGAGTTCAACCTGCCCCATTCCATCGCCGTCGACAGCGCCGGTCGGATCTACGTCGCCGACCGCGAGAACTCGCGGGTACAGATATTCAATGAAAACGGCATGTTCATCCGCGAATGGAACTGGGTGAACCGGCCGCTCGATCTGTTCATCGACGATCAGGACATGATCCACATCTCCGAAAGCGGCTGGGTCAAGCCGGTCGGGTCGCCGCTGCACTATAACAACAAGATCGCCCCGCCGTGCGGCCACGACCCGATCTCGCGGGTGACCGTCTGCGATCCGGATGGCAAGGTCGTTACCCGCGTCGGCGGCAACAATCCGGTGCTGCCCGGCAACTTCGTGGCGCCCCATGGCATCAGCTGCGACTCGCGTGGCGACCTTTATGTCGGCCAGGTGATCCAGAGGTCCGGGTCCGCCAAGTATTTTGCGCCGTTGCCCCTGGAAGCCTTCCAGAAGTTCCGCCGTTCCGGTTGAGCGAGCCGGGGGGCTTCGACATGCCGATAGGACCGCA
>CANITX010000037.1 GCA_947470575.1 Rhodospirillales bacterium
GTCAATGCCGCGGTGCTGAAAGCGCTCGGCCCCGATGGGATTCTGATCAACGTGGCGCGCGGCACCTGCGTCGATGAACCGGCGATGCTGGCGGCGCTGAAGGACGGAACCATCGGTGGCGCCGGTCTCGACTGCTATATTAACGAACCCACCGACCCGCGGCCCTTCGCGGACATCGAAAACGTCGCGCTGACCCCGCATTTTTCCAGCGGCACGCCCGACACCCGGCGCGCTATCGGCGAACACGCCATCAAGAACCTGCTCGCCCATTTCGCGGGACAGCCGCTGCTGACGCCGATACCGGAGATCCCCAACTAGCCCCCGGCCACTCGCCTGACGGCTGCGGTCCGCTCAATAGCTCGGCTTGGTCGCGAACGGCGTCAGTTGCAGCTCGTGCGTCCAGCACGACCGGTCCTGGCCGTGCAGGTAAAAGAACGCCTCGGCGATCTTCACCGGATTGATGACCGCGTCGGGCTGCTGCCGGGCCTTCGGTAGGGCATGAGTGCCGGGTGAATCGATCATACCGTCGACCACCACGTTGGCCACATGCACGCCATGTTCGGAATATTCCTCGGTCAGCACCTGCGCCAGGGTGCGCATCATCGTGCGGGGATAGTACAGCGACTGTCCGGTCATGCGCTTGCGCCCGCGCAGTGAGCTGGAATTGTTGGTGATGAAGAACGATCCCGCGCCGCGCTTGCGCATCGCCGGCAGCACTTCCTTGGCCACCAGGAACGGTCCGCGGCAGGCGATGTGGTGCGCCGTATCGAAGATCTCCAACGGGATGTATTCCAACAACTCCATCTCGGGCGGAAGGTCGCGGCCTTCCAGATAGCCGGCGTTGTAGATCAGCACATCGGGATCGCCGGCCTCGCGGCGCACCGTGGCGAAGGCCGTCGAAACCGACTCGAGCGACGCCAGGTCCAGCTCGACCGTCATGCACGCCCCGCCTTGCTCCCGGATGGCGTGCTCCAGCCCCGCCGCATTGGCTTTGGCGCGGGTCGTCAGCACCGTGAAAAAGCCTTCGCGCGCGAACTTCTGCGCGATGGCGCCGCCGACGCCCCAGCGCGCGCCGACCGGCAGGTTGCTGTCGTCCACGGCCCGGCCGTGCGCCAGCTTGGTGTTGCGTCCGTCAGACTGCCATTTCGAGGTGGCGCCCACCACCACGGCGACGGGCTTGCCCGTCGTGTTCGTCTTGCCGCCGTGATTCATTGCCCCGCCTTGATTCATTGCAGGCCTCCCGTTGCTTGTTGCGCCGTCCGCTTCCAGCCCCACCAGGCGCACAGCGCCTCGCCCATGACCAGCCGCTGGTCCGCCGCGCCGAGCCACGGCAATTCCTCGGTGAACAGGGTCACGCACTGGCGCCAGGAACAGGTCATCTTGGAAATGTCGGTGCCCCAGAACATGCGTTGCGGACCGAAGGCGTCGTAGATCTGGCGCAGATAGGTCTGCATCGTCGGAAACGGATAGGGCTCGCTGGAATAGCCCGGCGCGCCGGTCGCCTTGACCGCCACATTGGGATATTTCGCCAGCGCCAGCAGCTCGGGCATGTGGGTCATGGCGGCGGCGTCCTTAAGCGTGGTGTTGCCGCCCCGGCCGCCCAGGTGATCGATGGTCAGCCGCAGGCCGGGATGGCGTTCGGCGATCTTGCCGAACACGTCGAGCGAGTCCGCGGCCAGGACAGCCACCGGAACGCCGGCCCGCTCGGCCGCCGCCCACAACCAGTCGAGCGCGCCGTCGTGCAGCCACTGGCGCAGCGGTTCGCGCAGGAAGCCATAACGCAGGCCGAGCATGCCCCCCGGCTCATCTCGCCAGACGGCGACCCGCGCCCGCGACGACGGCTCCGCCAGCGGCAGCGCCCCCATGATCGCGAAGCGGCCGGGATAGGCCTTGACCGCCTGGCGCGCCAGCTCGGTCGATCCCGGGTCCCAGCCCGGCGGATGGATGACGGCGGCATCGACCCCGGCCGCGTCCATCAGGGCGATGGCCTCCGCCGGCGTGAAGTGCGTCACCTGCCAATGCGCCCGGTTGTTCGGCAGCCCCGTTCCCCAGGTATGAATCTGCGCATCCACGATCTGCATCGCCGCCGCTCCCCGCTGGTCATTTCCACCCGCCGTTTCTCGTCGGCGGTTGCCGTCACCTTACCATACCTCCGCCGCCGCCTCCCCGGTCTTCTCCCGCCACCCATCGAGACAGCGCTTCGCGCCTCCTCAGGAAGAGGACATAAAATGAACCTCATCCCGAGGAGCGCCACAGGTGCGTCTCGAAGGATGGGCAACAGCCGGAGCCGCGCCGCCCCGCGAGGGCCCTTCTGCCCCCGGCTGGCGCTGTGGTAGTTTCACGTCCTTACGCCATCCGCGCACTAGGGAGGGAACGACAATGGCCTACGAAGGCATGATTGCGGAAACCATGACGATCAACGGCGACAAGGGCACGCCGATCTCGGCCTATCTGGCCCGTCCGCTCGGCGCCGGGCCGTTTCCCGGCATGGTGCTGATCCATCACGCGCCGGGCTGGGGCGAATTCTACCGCGAGGTCGCCCGCAAGTTCGCCCATCACGGCTACGCCACCCTCAGCCACAACATTTTCCACCGGGCCGGCGAGGGTAACGCCGAGGACGTCGCCGCCAAGGTGCGCTCCCAAGGCGGCGCGCCCGACGCTCAGGTGATCGGCGACACCGAAGGCGCGGTGCAATGGCTGCGCGCCCAGCCGTGGGTCAACGGCAAGATCGGCGTTTTCGGCTCCTGCTCCGGCGGCCGGCAGACCTTTCTGTACGCCTGCCACACCAAGAGCATCGATGCCGCCGTCGAGCTGTGGGGCGGCCGCGTCGTGATGAGCCCGGAAGAACTTTCGCCGCAGCAGCCGACATCGCCCATCGAGTTCACCAAGAACCTGTCGTGCCCGCTGTTGGGTCTGTTCGGCAACGAAGACCGCGCGCCCTCGCCCGAGCAGGTCAACCAGCACGAGGCCGAGCTGAAGAAGCACAAGAAGAATTACGAATTCCACCGCTACGACGGCGCCGGCCACGGCTTCTTCTATTACCACCGGCCGATGTATCGGGTCGAACAGGCCCAGGACGGCTGGCAGAAGGTTTTCGCCTTCCTCGAAAAGCACCTGGCGAAATAGCCGTCCAGCGAAAGGCGACGCCATGTGCACCTCGATCGTCGAGATCGTCGCCGCCGAGGGCGCCGGCAAATGCGCCGGCGTCGGCGGCGACGGCTGGTTCGCGCTGACCCATTCCGTCGTCTCCTACGACCACCCGCACCACGCCCTTTTGGAAGAAGCCATCACCATCGACTTCGTCAACGAAGCGATGGGGCCGGGGGCGCGGGCGGCGGTGGAACTGACCCTGGACGCCGCCAAGGCGCTGGCCGGGGCGCTGGAGCGGGCGATTGCCCAGGCGGAGATCGAGGAGGCGGGGCGGATCAGGGGCGGGTAATTCGGATTATCCCCGGAGGTACCCGCAATTCCGCGGAATTCATGCCGGGTCGCTGACTTGATCGATTGTACCTTTCATAGTACATTGCACCGCAAGAGGTACGATGACCGGATTGAAGAAGCTTCCGGCCGCGTTCTACGCCACACCGGGCGGCAACGAGCCGGTGCGCGCGTGGTTGCGAGAGTTGAGCGCCGATGACCGGCGCAAGATCGGCGAAGACATAGCGACGGCCGAATTCGGTTGGCCGGTTGGCATGCCGCTCTGCCGCTCCCTGGGCAAGGGGCTGTTCGAGATCAGGTCCAACGTTTCGGATGGCCGCATCGCCCGCGTGATGTTCGCCGTCGCGGCCGAGAAAATGGTTCTCCTGCACGCCTTCATCAAGAAAACGCAGAAGACCCCGAAGCCGGATCTGGAGCTCGCCGCCAACCGTGCGAAGGAGATCGCATCGTGAGCAAGAAAAAAGGCCGCATCGGCTCCTCCTTCGAGGATTTCCTCAAGGAGGAAGGCACCTACGAAGAAACCACGGCACTGGCCGTGAAGCGCGTGCTGGCCTGGCAGTTGGAGGAGGCCATGGCCACGCAGAGCATGAGCAAGAACCAGATGGCCAAGGCGATGCGTACCAGCCGCAGCCAGCTCGACCGTATCCTCGATCCGGGGAATGATCGCGTGCAACTCGACACCGTCATCAAGGCCGCCCGCGTGCTCGGCCGCGAGGTCAAGATCGAGTTGGTGTGAGATGCCGCGTTGCGCGACCGGCGCTTTCCGACCGGCCGCATCCGCCGCCGCGCCGGCCCACCCTTCGAGACAGCCGCTCTGCGGCTTCCTTAGGGTGAGGACAACATATAAATCCTCGTCCTGAGGAGGGCCGCAGGCCCGTCTCGAAGGACGGGCAGGCGTCGCCGCGCCGGTGCCCTTGCCGCGGCCGTTATGTGCCGCCCGGCCGCTTTATGTTAGGATCATCCGACAAACATAAAAATCGCTCGGGGAGACGCAGCTTGGAACTCGGCAGCAGCGCCGCTTCGCAGCGGCGCTGCCAGGACGGTTCTCTGGCCGGCCGGCAAAGCTTGGGGCAGGGCATGGGGCAGGGCGTGGCCTTCACGGTGGCCCCGGTGGGGCGGTTCATGGCCGTCGAGATCGGCGGCATCGACCTGGCGCAGCCCTTCGACGCCGCCGTCCGCGACGCGCTGCTCGACGCGCTGGTGGAACACAAAATCCTGGTGTTTCCCGGCCAGCAGCTGAGCCAGGAGCAGCAGCTTGCCTTCACCCTGCGCTTCGGCGAGGCGGAGGGGCACGTCGTGCGCGACTGGCGCAACCAGCGGTTCGGCGCGGTGCATACCGTGTCCAACCTGGACCCCGAGGGCAAACCGACCACGGACCTGCGCAGCAACGGCAACTATTTCTGGCACACGGACAAGTCGTATCACGACATCCCGTCGCTGGCGACGATCCTGCACGCCATCCGGCTGCCGCCCACGGGCGGCGACACCCAGTTCGCCGACATGGTGCGCGCCTACGAGGCCCTGCCCGAAGCGGTGCAGGAGAAGATCGCGCCCTTGCGCGTCGTGCATAGCTGGCAGGCCAGCCGCGCCAATACCTTCAACCGCCCGGCGACGGCCGAGGAAATCGCCGAACAGCCGCCGGTGGTGCACCCCCTGGTGCGCACCCATCCGGTAAGCGGCCGCAAGGCGCTTTACATCGGCAAGCACACCTCGCACATTGAGGGCATGGACGTGGGCGAGGGCCGGGCGCTGCTCTACCAGCTTCTCGACTTCGCCACGCGGCCGCAGTTCCTCTATGCCCACGCCTGGAAGCCCGGCCACCTGGTGATGTGGGACAACCGCAGCCTGCTGCACCGCGCCTCGGGCGACTACGACATGGCCCAGCACGCCCGGCTGCTGCACCGCATGGTGGTCAGGGGGACGAGACCGTATTAGGGGGGGCGCCGGTGTCGGATCAGGGAGATAAGTATTGTGTCCTTTTAGTTTCCTTTAACTTCCGGGGCGCTGGCAAGGGCGATTGCGCAGGCGGAGGTTGAAGAGGCGGGGAGGATTAGGGGATAAAGGAAATTCTACTTGTGATGTTCCGGCGGCAGGATACCAGACATCACTCTGCCGACATCAACGAGTGAACCTGCGACCGCAACGATAAGATCATAACCCTGTTGTAATGGCGGTGAGGTGGCGTCGATTTGTGTCAATTCATAGGCAGCAGCAAGTTCATATCTGGGAAGATGTGCATCGGCTAGCCGGAGGTCATATGCGCCGAATAAAGGACCAAGAAGCGCGTGCGCCGAATTAGACGAACATATAGTGGCAAGATACTTTTCTAGCGATTTTAATGAGCCCCACTTTTCACCTTTCGGTGGCGGTACCAACTTTTGTAGCATCGCGGTATCTATACGATCCGCAACGATACGCATTAAGTCCTTTGCTAGGGAAAAGAGCCCGTTTGGCTCAAGTGCGCGAAAGCGATTGATGCTAGAAACTAAGTAATCCGTGGACGCATGATGCCGAAAAAGTGGAGAGCTTATTGCGCGCTGAAAAAGCTCATCCAAGGCTGCTAGGATTTTGGGTAGGTCGGCTTCTGGCGCCGAAGTGTCTGCAACCTCTGCTCGCACGTGAGAGGAAAGCAGTTCCTTAGACACACCACCCTCGGGAGCAGAATTGTAACCTGACCAGATGCGTTGCTGCCAAAGTGGCAACTTCGCAATGTCATAGGCATAGGCCGTGACCAATCCTAATCGGTTCAGCCCAAAATGCGTAAACTCACCAGGCGAGCAGGCGACCCCACCGGTCTCATTGGTGTACCACCGAAGGCCTCCGCCACGGCACTTGATTAAAGCTGGAACGACCTCAGGACGGAACCATATCCACCGCATAACGTCTTCATTGTCCAACTCCTCGCTCGTGAGAGTATTACCCGGAGCATCAGTTATATAACGAAGGCCGGTTGGCACCCGGTCACCTCGCACGCGCACACTACTTGCCGCAGGCTCAATTTCTTCATCGCGCCATAACTCGCCCATTACATGGACAAGCTTCTTCCCCTCATATCTTCCTTGATGCGATCTCATTGCGACGTTCGTCGCTGTCTCCGGTCCGGGCAACGGGACATCTTCATCGGGATCAACGTCAGTTCGCGAGACGTGAAATACAGCGAAGGTCGCACCCGCCGGTTCCCCACCTTCAATTATAGATGCGACTCGCAACTCAAATCGCAGCCCTTCACCTTACCTCAATAAGAGGAGCGGGGGATCCTACCTCGGCCACATCCTTCACAACGACATCACGACTTCTGAAAGAGGCTATGCGAAGAATCATTCCTCGTGCACAAAGATAATCTCTTAAGTATTCATTTTTAATTTCCAATGATATTATTTTACCCTCTTTATTTCGTCGTAGCCGGGCAACAGCGTTATAACCCTCATCCGGCTTTATCCACTGATCTCCTTCCCGTAATAATTTTAAAGCGAACACTAAATCATGATGCAGGTGCCATTCTGAGGGTTCAGAATGAAAATTCTGAACCAAGACAAGCTCAGTCCCGAGACTCACCTTGTCAGTGTACTGATATACATCCACTGGTTTATAATAATTATCAGTCGACCAAACGTCTTGACTATGAATTAGACCAATATCTGACCATCCCAGTTTCTCGGCGTGTTCACGATGGTCCATCGGAATAGCCACACTGCCGAGGCCAAAAAACTCCGCTCTAAAGCCTTCGTGTCCGTTGAGACCCTCCCTCTCAATTTGTTCAGAGGCGCGCAGAGGAATCCAAACGGCGTCGGCCATGCGGCGCTTTCGTTGCTCCCTCATCTCGAACCAAGTTTTATCCATCGGCCTGATTATCCCCGGACCCTAGGGACGTTATCTTGATTTACTGAGATGTACTGATTTAGGACATTACCCAGTTCATCTTGTTTAATTGCACTCATGCTTCTTACCCACCATTCTGCCCACTCTACACGTTATGCGAATAGGAGTATTGTTACAACATCCAAGTGCTATCCTTGACCAAACACGGACAATCGTCACGCGAGAGTAAATGCCAGCGGATCGTCGACATGGCCTGTGCCCGCAATGGCAGTACACGCCCGCCCGATCCTAGGCTAACATCACCCAAACAAATGGGAGGAACGTCATGCCGATATTCAAGAACGGGCCGGTCAGCATCCATTACGAGGAAGCCGGTTCCGGTTTTCCGCTGCTGGTCATTCCGGGCGGCGGGTTGAACGCGACCATCGAGAAGCTCGACGGGCCTGAGTCGTTCAATCCGCTCAAGGAATTCAGCGCCACCCATCGCTGCATCGCGCTCGATATCCGCAACGCGCCGGGCGGCGGCACCGTCGGTCCGCTCGAGGTCGAACGGCCGTGGGACGGTTTCGCCGACGATCAGCTGGCGCTGATGGATCATTTGGGCATCGAGAAATTCGCGGTCATCGGCTTTTGCATCGGCGGCCCTTTGGTGTGGAACCTGCTGCGCCGGGCACCCAACCGCGTCGTCGCCGCCATCCTGGCCCATCCGAGCGGCTGCCGCCCCGAGATGCCCGATCAGTTCTACCAGAACAACATCAAGGGCTGGGCGCCGGAGATCTGCGCCAAGCGCCCGGATATCACCATGGCGATGGCCGATGCCTTCCTCGCCAACATGTACCGGGGGGCCAACGCCGATTTCGTCTTCACCGTGAACCGGGATTTCGTGCGCGCCTGCAAGACGCCGCTGCTGATCATGCCCGACGACGTGCCGGCCCACCCCTACGCCATGGCGATGGAAACGGCGATGCTGGCGCCCAACGCGCAGGTCAGCCTCTATCCCTGGCGCCAGCCGGCGGAGCGGATTCCCGTGGCGGTGCGCCACGCCCGCACCTTCCTGGCGGCGCATACGCCGAAGAAGGGATAGGAGGGCGAGCGGTCGGATCGTTGCCCATCCTTCGAGACGCGCCTTCGGCGCTCCTCAGGATGAGGATTCAAGAAATTTCCTCATCTTGAGGAAGCCGCGTAGCGGCTGTCTCGAAGGATGGGCATCCGCAACCCCGTTGCCCGCCTCGGTACAGCCGGGGGTTACCCCGCCAGGATCGAATCCAGCTCCTTGAGGTTCTGCTGCGTCATCTTCCAGCGCGCCGCCGCGGCGTTGGCGGCCAGTTGTTCCGGGCGCGAGGCGCCGGAGATGATGCAGCCCATGCTGGGCTGGGCGGCCAGCCAGGAGATGGCCAGGGTCAGCAAGTCGTAACCGTGGTCGCGGGCATAGGCTTCCAGCCGGCCCAGACGGGCGTAATCGGCGCTGGCCAGGGTGGCGGCATCGTTGGCCAGCCGGCTTCCCACCGGTGGCGGGCTGCCCTGTTTGTACTTGCCGGTCAGCAGCCCCTTGGCAAGGGGGGAATAGGGCAACAGCGCGATGCCCTCGGCCTCGCAGACGGGGATGAGGTCGGCCTCGATACCGCGCTGCAGGATGTTCCATTCGTTCTGGGCGGTGACGAAGCCGTGCAGCCCCGCCCGCTTTGCCGCGTCCACCGCTTCGCGCATCTGGGCCCCGGTGAAGTAGGAACAGCCGTAGAAGCGGATCTTGCCGGCCTTTACCAATTCCTCCAGCACACCCATGGTCACGGCGATGGGCGTTTCCGGATCGGGCCGGTGCAATTGGTACAGGTCGATGCGGTCGGTCTGCAGCTTGCGCAGGCTTTGCTCGACGGCGAAGCGGATGTTTTCCGGCGAGCCGCGCGGTTTGCCGGCGATGTGCGAGTCGCGCAGCCCGAACTTGGTGGCAAGGAACACCAGGTCGCGCCGGCCCTTCAGGCCGCTGCCGATGAAGGCTTCGGAATTGCCCTCGCCGTAGTTCTCCGCCGTGTCGAAGAAATCGATGCCGGCCGCCAGCGCGGCGTCGATCACCGCATGGGTGCCCTTCTCGTCGACCCGCGCCCCGAAGGCGTTGCAGCCGAGCCCGACCAGGGAGACATTGAGTCCCTCCTTGCCGCGGATGTTGCGCCTGTCCATGTTCGCTCCTTTAGTCATCGCAGGTCGGGGAGGTTGCCCATCCTTCGAGACGCCGGCCTTGCCGGCTCCTCAGGATGAGGATGTTCCTTAAACCGACCTCTTCCTGAGGAGGCGCGAAGCGCCGCCTCGACGGGTCGGCCGCCACGCCCTTCGCCGCTGCGGATCAAACGATATTCCGCTTCTTCAGGTCGGCGATCTTCGCCGCGTCGAAGCCCAACGACGTCAGCACCTCGTCGGTGTGCTCGCTCAACGCCGGCGTATGCAGGCGGACCTTTGCGGTCTGCTGGGTGCGCGACATGTCGATGGGGTTGCGCACGACCGGGAATTTGCCGACCGGGCCTTCCATCGGCCAGGCCATCTTCAGGTGTTGAACCTGCGGATCGTCGAACACCTGCTTCATGTCGTAGATCGGGCCGCACGGCACGCCGACCTTGTTCATCAGCTCGACCCAATAGGCGCTCGGCTTCTTCTTCGTCTCCTTCTCGATCTCGGCGCGCAGCAGGGCGCGGTTGTCGGAGCGGGCCTTGGCCTCCTTGAAGCGCGGGTCGTCGATCAGGTCCTCGCGCTCGATGGCCTTGGCGAAGCGGTGAAAGAGCACGGTGCCGGAAGCCGCGAAGTTGATCGGGAAGTCCGCGGTCGGGAACACGCCGGTCGGCACGCCGGTCGGATGGTCGTTGCCGGCCTGCTTCGGTATCTCGCCGTCCTTCAGCAGGCGGGCGGCCTGGAAATCCATCATGGCGACCATCGCCTGCAACAGCGAGGTCTGCACCCATTGACCCTCGCCGGAGCGTTCGCGCTCGAACAGCGCCGCGGCCATGCCGAACGCCAGGAACATGCCGGATGTCAGGTCGACGATCGGGATGCCGACGCGCACCGGGCCTTGGCCCGGAATGCCGGTGACCGACATCAGCCCGCCCATGCCTTGCAGGATTTGATCGACGCCGGGGCGGTTCTCGTAGGGGCCGTCCTGGCCGAAGCCCGACAGGCTGCCGTAGACGATGCGCGGGTTGATCTTCTTGCAGCTCTCGTAGTCGACCTTCAGCCGGTGCTTGGTCTGCGAACGGAAGTTCTCGACCACCACGTCGGACACCTTGACCAGCTTGTAAAAGATGTCGAGGCCTTCCTTGTTTTTCAGGTCGATGGTCATGGCCCGCTTGTTGCGGTGCAGGTTCTGCATGTCGAAGCCGTTGCGCGCGCCAAGGTCGCTCATCTTGTCGTTGTTGATGGCGGCGGGCTGTTCGATCTTGATAGTATCGGCACCCCAATCCGACAGCATGCGCACCGACGTCGGCCCGGCGCGATGGGCGGTAAGATCGAGCACCTTGATGCCGCTGAACGGCAGACTGTTCGTGGACATGTTTTCCCTCCCGGTTGCATGACGATGGGCGCGGCGGCCTCTGCTTTAGGCAGATGATAGTCCCTTTATCGGGGCCCCGCCGCAATTCCCGGCGAAGCGGGTCCGGCAAACCGGTCGAACGCCTCGCCGAAGCGCCAGCGGCGGAACGTGACGTCCCGGTAGATGCCCGCCTTGTTGTATGGTTCGTCGGCCATCAACGCGTGGCCGGCGGTCATGGT
Organism: Rhodospirillales bacterium; assembly: GCA_947470575.1. GTDB lineage: Bacteria > Pseudomonadota > Alphaproteobacteria > Rhodospirillales > CAMCUA01 > CAMCUA01. The sequence continues at coordinate 11,008 of CANITX010000037.1, forward strand.
CGGCACGTCCAACAGCAGCAGGCTGCCCACCCGTTCCTGGCCGGTCGCGTCGAACAGCGGGCCGCGCCCGATGAACGCATCGGGATGTGCGTCCAGAAAGTCGAGGTGCGCCGGGCGGTGCTGTTTGTGCAGCGACGCGATGCCCGGCCGGTAGAGGGCGTGGAACAGCATCTGGACGTTGCCGTCGCCGCGCGGGCAGTCGCGCCAGGACCACGGCCGCGAGGACTGCCAGACATGCACCGTCCAGCGCTTCCACACGCCGCCGGCGACAAAAGGATCGCCGGCGATGTGCCGGTCGACGGCATCGGCATCGGGAAGGTCGATCGCGCGCAGGCTGCCGAGGTTTATCGATGCATCGTCGGTCGCGAAGGGGCCGGCGAAAACGATCTGCGTGGCGAAGGTCGTCAGGTAATCCCGATGCGCCTGGCGCAGCCGGTCGCGCAAGTCGGCGGTATCGGGCTCGTCGTGGAACAACAACGAATAACGCATGATGCTCCCCGGGGCGGTGACGATGGGAGACGGCCTCCGCCGTGGCCGTCCCTCAGTGCGGCCTGTCGCCCTGCGTCACCACGCGCAGCATGACCCGCGGCTCGCCCGGCGCAGCGTCGTAGCTGGCGCGGTGCATGGTGCAGCGGTTGTCCCAGACCACCGCCTCGCCGACCTTCCAGTCGTGGCGGTAGTGGAAGCGCTCCTGGCGGGCCCATGCGAATAGTTCGTCGAGCAGCGCGTCGCTTTCGGCCGGCGCCATGCCGACGATGCGGATCATCCGGTTGAAATTCATGTACAGGCCCTTTTTGCCGGTCTCCGGATGGACAGGGACCAGCGGATGGATCACGTCGGGGCTCTCGGCGATCTCCTCGGGCGTGCGCGGCGCCGGGCGGTTGGGCGAACGCGGGGTGTCGTAGCCGTGCACCGCCTGCAACCCATCGATGCGCGCCTTCAGCGCGGCGGGCAGCGCTTCGTAAACGGCGCGGGTGTCGCAGAACCAGGTGGCGCCACCCCGTCTCGGCACCTGATGGGCGTGCAGGATGGTGGCCAGCGCCGGACGTTCGACGAACGACTGGTCGGTGTGCCATTCGTCGTTGCGCACCTTGACGCGAGCGCGGAATTTTTCGCCGCCGCCGACCTCGCCGGGCAGGACTGTGCTGTCGAGCACGGAAACATCGGGCAGGGCGCCATGGCGCTTGCGCCGGTTCAACTCGGCGAAGGGCTCGCCGAAGCGCTTGGCGAAGGCCAGCGTCTCGGGTGCGTCCATGAGGCCGCCGGGAAACACCAGCACGTGATAGTCGAGAAAGGCCCGGCGGATCGCCGCCGTCGTCTCGGCGTCCCAGGGCGCCGACCGGTCGCAACCGAAGACCTGGGCGCCCATCGGCGCGGCCAGCGGTTCGATGCGAAGCGAGGTGGACGCCTGCGTCATGGTGGTCATGTTGCTTGCCGCCCTGTGTCTGTTGTTGGCCGGCAGCGCCGGCCGCGCAAGCCTATCGCCGGCCGTCGCCGGCCGTCAACGGCGGCGCCGTCTCCCGCTCAATATCCCGCGTTGATGTCGATCGCCTGCAACAGGCCGCCGCCCGATTTCAGGCTGCGCATATTGGCGGCGATTTCGGTGACGATCTGGCTGACCGTCGGGCGGCGGGCGACGTGGGGCATGATGGTGATCTTGGGATGGCTCCACAGCGGGTTATCGGCCGGCAGCGGCTCGGGCTTGAGGGCGTCGAGCGAGGCGTGGGCGAGGTGGCCGGAATCGAGCGCCCCGATCAGGTCGTCCTGCACCACATGGCCGCCGCGCCCGATGTTCACCAGCATCGAACCGCGCGGCAGCATGGCCAACGTGCGGGCGTTGAAGATGCCCTCTGTCTCGCGCGTCAGCGGCAGCAGGCAGACAGCGATATCGGTCTGTTTGAGGAAGGGCTCCAACTGGTCGTCGCCGTGGAAGATCGGCACCTCGGCGCCGGGTTTCGGCGTCCGCGTCCAGGCCGAGACCGGGAAGCCCAGCGATTTCAAGATCAGCGCCGGCGCCTTGGCCATCATGCCGTAACCCAAAAAGCCGACACGCCGCTGCTCCGGGCGGACGATGGGGCCGGTGTACCATTCCTTACGCTGCTGGCGTTCGTGATAGGTCGGCAGCTCCCGGTGCAGGCGCAGCACGTGCATGACCGTATATTCGGTCATCATCGGATCGCCGCCGGTCGGTTCCACCTTGCCGAGCGGCACCGCCTTCGGGAACTTCGGATGATTGACGAAGGCGTCCACCCCGGCCGAACGCGAGAACATCGCCTTGAGGTTGGGGAAAGCCGGCAAGGCGCCGAAATCGGGACGCATGAAGGCCAGGTATTCCACATCCGCCGGGTCGCCGTTGTCGGGCCAGATGCGGACTTCCAGGCCGGGCAACTGGGCCGCGAAGGTGTCGCGCCAGGCCGTGGCGTCGGGAATGAATTTATCGAGATTGACGATGAGCAGCGCCATGGGTCCCTCCCTGGTATCCTGATCCTCTTGCCGGTCCGGAAATACGCTTCCAGCCTGTGGTTCAGCCGGCGTCGCGCATCCGCTGGATGGCGGCGGGATCGACGGCGATCATCACCCCGGCGCGTTCTTCTCGCAAGGGCACGGGATATCGGGATCGCCGCCCAGCGGGGAGGCGAGCACCGCTTCATTGTGGGCCAGGCGCGGTTCGACGGACAGCGGTCGAGCGTTCCAGCAAAAAAAGCCCCGGGATGTCACCATCTCCGGGGCTTTTCGCCGCAAGCGTAAATCCGTGAACGACTACTTACGGATCGTGGTGTCGGATCGGACGGTCCAGATATCCAGCTTTTCGATTTCGTCCTTCGTCATCGCGGTCCGAAGGCTCTTCGCCTCGGGGCCCTTTTGCAGCTTGTCGAGAGCGATCACGACCTGCCGGGAGCCGAGGCCGAGAAAGCCGCCGACCTCGACGGTGACGGCCTTGATCTCGTTCGACGAATTGGCCAAAACCTTGTCGATCTCGCCGATCTTCTTGCCGTCGGAACCATAGACGTTGAAATCATCGAGTGCGCCGACGGTGAGGTTCATCCCCGGCACCATCAACTTGTTGTCCTTGACCTCGATGAGCGTGGCCGTATCCAGTTTCCCAGACATCGTCGAGGACAGGCCCTGGGGCATGTCCTTGGCGGCAGGCTGGCTTTGCTGGGCAGTGGCGATCCCGGCGACAGTCATCATCAGCGTAGCCGCCGTGGCGGCCAAGATTTTCATACGGCGCATCATCGTCTCCTCAAATCATTCATATTTTCGTTCCTGCCCGCATCAGAAACGCTGCATGGGGCCTTAGGTTCACGGCGTGCGCCGTGACAACATCAAAAGGGGAAACAAAAAAAAGAGAAGCCGACTGCGGCCATTCTTGGCATGATTCTTGCTCAATAAATTGGGGCGGCGTCATCGGCAAACTGGCGGGTTCTCGGACTCTGATGACGCGATGGATCTGTAGGGGTGGATAGGTCGGCGAGAGCGAACCTTAGGGTGGGAGGGCACATGCGGCGCACATTCGTTGGGCGAGAGGGAACGGCAGGTCTTTGTCTCATGATAGGGGCGCTGGTCGCCTCCGTCCTGGCCGTGCTCCCGGCGACCGTCGCAGCCGCCGACTTTCGGCTGCTCGATTTCGATGGGGTCTTCGTCAAATGGGGACCGCCCAAGCTCGGTAGCGGCGCTAGGGTGACTTGGTCTCTACAGCAAGACGAGCGGCACCAAGCCGATGCGATCAACTGCCGCGATACGACGAACCTCGTTGGGCTGTTGCAACGGACGGGCGTGAGCCAGGAAGCCTTTAGAGCGCAAGCGGTGGCAGCCTTCGCCATGTGGCAGGCGCGGACGAACCTGGACTTCGTCGAGGTCCAGCCGGGCGAGCCGGCCGACATCGTCATCGGGGCGCAGATGTTGCCGCGGGGTATTGCCTGGACGAATGTCGATTTCGCACGACCCGACAAGAAAGCGATACCGCCAGACGGCCCGGCTTTGGCCGTGCTCACCCAAGCGGCGGTCTGCCTCAATCCGGCGGTGCCCTGGACCGTCGCATCGGATGGCAACATCGACGCCTATGGCCTCCGGCTCGTGCTCGCCCACGAGATCGGCCATGCCATCGGGCTGGATCATCCGGGCAGGGACGGACAGCTGATGGGTTTTGCCTATCAGGACAATCTTTCCGACCTCACGGCCGGCGATATTGCCGGCGTCGTGCTGCTGTACGGGCCGAAGCAGCAAAGCGTGTCGGCGACGGCCAATTGACGGCAGGTTGCGCCGCGGAACAGCCCTTCACCCCGCTTCCTGTACACGCCTGATGGTTTGAGGAAGAGCTCCAACCGGTCGTCGCCGCGGAAGATCGGCACCTGGGCGCAGGGCTTGGGCCTCCGCGTCCAGGCCGAGACCGGGAAGCCCTGCGATTTGGGGATCGGCGCCGGCGCCTTGGCCATCATGCCGTAACCCAAAAAGCCGACGCGCCGCTGCTCCGGGCGGACGATGGGGCCGGTGTACCGTACCCTGTGCTGCTGGCGTTCGTGATTGGTCGGCAACTCTCGGTGCAGGCGCAGCACGTGCATGACCGTGTATTCGGTCATCATCGGATCCCGGCAAGGCACCGAAATCGGGGCGCATGAAGGCCAGGTATTCCACCTCCGAAGGGTCGCCGTTGTCGGGCCAGATGCGGACTTCCAGGCCGGGCAACTGGGCCGCGAAGGTGTCGTGCTAGGCCGTGGCGTCGGGAATGAATTCGTCGAGATTGACGATGAGCAGCGCCATGGGCTTCCGCCCTGCTATGTGCGTTGTCTGCGGCGGCGGCCGGAGGGCCGTCGCCTGTTCGCTTCAGCTCGCCACGCCGGCCAGCCGCCGGCCGCTGTCGCCGGCTCCGCCGTCGACGGCTTCCAGCGGGGCGTTGAGAACGGCGCCGGGGCAGACGATGCCGCGCGGGCGTCCGGCGGCGGTCAGGCCCTGGAATTCCACATAGGGCTCGGGCACGGCCGGGCCGCCGGGGCAGCCCAGCCACAGGCGTAAAAGGTGGCGCTTGCGTTCGGGCTCGTCCCAATCCACGAACCCGGTTCGGCTATGCAGGACGAAGTGGTTGCACAGGAACTGCACGTCACCCGGTCGGAATGCCATGTCGAGCCGCAGCTCCGGACCGCCGGCCAGCTCGTCCAGCAGATCGAAGGCCTGCTGCTGCAGCGGCGTGATGCGCGGCACTTCGGGAAAGCGCTGCGCCTTGCGGATCGAGCTTTGCACGAAATGGGTGAACAGCCGGCCTTCATGCGGCATGAACACGGGCATCGGATACCACGGCTTTCGGCCTTCGGGCACTTCGTCCCGGCGGTCGCGGTAGGTCGGCTCCAACAGCACGCGCGCCAGGTCGGGCCGGCGTTCCGCCATCAACGTGTAGAGCGCCACCGACGAGGCGATGCTCGACAGGCCTCCCGACCGGCCGGTGCGGATCGATAGCAGGCCGACCACGTCGCCCATGTCGGTGTGGTAGGACAGCCGGTCCTTGGTCTGGTAGCCGCGCGCCGAGGGCTGGTTGAAGTCGAAGCCGAGGTCGCGGACGTGGCCGAGCGCGTGGCCCCTGGCGTTCTGCGATACTGGCTCGCCCAAGTGCGCGCCCAGGCACCAGAAGGCAATGGCCGCCTGTCGCAGGTTATAGCGTTCGACCGGCACGCCGCGGATCAAGCGGAAGCCGATACCGAACAGCAGGTCCTGCTTCAAGGCGGCCAGACGCTCGGCGATGGCTGGCATCGGCGCGTCGGCGGCGGTAAGGGTGACGATATCGCGGCCGCTGGCGTCGAGGCGGGCCACGGTCGCGTCCAGGTCGGCGACCTCGCCGGGCGCAAGCTGCCAGGTCCAGCGCTCTGGCCGCGCCGCCATCTCGGGCCCGCGCCAGGCGCCGGGATCGTCGGCAAAGTTCGGCAGGTCAGCTTGGGACATGGCGGCCTCCTTAACGCTGTGGAAGACGTGGCCTCAGTGAAACACCCGCCCGGCGTCGATGACCACCGTCTGGCCGGTCATCGTCTCGGTGCGGCACATGGTCACCACCATGTCGGCGCAGTCGTCCTTGTCGGCCGGCTTCTTCAGCACCGAGATGCGTGTCGCGCGCTCGATCATCTCGGGGTTAAGGTTGGATGTCGCCCGCGTGCCCTCGATCAGCCCCGGTGCCACGCAGTTGACCAGCGTCTCGGGCGCCATCGCCACCGCCATGCAGCGGGTCAGGTGGATCAGCCCGGCCTTGGCCACCGCATAGGCGATGGACGAGCCCGACGGAAACAGCCCGGCCACCGAAGCGATGTTGACGACGCGGCCCCGGCCTTGTGCCTTCATCACGGGCGCCACCGCCTTGGTCAGGCGCATCGGCCCGGTCAGGTTGACCGCCATGATCTTGTCCCACTCGGCCAGGGTCAGACCGTCCAGGTCCTTGAAGGCGATGGCCTTATTGTAGGCGGCGTCGTTGACCAGGATATCGAGTCGGCCGAAGCGCTTGACCACGTCGTCGATCAGCCGCGTCACGGCCGCGTCGTCGGTGATGTCGCAGGCAAAGGCCGCCGCGTTGACCTGATAGCTCGACGCTAGTTCGCGGGCGACGCCTTCCGCCTGCTCGCGGCTTTGCGCGTACATGACGGCGACATGGGCGCCTTCCTTGGCCAGCGCATGGCAGATGCGCTGCCCGAGCCCGCCGTTGCCGCCCGTCACCAAGGCCACCGCGCCCTTGAGATCCATCGCTTTCCTCCCCCTTGCGAGCGCGCGACCGCCGGCCGGCGCCTCTGTGTTGTCCGCCGACAGATTGCAGCCGAACCCGGGGGACAAGCAAGCCGGCCCTGCGGGCGCTCGTCTTGACCCCCCGGCGGCACGTTCTAAGATCGCCGTGCAACCGCCCATCGCCGCCGATCCACAGGAAACCCAGCTATGAAATTCGCCACCTTCGATTGGAACGGCGCGCGCCATGTCGGGCGCGTCAGTGGCGACGGGGCCGCCGTCGAGCGCTTCGACGTTGCTGCCGAGCGGGTCCGGGAGGCCGGCGTCTCGGCGTTGATCGGCAACCCCTTGCCGAAGGTCACGCAGACGATCCGGCTCGCCGAGGTGAGCCTGTGCGCGCCGATCCCCAGGCCGCGGCGCAACATCTTCTGCGTCGGCAAGAATTATTACGATCACGCCCACGAATTCGCCAATTCCGGCTTCGACAGTTCCGCCGCGCAAGGCGCCGTGCCGAAGGCGCCGATTATTTTCTCGAAAGTGCCGGAGTCGGTGGTCGGCCCCGGCGCGGCCATCCGCATCGACCCGACCGTCTCGACGTCGGTCGATTACGAGGTCGAGCTTGCTGTCATCGTCGGCAAGGCGGGCCGCAACATCGCCAAGGCCGACGCCATGGCCCACGTCTGGGGCTATACCATCGTCAACGACGTCACGGCGCGCGACCTGCAAGGGCTGCACAGCCAATGGCTGATCGGCAAGTCGCAGGACACCTTCTGCCCGATGGGGCCCTGGGCGGTGACTACCGACGGCCTCGACCTGGCCGATACCTCCGTTAAGTGCTGGGTCAACGGCGAACTGCGCCAGGAATCGAATACCGGCCTGCTGATCTTCGACGTACCGACGATAATCGCGGCGCTGTCGAACGGTATCACGCTCTTGCCCGGCGACGTCATCGCCACCGGCACGCCGGCTGGCGTCGGCCTCGGCTTCAAGCCGCCGAAATTCCTCAGGGACGGCGACGTGGTGCGCCAGGAGATCGCCGGCATCGGCGTTCTGGAAAACCGGGTCGAACGGCTCTGAAGGGGGGCGCGCCCCGTCCCGATCGATGTTAGGCTGCCGCCGCGAGCGGGCGACGCCGGCCCGCAAATGAAACTCCAGGAAACGAGAATAGGAAAAACACCGTGCTCGACCCCGTAAAGGCTGCTTCCGTCCTGATCGAAGCCCATCTCAAGAACGAAATCCTCGACGACATTCCCGCCGACTGCAAGGTGGCAACCCCCGACGAGGCGTTGCTCGTTCAGCTCGCCATGTTGAAGAACCCGAAGATCTCCCATGCCGGCTGGAAGGTCGCGCTGACCAACAAGGCGCTGCAGGAAAAGGCCGGCGTCACCGAGCCCGCCTACGGCCCGATCTTCACGCAGTTCATCCACGAATCCGGGCACGCCTTCGCCAACGGGGTATCCTGCCTCGGCGGCATCGAATGCGAATTCGCGGTCAAGCTGGGCAAGGACCTGCCGGCCTCCGGCGCGCCCTATACCCGTGAGAAGGCGGCCGAAGCCATCGCCACGCTGCATCCGGCCGTCGAGGTCACCGGCCTGCGCTTCAAGACCCGTCCGGCGCTCGGCCGTCCCGGCTCGACCATGGACTTCGCCGGCAACTTCGCCTTCGTCTTCGGCAAGGGCATTGCCGACTGGCGCAAGTTCGACCTGCCGAAGCATGGCGCCAAGCACATCGTCGACGGCAAGACGATCGCCGAAGACACCGGCGCCAACGTGCTCGACCATCCGCTCAACTCGTTGGCCTGGTTGGCCAACAAGCTGGCGACGCGCAACATGTCGCTGAAGGCCGGCGACTGGATCAGCACCGGCGCCGTGACCGGCCCGATCCCGGTAGCCCCCGGTGCCGACGTGGTCGCCGATTTCGGTACCCTCGGCAAGACTACCTGCAAGATGCCGACGAAGTAAGCTGTATGGCAGCCGCCGGGGCGTCGGCGCCTCGGCGGAAGGGCCTTTTTCCGAAATTGGCGGCGGATTGATCGAGATCAATTCCAAAGGTGCGGCGACGTCCGAAAATAATGGCGTTGGGTTTTTGTCCGTAACCCCTGCCATGAAAGAAAAGGCCATGAGCGATTTGGATCGTACTGTCCGCGAAGCCGATGTCCACGAGGATCGTTTAGCCCGGCGCCTGGGCGCTGCTGCTGTCACCATTTGGCCGGATCTGAACCGTTACCTCAAGGATACGACCACGCTGGAAGCCGCTCGCGAACTGGACGGCACCGCCGCCGACCAATCCCGCGATTGATGCCTAAATCGGCCAGCATCCTGCCGCATTGCTTTGGACAGACGCTTCGGTGCTGTCCGAAGCAATCCGGCCGATAACCCTGAACTTCGGAATAAGGTGCCGCCAAGGGCAAGGTGCGGTAGATTTACCCTCCCATGCCGAGCCGCGCCCTCAGCACCGAGAATGCCAACCGGCCGCTAGTCCTGCTTGCCGGCGGGATATTGGGCATATCGTTTGTGCTCATTGCGACGCTGTGGCTTTCGGTCGAGGCGCTGATCGACCGGGCGATTGCCGACAAGATCGCCGCCGCGACCCGCGAGAATACCAATCTCGCCCGGGCCTTCGAGGAACATACGGCCAGGACCCTGGCGGAACTCGACCGCATTCTTTTGGAGCTTAAGGACCAGTTCGAGGAAGAGGGAGGTCGTCTGGATCTCCCCGGCCTTTGGGCGGAAATTCGTCCCGATCTCGCCATCTCCTCGAATGCGTCGGTCACCGATGAAACCGGTACGGTCATTTTGACGTCGGGTCCGTTTCAGCCGGTTTCCCTCGCCGACCGCGAACATATCAACGTTCACTTCAAGGAAGACAGCGGCCGCCTGTTTATCGGCAAGCCTGTCGAAGCGCGGATCGTCAAGCAATGGTCCATTCCGCTCACCCGGCGCGCCAACAATCCCGACGGTTCTCTCAAGGGGGTCGTCGCCTTGATCGTGAACCCGCTTTATTTTTCCGATTTCTATAAGGAAATCGATATTGGCCAATACGGGTTCGTTTCCTTGAACGGCCTGGACGGGGTCGTTCGGTCGCGGCTGGCACGGGGCCCCCTCCGACTCGGTTTGAATGTCTCATCGGGGGCGGTGTTCAAGCAGGTTCTCAAGCAGGCCGATGGCGTCGTGATATCGCCCTCGGTATCCGATGGCGTCGAACGGCTCGTGGCCTACCGCACGGTGCGTGGCCATCCGCTTTACGTCTCGGTGGGTCAGTCCACGGCGGAAGTGCTTGCCGGTGTTCGCCAACGCGGCCTCCAGGACCGGGTTTTTGCGGCACTGGCGACGGTTCTGATACTGCTGACGGCCGCGGGCCTTCTCCACGCCGTGCGGCGCCTGCGCACTTCCCGCCTGGCTATCGCCAAGGCAAGGGACGCGGCGGAGGAAGCCAGTACGTTTCTGCGCAGCCTCGCCGACAATCTTCCGGTTTCCATCGCCTATATCGATACCGAGCGACGAATTCGGTTCGTGAACCGCACCACGGAGATCTGGCATGCGCAGCCGAGCGCCAATCTGCTGGGCAAGACATCCGAAGAGACCGGCTGGCGCTACCCTAAGGTGCCGTCCCGGGGAATGGCTCGGAAAGGCCATTTGACCCGCGAGGAGTACTCCGTCCTTTACCCCGACGGCGTCATGCGTTGGGTCGATGTCATCCGCAGCCCTCATTTCGACGAACACGGTTCGGTGCTCGGTCATTTCCGGCTGGTGGTCGACATCACCGAGCGCAAGCAGATCGACGAAAAGCTCCGCGAAAACCGGGATTTGCTCGACAACATCATCGACAGCACCCCTTCGAGCGTCTTCGCCCTCGATCTGCAGCACCGCTTCACGCTGGTGAACAGCGGTATGGCCCGATGCCACGGGAAGTCCAAAGAGGCATTATTGGGCAAAACGCTTCACGACGTTTTCCCCATGCCTGCCGCCGACGGGTTTCAAGCAGTCAATGAAAAGATTATCGCGACGGGTGAGGCGACATCTGCGGAGGAGAGCGTTGAGTTTGGAGGCGTCTCCCATACCTTCCAGACCTCGAAGTTCGCTTTGCGCGACACGCAGGGAAAAATCGTCGGGGTCGCCGGCGTGGCCACCGACATCTCCGAGGCTAAACAGGCCGAGGAGAAATTGCGTCAGGCGCAGCGCATCGAGGCGATTGGGCAAATGACGGGCGGCGTTGCACACGACTTCAACAATCTGCTCGCGGTTGTTTTGGGCAATCTGGAGCTGATGGACGCGGCCGGGTTGAACGAAAAGAGCCGGCGTTATTTCCAGCCGGCGATACGCGCGGTAAGCCGCGGCAGCGACCTGGTGCGCCAACTTCTGGCCTTTAGCCGGCGTCAGACCCTGCACCCCGTCCCGACGCAACTGGCCGAATTGTTTCCCAGCCTGCGCGATATGATGTCCCGGACTTTGGGCGAAACGATTGCCTGGGAATGGGATGTCGCGCCGGATCTGCTCCCCTGCCTGATCGATCCCGCCCAATTGGAATCCGCCATTCTCAATCTGTCGATCAACGCCCGCGACGCCATGCCCGACGGCGGCATTATCGTCGTACGCGCCTACAATGCCATCGTCGACGAGGCGTTTGCGGCACGCCATCCCGATATTCCGGTCGGCCGCTATGTGGCCGTCGCGGTGACCGACAGCGGCCATGGCATGACAGCCGAGGTTCAGGCCCGGGCATTCGAGCCGTTCTTCACCACCAAGGACACCAGCCGCGGCAGCGGTCTCGGGTTGAGCATGGTGCATGGCTTCGTCAAGCAATCCGGGGGAAGCGTGACCATCGACAGCACCCCGCAACAGGGAACCACGGTGACGCTCTACCTGCCGCAATCGGACACGCCGCCGTCGGTAGGCGAGGGCAGGGAACAGAAGCAGGAGAAAGCGTTGTTCTCGGGAACGGTGTTGCTCGTGGAAGATCAGGACGATGTGCGCGAATTGGCCGTTGAGCAGTTTACCTTCCTTGGCTTTTCCGTTCTGTCCGCCGCCCGCGGTGCCGAAGCCATGACCATTTTGTCGACCTATAAGGGCAAGATCGATCTGTTGTTCAGCGACGTCGTTCTCGGCGCCGATATGAACGGTCCGGAATTGGCCGAAGAGGCGAAGCGGATCCGTCCCGGCATCAAGGTCCTGTTCGCCTCCGGTTATGCCGAACCCTCACGCCGCGGCGGTCGCAGCCTGGATCCCGATGCTTACCTTCTCAACAAGCCCTATCGACGCGGGGCTCTCATCGAGGCCTTGCGGAACGTGCTCGCCGCCGAGCCGGCCGCCGCGAAGTAGTCGCGCCGACCCGCCCGCGCACCGTCTCCCGGCCCTTCTGGGTTGCGGAGGGCGGTCCGGGGAACTACTTCTCGTGGGAATTCGCGGCGTTCCCTTAGCGTCCCTGCAAGCACGAAGGAGAAGCACGTCATGGTCGCCCGGCTTTTGAACCTTTCCGCCGCGGTGCGTATCCTGCTACTGGTCCCATTCTTGGTCCTGGGGCTGACGGGCTGCGGCGTCAACAACATCCCGACCTACGAGGAACTGGCCAAGGCCAAATGGTCGGACGTGCAGAACCAGTATCAGCGCCGCGCCGACCTCATTCCCAATCTGGTCGAAACCGTCAAAGGCTTCGCCCAGCAGGAGCGCACCGTGCTCGAAGCGGTGACGGCGGCGCGCGCCAGCGCCACCTCGATCAAGGTCGACGCCAGCACCGTCACCGATCCCGAAGCCTTCAAGAAGTTTCAGGACGCGCAGGCGCAATTGTCCGGCGCGCTCGGCCGTTTGCTCGTGGTTGTCGAAAAATACCCGGACCTCAAGTCCAACCAGAATTTCCTCGCCCTGCAATCGCAGCTCGAAGGCACCGAAAACCGCATCGCGGTGGCGCGGCGCGATTA
>CANITX010000038.1 GCA_947470575.1 Rhodospirillales bacterium
ACCTTGTGGACGGATGCATCGGGTGTCGGCGCCCCCCAACCCTACTTCGATGTCGCGCAAACGCTGGCCGGGTGCGAAGGGCAGGTTTCGACAGGGATGCTACGCGATCACCTGTTGGCCAGCGTGCGCGCTCATCTGGTTGCCGATGTGCCGGTCGGGATTTTTCTTTCCGCCGGACTCGATTCGGCGACCATTGCCGCGTTGGCTGCCGAAATAACCGATGCGCGCCGCCTCGATACGATCACGCTGGCCTTCGACGAGTTCACCGGATTGCCACAGGACGAAGCGCCGTTGGCCGAGATGGTGGCGACCGATCTCGGCACCCACCACGTCACCCGGCGCGTTACCGGCGCGGCTTTCCGCGAAGACCGCGAGCGGTTGCTTGCCGCCATGGACCAACCGACCATCGATGGCGTTAATATTTACTTCGTCGCTAAGGCAGCTGCTCAGGCGGGGTTGAAGGTGGCTTTGTCCGGGCTGGGCGGCGACGAAATGTTTTGCGGCTACGACACCTTCCAAAAGGTTCCGCGCCTGGTCGAAACGCTCGGCAGGATTCCCGGGATCTCTGTTGCCGGGCGATTGTTTCGCGCAATGGCGGCGCCCGTGCTGGGCCGCGTCGCTTCGCCCAAGGCGGCTGGTATTTTTGAGCTCGGCACCCGCTACGGCGAAGCATACCTGCTGCGCCGGGGACTTTTCATGCCGTGGGAGCTGTCCTCGGTCATGGACGCCGATATGGCGCGCATCGGTTTGGCGACCCTCAACCTCACCGATCGTTTGGAAATGTGCCACCGCGACATCACGGCTCCCCGGCGCAAGGTCGCGGCGCTCGAAATGTCCTGGTACATGCGCAACCAATTGTTACGCGACGCCGATTGGGCCGGCATGGCCCATGGGCTTGAAATCCGTACGCCGCTGGTCGATGCTACCCTGTTCCGGGCGCTCGCTCCCCTGATCGGGATGCCTGCGGGCCCCGACAAGCGGGCGATGGCGCAGACGCCGGCCCGTATGTTGCCGCGCGCCGTGCTCGGCCGTCCGAAAACTGGCTTTTCCGTTCCGGTGCGCGACTGGTTGTCGGGCGAGGACAGGGAGCAGGAACGTGGCCTGCGCGGCTGGGCGCGCACGGTCCATCGGGCCTGCTGGCTGAACTGAGCGTCGCGGCGTATGGTTGGCGATCCCCGAATCGCAGAACGGCACGCCGCCATGGAACCCGAAGCCGAAGACCTCAACCGCCGCCATGCCGAAAAGATGGCAAAGAAGAAGGCGGCGCGCGACAAGATCCTCGCCACCAAGACGGAAGAGCGCGGCTTGATCGTCGTCCATACCGGCAAGGGTAAGGGCAAAACGACGGCAGCCATGGGACTTGTCATGCGCTGCATCGGCCATGGTTTTCGGGTCGGCATCGTCCAATTCGTGAAAGGTGTTTGGGAGACCGGAGAACGCGAGGTGCTGCGCCGCTTTCCCGACTTGGTCACCGTCAAGGCGATGGGCGAGGGCTTCACCTGGGAAACCCAGGATCGCGAACGCGACGTTGCTGCCGCCCAACGCGCCTGGGAAGCTGGTAAGGCGATGATGGCCGATCCGTCCTACAAGTTGGTGTTGCTCGACGAACTGAACATCGTTTTGCGCTACGATTATCTGCCGCTCGATGAGGTCATCGAGACCTTGAGAAACAAGCCGCGCGACCTTCACGTCGTTGTCACCGGGCGCAATGCCAAGGACGAATTGATCGACATCGCCGATCTGGTCACCGATATGACTCAGGTGAAGCATCCCTTCCGCAGCGGTGTGAAGGCACAGGCCGGCATCGAATTCTGATCAACTTTTGTTAAAACGGGTGTTTGATCATAGCCGCTGCGAACCTTCCTCTCACATGAGGGACTTACGATGACGACCCATCGAATCTTCGTCGCGTTCATCGCCATTTTGATGCTGTCCGGTTGTGCTGAAATTGGCCGTACGACCACCGAGGCGGCCCGCGAGACCGTCCTTCAGGCGCAGCATACCGTGGAACGGCTCAAAGCCAGCAAGGACCTGGACAGGTTTTCCTTCGATCGGGAGTTGGCCAATGCCCGGGGGGTGGTGGTCTTGCCGTCGGTGGTGAAGGCAGGGTTCATCGGCGCGGCGGAAGGCGGCAACGGCGTATTGTTGGCGCGCGGCACGGGCGGCGGCACCTGGAGCGACCCGGCCTTCTACACCCTGGCCTCGGGCAGCGTCGGCCTGCAGATCGGTGTTCAGGGCGTCGAAATGATCATGATCCTGCGCAACGAAAAGGCGGTGCGCGCCGTATTGGAACACCAAGGCAAATTCGGGGCCGACGCCGGCCTGACGGTCGGGGTCATCGGCGTCGGCGTCGAAGGCGCGACCACCGCCAATCTCGGCGCCGATGTTATCGTCTATACCTATTCCTTCATTGGCGCTTATGGCGGCATCAGCCTCGAAGGTGCCGTGTTGGCCCGGCGCAACGATCTCAATTCCGGCTATTACGGCGAAGGGGCGACGCCGCAGGCCATTGTCTTCGATCGGGCTTTCAGCAATCCCCAGGCTGCCGGTCTGAAGGCCGCTCTTGCCGGCGGCTGACCGCCCGCGTGCGGCGGGCCGGGCCCTGATGCTGCAGGGCACCGGGTCCGATGTCGGCAAGTCGCTGCTCGTTGCCGGCCTTTGCCGCGCCTACCTGCGGCGCGGCCTTGCCGTGCGGCCGTTCAAGCCGCAGAATATGTCGAACAATGCCGCCGTCACAGCCGACGGTGGCGAGATCGGTCGCGCCCAGGCGCTACAGGCCCGCGCTGCCGGTGTCGAACCGACGGTCGATATGAACCCGGTGCTGCTCAAGCCGGCCACGGATGTCGGCGCCCAGGTGGTGGTTCTTGGCCGGGTGGAAACCCATGCCGACGCCCGCGCTTACCACGCACTCAAACCGTCGCTACTGCCGCGCGTCCTGGAAAGTTTTCACCGCCTGCGCGCCGAAGCGGACCTGGTGCTGGTCGAAGGTGCCGGCAGCCCGGCCGAGGTCAACTTGCGCCAAGGCGACATCGCCAACATGGGGTTCGCGCTGGCCGCCGGGGTGCCGGTCGTCTTGGTCGGCGACATCGAACGCGGCGGCGTCCTCGCCAGTCTGGTCGGCACGCATGCGTTGATCGAGGATGCCGAACGGGCCCTGATCCGCGGCTACATCGTCAACAAGTTCCGCGGCGACGTCAGTTTGTTCGACCCGGCGACGGCCATCATCCAGGCGCGTACCGGCATGGCCTGCTTCGGTGTCGTCCCCTGGTTCGATGACGCTCGCCGCCTGCCGAAGGAAGATGCGCTGGCGCTCGATTCGGCGCCGCCCACGACGGCTAAGACCGGCATCGTCATCGCTGTGCCCCGGTTGTCGCGCATCGCCAACTTCGACGATCTCGATCCCCTTGCCGCCGAGCCCGACGTCGATCTGCGCATGATCGCGCCCGGCGATCCGATCCCCGGCGATGCCGATGTCGTGCTGCTGCCGGGGTCGAAATCGACTCTGGCCGACCTTGCTTTTCTGCGCCGCCAGGGTTGGGACATCGATATTGCCGCCCATTGCCGGCGGGGTGGGGTGGTGATCGGTCTGTGTGGCGGTTACCAGATGCTGGGCACCCGCGTCGGCGATCCGGGCGGGGTCGAAGGACCGGCGGGAGAAGCGCTGGGGCTCGGCTTGCTCGACGTCGAAACCGTACTGGCCGCCGATAAGACGCTGCTACGCGTCGTCGGTCACGAGGAACTGTCCGGCGCAGCGGTGCACGGTTACGAGATTCATCTTGGCGAAACCGGCGGACCCGGCCGCCGTCGTCCGTGGTTGCGCTTGGAGGATGGCCGCCCCGAGGGTGCCGTTTCGGCGGACGGTCGGACGATGGGCTGCTATGTCCACGGTCTGTTCGCTGCCGATGGCTTTCGCCATGCCTTCCTGGCGCGTCTTCGCGCCGGGCGCTTTGCCGACACGGCTTACGAAGCACAGGTGGAAAGCACGCTCGATGACTTGGCCGTGCACTTGGAACGCCATCTCGACCTGGATCGCTTGCTCGCCGGCGCCTAGAGCATCTTCCGATCATCTGTGATCGGTAGATGCTCATATCTTATCAAAATTAGAGCAGATTCACACGATCACATGATTCCGTGTGATCGTGATCTGTTCTAGCCGCCGAAGTGGAGGTTTGCCACCAATGTTGCGGCGATGGCCATGGCGTTGATCAGGCAGGCCACAACCAGGATGTACAGACTGCGACGAATATCCTTGGGCATTGCCCGAGGATCGCCACGGCCCATCCACGCATCCATCACCAAACCTTCGGCGTAGTGTCGTGGTCCGGCCAAGGCCAAGCCGAGGGCGCCGGCCATTGCCGCTTCGGGCCAGCCGGCGTTGGGCGAACGGTGGCGTCGCGCGTCGCGCCAGACAGTGGCCACGGCGCTTCCCGGCCGCCCGCCGGGCAGGAACAGGCTCGCCAATACGATCAACAGCGCCGCCAGCCGCGCCGGGATCAGGTTCATGGCGTCGTCAAGCCGGGCCGCCGCCATGCCGAAGGCGTGGTAACGCGGCGACTTGTGACCGATCATGCTGTCCATGGTGTTGATGGCTTTGTAGACAAGGATGCCCGGCAGACCGAACAAGGCATACCAGAAGACCGGAGCGACGACGCCATCGGAGAAATTTTCGGCGCACGACTCGATAGCGGCCCGGGCGACCGCATGGCGATCCAGCGTATGGGGGTCGCGCCCGACGATATGCGCCACGGCGCGCCGCCCGGCGATCAGTCCATCGTCGCGCAAGGCCAAGCCGACCGCCCGGACATGGTCGAACAGACTGCGCTGGGCGATCAGCAAGGTCAGCAGGATCAATTCGGCCACCTGGCCGGCAATGTGCAGATGGCTCGACCAGGCAGTCCCCCAACCGACGGCCAAGCAAAGTCCGGTTACGATCAGCACGGTCAGCACGCCGCGCCATCTGCGGTCCAGCGGGCTGCGCTGTTCTCGGTTCAGCTTACGCTCCAGGAACGCGATCAGCCGGCCGATCAGCGCCACCGGGTGCGGTATATAGCGAAACAACGGGCCAGCCTCGCCGATGGCCGCATCCAGGAGCAGGGCCGCCAACAGCAATGCCAACGGGTCGAAATCGAGCGTATCGCCCGTCAGGTCAAAAAGGAACATGGCGGCAATCTGCGGCCAAGGGGCTGTCGGCGTCAACGCCGTGGTCAGATGATCCGCCTTGTGAGGAATGGCTGAAATGCCGTGCATTCCAACATAAATCGTCGTATAGCGTTGTGGGAACAGGGGGTTAGCTAGAATTCATGGAAGCAATAGAAGCCATCCTGGAACAGTCCGAAGCGCTGGTCCGGCAAATCGCAAATGACACGTTCGCCTTTGTCAGCGAGGTCTACATCGCCACCGAGGCGCAGGTTCGTCAGGTTGTGATCGACATCCTTGCCGACGAGTCGGGACGTATAACAGTCGCTGTCATTCTTGCCGCTCTCATTGGCCTTGTGCTCGGCGCCATCTTAAGCCGACCGACAAAGATGCCTCAGCGGACCCCGGCTTCCCCGTCTCCAGCGACGCCTGCGCCACCCGTTGAGCAGGTACCGGCCGTGGTGCCGCAACCGCGCTCGCCAACCAGCGTCTATCGCGGCATGCTCGAAACGCGTGGCGTACCGGAAGAAGAGATCACCGGTCGCGTTCGTACCTTTGCCGAACAGATCGATGGCTTTCGCCAGACGATGGCGAAACTTGCTGGCGATCGAGCCGAAATGGTGCCCTTGGTCGAACAGGCCCGGCGGTACCTGGATAATGGCGATTTCGAAAAGACGGTATCTTTGCTCGATTCCCTTGCCACCCGTCATGGCGAAGCGGCGCGGGTGGTACGCGACGCGGCGCGCGCTCAATTTGGCTTGTCGGCGGCAACCCAGGAGTTCATGGGCGATCTGCATGTCGCCCTCGACGAGTTTGCTGATGCTGCCCAATGCTATCGCCAAGCGGTCGAGACGCTCCCCGACAAGCCCGCCAATGGTCTGGTCTCATGCCTCAACAAGCATGGCACCGCCGCTTACAGCGCCGGCGATTTCATCGGTGCCACCGCATCCTTCGACCGGGTCCGTAAAATCCTGGAAAAGAGTCTCGGCATCGATCATCCGGATGTGGCGACGGCGCTCAACAATCTTGCCCTGATGTATTACGAACAGGGTGACTACGCTGCGGCCGAGCCGCTTTACCGGCGCGCTCTGGCCATCGATGAAGCGGCGCTCGGTGTGCACCACGTGGATGTGGCCACCGACCTCAACAACCTCGCCCTGCTTTACATGAACCAGGGTAACTACGAGGCGGCTGAGCCGATGTTCAACCGATCGGTGGCGATCAAGGAACGCAACTACCAGCTTGGTCACCCCAGCCTGGTGACCGGCTTGCGCAACTACGCCATCCTGTTGCGCAGCATGGGTCGTGCCGAAGAAGCGGCGACGCTCGAATCCCGTGTCGATGCGAAGCCCGTCGTGCGTGCCCGTCCGCCTGCCGCCAACGGGCCTCGCCAAGGCGCCTGACAGGCGCACTTCGATCCCCTATAGTCCGCCCGCCTGACCTTTGGCCGGAGGCCATGACCAGCCGTCGTCAGGCATTCATTAAGCTGCGTCCGCGCAGCCACGCTCGAAGGCAAGGCCCAAGCGTAGAGGATAGGAATGACCCACCGTCAAGCCGTGATGATCTGCGGCCACGGCAGCCGCGATCAGGCTGCCGTCGCCGAATTCAATACGCTCGCAGGCCACTTGCGCGGGCGTTTCCCGCAATTCGACGTGGAAAGCGGCTTTCTCGAATTCGCCCGTCCGGTTATCCGCGATGGCCTGGAAAAGCTGAAGGCACGCGGCGTCACGGGAATCGTCTGCCTGCCCGGCATGCTGTTCGCCGCCGGCCATGTGAAGAACGACGTGCCGTCCGAGGTCAACGATTTCGCCGCCGCCAATCCCGGCATCGACGTGCGCATGGCCCGCGATCTGGCCATCGATCCCCGCCTGTTGCGCGCCGCGGCCGAACGCATCGAAGCCGCCGAACGGGTAACGGCGCGCAAGGTCGAGCGTAAAGATACATTGCTGATGGTCGTCGGGCGCGGCACCAACGATCCCGATGCCAATTCCAACGTCGCCAAGGTCGCCCGTATGCTGTGGGAAGGCATGGGCTTCGGCTGGGCCGAGATCAGCTTCAGCGGCGTTGCCTATCCGCTGGTCGATGCCGGTCTGGCCCATGCCGTGCGGCTGGGGTTCAAGCGCATCGTCGTGTTCCCCTACTTTCTTTTCACCGGCATCCTGGTGCGTCGCATCTACGATTGGACGGATGCCGCCGCCGCCCAACATCCGGAGATCGAATTCCTCAAGGCGGGCTATCTCAACGACCACCCGCTGCTGATCGATACTTTCGCCGATCGGGTGAACGAAGCGCTGGCCGGTGCGGGCGCCAATGCCATGAACTGCCAGCTCTGCAAATACCGCGAGCAGATCATCGGCCACGAGGCCGCCGTCGGCACGCCGCAAGCCGGGCATCATCATCATGTACGCGGCATCGGCGGCGGCGACCACGGTCACGACCACGGTCACGACCACGGTCACGACCACGGTCACGACCACGGTCACGACCACGGTCACGACCACGGTCACGACCACGGTCACGACCATGGCCACGACCATGGCCACGACCACCGCCATGGTCATGCGCACGATCACGGGCATGACCATGATCACGATCATCACGAACATCGCCACCATGACCATGGCGCCGATAAGAAGCAGGCTGGCTGACCCGCGGGACGGGAGACGCAGCATGGCTGACTACATCCGCGATCCGGCGGAAATCTATCGCCGCTCGTTCGCCCAGGTACGGGCTGAAACGGATCTGGCGCGCCTGCCTGCCGGTCTGCACAACATGGCCGTTCGCCTGGTCCACGCCTGCGGCATGCCCGATATCGTCGCCGACCTCGCCTTCGGTGGCGATGCGGCGGCAGCCGGCCGGGCGGCGCTTGCCGCCGGTGCGCCGGTGCTGGTCGATGCCAGTATGGTCGCGGCCGGCATCACCCGCCGAAGGCTGCCCGCCGGCACACAGGTGATCTGCTCCCTGGACCGGCCAGAGGTGGCATCGCGGGCGCGCGACATCGGCAACACCCGTTCGGCAGCGGCCGTCGACTTGTGGCGGCCGTTGCTGGGAGGCGCCGTGGTCGCCATCGGCAACGCGCCGACCGCCCTTTTCCGCTTGCTCGAAATCCTGGCCGAAGGCGCAACCCGGCCTGCCGCGATCCTGGGCTTTCCAGTCGGTTTCGTCGGCGCCGCCGAATCGAAACAGGCGCTGATCGACGCGGCCGGGGATATCCCTTTCATCACCCTCTGCGGCCGGCGCGGCGGTAGCGCATTGGCCGCTGCTGCCGTCAATGCGCTCGGGAGCGAACCGGCATGACCCCTTGGCTTTCCGTTGTCGGCATCGGCGAAGACGGCTTGGCTGCTCTTAGCCCGGCCGCCCGCGCTCTGGTCGCCGCTGCTGCCACCTTGATCGGTGGCGACCGGCATCTCGCCATGATTCCGCCCGACGGTCGGCCGCGCCTGGCCTGGGGCGACAACCTGCGTCAGGCGGTCGGCCGCATCGAAAGCCTGCGCGGTACCCAGGTCTGCGTTCTCGCCAGCGGCGACCCCTTCGACTACGGCATCGCCACCGCGCTGGCCCGCCGCTTCGCCGTCGACGAGATGACGGTGGTGCCGGCTCCCGGTGCCTTCGCGCTGGCCTGCGCCCGGCTGCGCTGGTTGCGGCCGGAAGTCGAAACCCTCACCCTGCACGGCCGGCCGCTTGCTCTGCTCGACCTGCATCTACGGCCCGGCGCCCGGCTGCTGATCCTGTCCGAAGACGGGGGCACGCCCGCAGCGGTTGCCCGCCACTTGAGCGAACGCGGCTTTGGCCCCAGCCCGATGACCGTGTTCGAACACATGGGCGGGAACCTCGAACGCCGCTTCGACGGCACCGCCTCAAGTTGGTTGGAGGACCGCGCCGCCGATCTCAACACCATCGCCGTCGAATGTTGTCATGCGCCCGGCGCGCGCATTGTGCCGCGTGTACCGGGTCTCGCCGATGCTCTTTACGAACACGACGGCCAGCTCACCAAGCGTGAAATCCGCGCCGCGACCATCGCAGCGCTCATGCCATTGCCGGGACAGATGCTGTGGGATGTCGGTGCCGGTTGCGGTTCCGTCGCCATCGAATGGCTGCGTGCCGAGCCGACCGCCCAGGCCGTTGCCATCGAACGCCATCCCGGCCGCCTCGCCATGATCGCCCGAAACGCGTTGACGTTCGGCGTGCCCCGCCTCGCCGTCATCGACGGAGTTGTTCCCTCGGCGCTTGCCGGGCTGCCGCCGCCCGACGCTGCTTTCGTCGGCGGCGCCGTGGTGGCGCCCGGCGTGCTCGAAGCCTGTTGGACAGTGCTACCTTCCGGCGGTCGTCTGGTCGCCAACAGCGTTTCGCTCGAAGCCGAAGCGCGGCTCATCGCGTTTCATCGTGAACACGGCGGCGAGCTGATTCGTATTGCCGTGTCGCATGCCGATGCCATCGGCAGGATGACGGTACTGCGACCCGCCATGCCGGTTCTCCAGTACGCCGGCACAAAGCCATGACGGGCCGCTTGTACGGCCTCGGCGTCGGCCCCGGAGATCCGGAGCTGATCACGTTGAAGGCATTGCGCATCCTCCAGACTGCACCCGTCATCGCCTATCCGGCGCCCGACGATGGCGATAGCCTGGTCCGCGCCATCGCCGCTGCGCATGTCCCGCCCGGCCGGGTTGAGATCGTTATCCGCACGCCGATGCAACCCGGCCGTTTTCCGGCCCACGACGTCTACGACCGCTATGCCGCCGAGATCGCCGCGCATCTGGCGGCGGGACGCGACGTCGCCGTGCTTTGCGAAGGCGATCCCTTTTTCTACGGCTCCTTCATGTACCTCTTTGAGCGTCTGGCGCCGCGGTTTCCGACCGAGGTGGTGCCCGGCGTCTCGTCGCTGACCGCCGGGGCCGCTGCCGCGGGCCTGCCGCTCGCCTCGCGCAACGGTACCCTTATCGTCGTTCCGGCGCCGCTGGAGGAAACGGTCCTTGCCGACCGGCTGGCCGCAGCCGAATCCGCCGTTGTCATCAAGGTCGGCCGCCATCTGGACAAGGTCCGCCGCGTGCTGCGCCGGCTGAATCGGGAGGCTGCGGCGATCTACGTGGAACGCGCCACCATGGCCAGCGGTCGGGTGCTGCCGCTGGCCGGCGTTGCCGACGGCCCGGCGCCTTATTTCTCGCTGATCCTGGTGCCGGCGGAGGCGGGATGAGTGTCGTTCTGCCTCAAGGCACGGCAATCGTCGTGCTCGGTTCCGGCGGACTAAGCGTCGGTCAGACGTTGAAGGCCGTTCTGCCGGGTTCCCGCTTGCACGGCTTCGCCGGCCGCGTTGCCGATGCCGATGAAGTCTTCACCGATACCATGACTCACCTGCGTAACCTATTTGCCGCTGGCACGCCCATCGTCGGCATCTGCGCTGCCGGTATCCTGTTGCGCGCCGTGGCGCCGCTGCTGGCCGACAAGTGGGTCGAGCCGCCGGTGATCGCTGTTGCCGAGGACGGCTCGGTGGCAGTCCCGCTACTCGGCGGCCATCATGGCGCCAATGCCATCGCTCGGGCAGCGGCGGCGGCCCTCGGCGGGATCGCGGCGATCACCACGGCGGGCGACGCGCGTTACGGTCTGGCACTGGACGATCCGCCGCCCGGCTGGCGCGTCGCCAATCCCGCAGCGGCGAAGGTTGTTACCGCCGTCCTGCTGGCCGGCAAGCCGGTTGGGCTGAATGTTGAATCGGGCGACGCTGCCTGGTTGCGCGAGTCGGGCGCGCCCTTCGTCGCTGATGCCCAACCGTCCGTGCGACTCACCCATCATCGGGAGGTGTTGTCGGACGACACGCTCGTCCTGCATCCGCCGGTGCTTGCCCTCGGTGTCGGCTGCGAGCGTGACGTTCCGGCCGAAGACGTGTGGGCGCTGGTCGAACGCACCTTCGCCGAAGCGGACCTTGCCCTCGAGGCCGTCGCCTGCGTCGTTTCCCTCGATCTCAAATCCGACGAAGCCGCGGTCCACGCCCTGGCCGCGCGGCTGAGTGTACCGGCGCGCTTTTTCGATGCTGCCGCGTTGGAGGCGGAAACGCCACGTCTCGCAAGTCCTTCCGAGATCGTTTTCAATGCGGTCGGCTGCCATGGAGTCGCAGAGGGCGCAGCACTTGCCGCTGCCGGTCCCGCCGGCCGTCTGCTGGTGGCTAAGACGAAGGACGCGCGCGCCACCTGCGCCGTCGCCATCGCGCCGGCCGGCATCGATCCGGCGACGGTCGGCCGGTCGCGTGGCCGACTCGCCGTCGTCGGCATTGGGCCGGGCACGGAGGCCTGGCGCAGCCCCGAGGCGACCGCGGCGCTCACGGGAGCCACCCACGTCGTCGGCTACGGTCTCTATCTCGATCTACTCGG
This sequence comes from Rhodospirillales bacterium, assembly GCA_947470575.1. Classification (GTDB taxonomy): domain Bacteria; phylum Pseudomonadota; class Alphaproteobacteria; order Rhodospirillales; family CAMCUA01; genus CAMCUA01. The sequence goes on from CANITX010000038.1 coordinate 11,499, forward strand.
CGATCTTATCGCCGGCAAGACGCGCCACGACCGGCCGTTGTCGGCCGAGGAGGAACGCGCCCGCCTGGCCCTCGACCTGGCGGCCGAGGGTGAATCGGTCGCCCTCGTCTGTTCCGGCGATGCCGGCATTTACGCGCTCGCCACCCTGGTCTTCGAGCTGCTGGATCGGGAAGATCGCGCGGCCTGGAACCGCCTCGACATTTGGGTCGTGCCGGGCATCTCCGCCGTGCAGGCCGCCGCTGCCCGTTTGGGCGCCCCCCTCGGCCACGATTTCTGCACCATCTCGTTGTCCGACCTGCTGACTCCGTGGCCGGTTATCGAGCGCCGCCTTATGGCCGCCGCCGAAGGCGATTTCGTCATCGCCTTCTACAATCCCGTATCGCAGCGCCGGCGCCATCAGCTGGAAGCCGCCCGCGACATCCTGCTCGCCCATCGCCCGCCCGATACGCCTGTAGCGCTGGCCCGCAACCTCGGGCGCGCGGCCGAGACCGTCACCGTCGTTCGCCTGGCCGACCTTCGCGCCGAGCATGCCGACATGCTGACCCTTGTTCTGGTCGGCAGCAGCCAGAGCCGCATGACCACCCGCGGCCACCGCCAATGGCTCTACACCCCTCGTGGCTATCATGTGGGGGAACAATCGTGACCGTCCACTTCATCGGCGCCGGTCCCGGTGCGCCCGACCTCATCACCGTGCGCGGTCAGGCGCTGGTGCGGCGCTGCCCCGTCGTGCTCTACGCCGGCTCCTTGGTGCCGCGCGCTATCCTCGACGAAGCATCCCCCGGAGCGCGGGTGATCGATACGGCGCCGTTGCATCTTGACCAGATCGTCGCCGAGATGGAGGCGGCGAATGCCGCCGGCCACGATGTTGCCCGGCTGCATTCGGGCGACCCCTCCCTCTACGGTGCCATCGCCGAACAGATGCGCCGGCTCGATGTTCTTGGCATCCCTTACCAGGTGGTCCCCGGCGTGCCCGCTTTCGCTGCTGCCGCCGCTGCGCTGAAGATGGAATTGACGCTGCCCGGCATCGCCCAGACGGTGGTGTTGACCCGCACCGCCGTGCGCGCTTCGGCCATGCCGAAGGGCGAAGAGCTGGCGACGCTGGCCGCCTCCGGCGCCACGCTGGCCATCCACCTGTCGGTGAACAATCTGGCCAAGGTGGTGCGCGAGCTGGAGCCGTTCTACGGTGCCGAATGCCCGGTGGTCGTCGCCTATCGCGTGACCTGGCCCGACCAGAAGATCGTCCGCGGCACCTTGGCCGACATTCGTGCCCGTGTGAAACAAGCCGGCATCACGCGCACCGCCCTGATCTTGGTCGGCCGGGTCTTCGGCGAAGCCGGCTTTGCCGACAGCCGGCTCTACGCCGCCGACCATCATCATGTGCTGAGGCCACGCGACAGTTAGAGACGGCGGGTCAGCCAGTCGAGCGCTTCGCTGACGGTTTCTACACACGCGCCTCCGGGCGTCGCCGGCCGGCGCACCAGGATCACCGGCAGGCCGAGTTCGCGCGCCGCCGTCAGCTTGGCCTCGGTCGCCGCGCCACCGCTGTTTTTGCTGACGATGGCCGTAATGCGGTGCACCTCCATCAGCCGTCGCTCCTCGGCCGGGTCATAGGGCGGCTTGCCGACCACGGTTTCGTAGCGGGGCAGCGGCAGGGGCGCCCTCGCCGGCTCCATCAACCGCACCAGGTACCAAGCTCCGGCCACTGCCGCAAAATCGGTCAGTCCGCCGACGCCGGTGGTCAGGAAGGTGCGGGGTCCCAGGCTCGGTAGCAAAGCCGCTGCCGCCGCTAGGTCGTCGACCTCGCGCCAGTCGTCGCCGGTTCCGGCGCGCCAGGCCGGGCGGACGAGCATCAGGCGCGGTACACCGGCCCGTATGGCGGCTTCCTCGGCGTGGCGGGACATGACGCTGGCGAAAGGATGGGTGGTGTCGATCAGCAGGTCGATTTTCTCGGCGTCCAGGTAACCGGCAAGGCCGTCGATGCCGCCGAACCCGCCGACGCGCATCCGACCGCCGAGGGTGGGCCGGCGTTCCAGCCGCCCGGCCAGTGCCGTGATCAAATCGACCGCGACGCCGTGCCGTTCGACGACGGCATCGGCCAGCCGTCGGGCCTCGGCGGTACCGCCGAGGATCAGGATGCGCGAACGGCCGTCAGGGTCCGGCATGACCGATCCTCCGGCCGTCCCTGTCGAAGATATCGACGGTAACCTCCGTACCGCCCGCCAGCGTCGCCAGCGCCACGGCGCGCGCGCGTGCGGCGATCCGGTCGGCGAGCATGCCGGACCGCTCGCCGGCCAGGCGCAGCACGGCCAGCGCCGTATTAGCCCTTTCGGCGGCTTTGGCCGTCTCGGCATCGGCGCCCAGTTCGGTAAGGATAGCGGACAGCGTGTTCATATCCACCGACGACCGGTCCGAATGCAGATCCAGGTGGCCTTCGGCCAACTTGGCTATTTTGGCGAAACCGCCGGCAACGGTCAGTTTTTCCACCGGGTGGCGGCGCAGATATTTGAGTAGCCCGCCGGCGAAATCTCCCATGTCGATCAATGCCAGGTCGGGCAGACCCGTCAGCCGCTGCACGGCCGCTTCCGAGGTGCGCCCTGTGGCGGCGGCGAGATGGGTGAGGCCGGCGGCGCGGGCGACGTCGACACCGCGCTGGATGCTGTGAATCCACGACGCGCAGGAATAGGGAATGACCACCCCGGTGGTGCCAAGCACGGAAAGGCCGCCGACGATGCCGAGGCGCCCGTTGCTGGTGCGCAAGGCTAGCGCCTCGCCGCCGGGGATGGCGACGGTGACCTCCACGTCGTTATCGCCGCCGTGGCGGCCGGCGACTTCGGCAAGGGCCTCGGCGATCATCTGTCGTGGTGCCGGGTTGATCGCCGGTTCGCCGACAGGCAGTGGCAGGCCCGGTAACGTGACGGTGCCTACGCCCTCGCCGGCATGGAAACGCAGGCCGCTCCCCGGTGCCCCGCGGCGCAGGGTAACGACGATCTCGGCGCCGTGGGTGACGTCGGGATCGTCGCCGGCGTCCTTGACGATACCGGCGGTGGCGCTGTCGGCCGTCAGTTCCATGCGCGACAGTGCGAAGGCCGGCCGCTCGCCGCGCGGCAGGGCGATCGCCACCGGCTGCGGAAAGGCGCCGGTCAGCAGCGCCGTATAGGCGGCCTTGGCGGCCGCCGTGGCGCAAGCGCCGGTGGTCCACCCCCGGCGTAACGGTCCCTCCGGCTTACGACTGGTCATGTCGGCAGTCTACCGCGCCGCGATTGCCGCGCCCATTGTTCTGGCGTCCATGGTTGCCGGCGTTTTGCCGATGGCGATGGCTATTCCGTCGTTTCTCACCTATATGGCGGAACGACAGCTTCGCAAAGATGGACTTCTGCATGCGACCCAATGTCCGCCGCTTGGTCATCGCCCTGTGGACGGTGGTTTTTATCGCCTTCATCGGTTTAGCGGTCCGGGTTTATCTGGCGACCGGCAATAGCGACTCGATGACTGCAACCACGGGCGCTCCGCTGGCTCCGGCCATCGGTGGGCCGTTCACGCTGATGGATCATACCGGCAGGCCGGTCACCGATGCCGATTTTCGTGGCAAATGGATGCTGATCTATTTCGGCTATACCTATTGCCCCGATGTCTGTCCGACGTCGCTGACGACCATGGTCGATGCCCTCGACCTGCTGGGCGAAGCGGGGACTAAGGTGGTCCCGGTGTTGATCACCGTCGATCCCGAACGCGATACGCCGGCACAACTGGCCAGCTATGTCGCGGCCTTCGGTCCGCGCGTCGTTGGGCTGACCGGCACGGCGGAGCAGATCGCGGCGGCGGCCAAGGCGTATCGCGTTTACTACGCCAAGGCCAAGCCCAAGGCGGGAGATGGCGAGGTCTACCTGATGGACCACTCCTCGATCGTCTACCTGGTCGATCCTCAGGGTAAGTTCCACCAGCATTTCGCAAGCCATCAGATCGATGCCGATGAAATGGCGCGGCGCCTGCGCGGTATCCTGTGACGGCCGCCATGTCCACTGCCGGAACAGCCAAAGGCCTGATCGTTGCCGCGCCCGCATCGGGCAGCGGCAAAACCGTCGTTACGCTCGGATTGCTTCGCCACCTGCGTAACACGGGTCGTCGGGTTGCCGCCGCCAAAGTCGGTCCCGATTACATCGACCCGGCCTTCCATGCCGCCGCCAGTGGCGGCGCTTGTTACAATATCGATCCCTGGGCGATGCGGCCGGGCACCGTAGCGGCCACCATCCGCAGGCTGAATGCCGATGCGGACCTGGTGGTCTGCGAAGGCGTGATGGGTCTGTTCGACGGGGCCCTCTCGGGCGAGGGTTCGACGGCCGATCTGGCGGCTGCCACCGGTTGGCCCGTCATCTTGGTGGTTAACGCCCGCGCCCAGGCGGCGTCCGCCGCTGCCGTGTTGCGCGGCTTCGCCACCCATCGCGCCGATGTGACCGTTGCCGGCGTGATCTTCAATCGGGTTGGCGGCGCGGCGCACGCAGCTATCCTGCGCGAATCATGCACGGCTGCCTTGCCTGACATTCCAGTGCTGGGCTGCATCCCTCGCGACGAACGCCTGATCGTCCCTGAACGGCATCTCGGTCTGGTCCAGGCGGGGGAACACCCAAGGTTGGACAGCTTTCTCAACGATGCGGCCACCATGATAAGCCAGCATGTGGCCGTTGGTGCCATGACCAAGCTGGCCGCCCCCTGGCGAGACGCCGACCAGCCGGCGCCTATGGCCGAGTCGGCGATACCGCCGATAGGCAGCCGCATTGCGGTGGCCAGGGACAATGCCTTCGCCTTTTCCTATCCCGCCATCCTCGATGGATGGCGCCGCGAAGCCGAAATCTCCTTCTTCTCGCCGCTTGCCGACGAAGCACCGAATCCGACAGCGGATGCCGTCTACCTTCCCGGCGGCTATCCCGAACTGCACGCCGGCCGGCTTGCCGCCAACCGCGGGTTTCTCGACGGTCTGCGCGCCGCCGCGCAGCGGGGGGCGGCCGTGCTCGGCGAGTGCGGCGGCTACATGGTGATGGGCCGGGGCCTGATCGACAGCGCCGGCGAATGCCATGCCATGGCCGGCCTGCTCGATCTTGAATCTTCATTTGCCAAGCGGCGCATGAATCTTGGCTACCGGCATGTGACGCTGGCTGCTGACGGTCCGTTGGGGCAGACGGGCGCCGGCTATCGCGGCCACGTCTTCCACTACGCCAGCGTGGTCGACGAAGGCCGGGGCCAGCCGCTGTTCCGTTGCCAGGATGCGCGCGGCCGGGAACTTGGCTTGGCCGGGCGGGTGCGGGGCCGGGTTATGGGTTCTTTCCTCCATCTGATCGATAGCGCTGGGCCCCGGAGGTCGTGACCGTGGGCGATGTTCCTTTCTGGAAGGAAAAGCGTCTCGATCAGATGACGAAGCGGGAGTGGGAATCCCTTTGCGACGGCTGCGGCAAGTGCTGCCTGCATAAGCTGGAGCATGAGGACGGCGAGATCACCTATACAAACGTTGCCTGCCGTCTGCTTGACCTCAAGACATGCCGGTGTACCAATTATGCGAAACGCAGCCGCATCGTGCCCGATTGCGTCGGGCTGACCTCGGCCAATATCGAGACGCTGAATTGGATGCCGTCGACCTGCGCCTATCGCCTGCTGGCCGAAGGCAAGGACTTGCCCTGGTGGCATCCCCTGGTTTCCGGCGATCCCGACACGGTGCACGACGCTCGTATGTCGGTGCTGGGCCGTGCGGTGCCCGAGGAAAAGGCAGGCGCGCTCGAACTCCATTTGGTAAAATGGGCTAAATGATTCGCGGCGGGTCGACGGGCGTGTCGTCCCTTTCCAGACAGGAGCTTACATCGTGAACGACATTGCCGTTGCCCCGCGAGTCAAACCGGTCGGTTCACAGCCCAACCTGAAGGGCGTCTTCGCTGCCGCGCTGACCCCGGTCAACGCCGACTTCACGCCCGACATCAAGCTGCACGCCGCCCATTGCAAATGGCTGTTGGCCAATGGTTGCGACGGCCTAGGCGTGCTCGGCACCACGGGCGAGGCCGCTTCGTTCTCGGTGGCCGAACGCATCGCCATCGTCGAAGGATTGGTCAAGGAGGGCATCCCGGCGGCGAAGCTGCTGCCCGGCACCGGCTGCGCCGCCTTCACCGATTCGGTGACGCTGACCAAAGCGGCGCTCGACATCGGCGCCAAGGGTGTGCTCGTCCTGCCGCCGTTCTATTACAAGAATGTCGGCGACGATGGCTTGGCCGACGCTTACTCGGCGATTATCGATCGCGTCAACGATCCCCGGCTGTTCCTTTATTTTTATCACTTTCCGGCGATGTCGGCGGTGCCGATCAGTCATGATCTGATTGCCCGACTGCGCCAGCGCTACGGCCATACGGTGGCCGGTATGAAGGACAGTTCCGGCGTGGTGGAAAACATGGTCGGCGCGCTCAAGAAAAACCCGGGCTTCGAGGTTTTCGCCGGCGCCGATCCGGCTTTCCTGCCGCTGCTGCGCGACGGTGGCGTCGGCTGCATCACGGCGGCCTGCAATCTGATGCCCGATGTGTTGGCGAAGATTTATGCCAACCGCGACAGCGCCGCTGCCGAAGCGCCGCATGCAACCGCCCTCAAGGTCCGCGAAGTGGTCGCCAAGCATGGCGGCATTCCGGCGATTCGTGGCCTGGTGGCCCGCCATACCGGCAACAAGCAGTGGCTTCGGCCGCGCCCGCCGCTGTCGGCTCCTTCCGAGGTCAATCTGAAGCAGCTCTACGCCGATATGGACGCCACCGGCTACAAGATGCCCGCCCTCTGATGGCCAAGGGCAGCGCTTCCCGGCCGGCGTCGCGTCGGGAACGTTGTTTGACTCTCGACATCGATGGGCGGGCTGTGCCGCTGCGCATGGTGCGCCATCCCCGCGCCCGCCGCTTGATCCTCAGGCTCGACCCGCAAGCCGGCGGCGTTACCGTCACCCTGCCGCCCTGGGCTGCTTGGGCCGAAGGCACTGACATGGCGGAGCGCGAGCGCGACTGGATCGGCAGTCGCGTGCGCGCCCTTCCAAAACGCAGCCCGTTCGTCGACGGCGCGATCCTTCCCTATTTGGGCCAAGAGCATCGCATCCGCCATGTTGGCGGCCGGGGGGCGCCGGTGCGCCGTGTAAGCGGCGAGTTTTTGGTCAGTGGCGAGGCCGAACATCTGGCGCGCCGGCTGTCCGACTGGCTTAGGGCTGCGGCGCGCGCCGAGATCGAGCCGCTCGCTCATGCCAAGGCGGAGGTCATCGCCCGCCGGGTAACCCGCGTTACCCTCCGCGACACGCGCACGCGTTGGGGGTCGTGCTCGATCGGCGGCGGACTGTCGTTTTGTTGGCGGCTCATATTGGCCCCGCGTTGGGTTCTCGATTACGTGGTTGCCCATGAAGTGGCTCATCTGCGCCATCACGACCACAGCAAGGCCTTTTGGGCGACCGCCGCCCGCTTGACGAAGCAGGTGGAAGCCCCTCGCGAATGGCTGCGCCGGCATGGCCCGGAATTGCATTTGTACGGCTGATCGTTCGTTGCCGTCCTTCGGCACGACCGAAGCTGATTTTGTGCATGCCGCCAACAGGCCTTTCTGGCGTGTCTGAACGCTGCCCTCAGACCGGCGGGTCGATCGCGCCGTGCAGACGATAGGCAGCGGTGCGGCCAAAGCGCAAAATTTGGTGGCGTCGCCGGTTTCCGTTCATGGGGGTATGCGGCGATTCCCGGCGAATGGCCCCGTGCCAAGCGTCGGCGACGATCAGGCCACATTCGGCAGGCAGGACGGCATGGGGGAAATCTTCGCTGACGGCGAAATAAAATCTGTCGCAGAAAGCCAGATACTCCGGCCATTTGCCATCGGCGCGAAAGTCGGCGAGCGAGGACTTGATCTCGACAGCCAGGAAATGACCGCCGGCGCTAAGTCCCATGACGTCTACCCGGCGGCGCGACGTCAGTTTGAATTCGGGCAATGTCGCATAACCCAAGTTGGCCATCAGGCGGCAGACGCCGCGACACAGGCCGTCGGCGACATTATCCGTGCCGATGTCTAACGCCGGGTCCCGCCGCGCGCCGATATTCATCGTCCGATGCCACATGGGAAAGATTGTAGCCCAAACGCCCTTCAGTCGGCCTGGGAAAGCCTGGAAGATCGATAGGGGAAGGCTCAGCTCTTGCTGGTACGCCGAAAAAGCCTGCGGTCGAGCAACGCCGACACCGATAGCGTGATCATCCGATGCCGGTCGTCGGCACGAATCAAGCGCACGTGGACCGGAAAATCGGGCCGTTCGAGAACGGATTCCGCAACCCAAACGAAGTTGGTGTTGTCCAACTTGATGAATCGGTCGCCTGGTTGAATGGGAGGGGCACGCATGCCCGCGGATGCTCCTGGTCTGAAGAAAAAAGAGCCCGTAGCTTGGGCGGTATTCTGACCCCTGCCAATACAGGCAATTGGGGTATTCCGCAACTGCCGCCGTGAGTCCCTAGGCGGAGTAGGCGGAGACCGGCCATTGTTGCGATGCACGAAAGGTTTCGGCGCATTGCCGTCGGATAGGGCGATTCGCTAACCCGGGTGTTGCGCGATTCGCGGTGCGTGGCGGATGCCGTGCGCCGGACCGATCGACATACATTCCCTAACCTTCCGTTGATCTGGATCAAAGCCATGCGGTCGCCTCTGGGATCAAAATTTTTCATTCCAGCAGGATGGGGGCCGTTCCGGGGATCTCAAGTCGCCGGTATGTCGCCCAAGCAAAACCGAAAGAAGGGAACGCTGCTCATGACCGCATCTCAGCCCGTGCTCGACCTGATGTCGGGATCCAAGGGTAGTCCTCCGAATTGTACGTTTGCGGGAGCGAAGGTGTGGTCTCGTTCGACCCTGTCGCCCAACGACTGGACGGTGTCGGTGGGCGACCTCATGAAGCGGGAATTGGCCGCCGTGGTGGCGCAGCTGCGCCGTCAGAACCTGCCGATGTTTATGCTCAACCCCGCCTACTTTTCCCTCGACGCCAGTCGAGTCATGATGAGCAAGGCCAAACGCATGGTGGACGACGGTCACGGCTTCGCCATCCTCGACCGTTTGCCGCTGGACGATTGGTCGGAAGAAGAGGCGCGCAGCATTTATTGGCTGCTTGGCCGTCTGTTTTCTCAGCCGGTGGTGCAAACCGCCGACGGCATGGTTTTCCGCGAGATTCGCAACGATAATCCGGCCGGCGATAACGGCGCGCATAACGACCAGCTGTTGGCCTTCCATACGGACAATAGTGGTAACCGCTGCATCCCGAATTATACCAGCCTGCTGGCCCTTTATGGCGCCAAGGAGGGCGGGCTCAGCATGTATTGCACGCTCAATTCCCTTTGTAATGCCATGGCTGAAGACGCTCCGGCGCAACTCGAGCGATTGTTCCAACCCTACTACCACGACCGCCAGGGCATCCAATCCTCGGGCGAGCCGGACGTCATTCGAGCGCCTGCAATCGGCTATGACGGCCACCGTCTTTCGGGTCGCTTTTCGATGAACAAGATACCGGCCGGCTATCGAAAAGCGGGCGAGCCGATGGACAACCTCACGCGCGACTCGCTGGATACGGTGATGGCGGTGATCGAACAGCGCGACTTGGCTGCCAAGTACATGGTCGGACGCGGCCAACTCCTGATCTTTAATAACCGCGAAGGTCTGCACCATCGCGAAGCCTTCAAGGATGGCGACCGGGTCGAGGAAAAGCGGCACCTGATCCGCATGTGGTTCCGCAACGACGGCCTACCCTTCTTCGACGGCTGAGGCTGCCGGGTTACCCCGAGGTCCTGGCGCTGGCTCGTTCGAGCAGCGCCAGCAGACCTTGAAGAAGGTCCGTCGGCGACGGTGGACAGCCGCGGATGTGCAGGTCGACGGGGACGGCCTGTCCGACGCCGCCCAAGACGGCATAGCTGCCGGCGAAGAGGCCGCCGTCGAATGCACAATCGCCGACCGCCACCACCCATTTGGGGTCGGGTGTCGCGGTGTAGGTCCGCTCCAACGCTTCGCGCATGTTCTTGGTCACCGGCCCGGTGACCAGCAGCACGTCGGCGTGTCGCGGCGAGGCGACGAAACGGATGCCGAACCGCTCCACGTCGTAGAAGGCGTTGTTCAGCGCGTGGATCTCCAGTTCGCAGCCGTTGCACGATCCGGCATCGACCTGCCGTATGGCCAAGCTGCGCCCTAACCGCCGCCTTGCCGCCCGGTCGAGCGCGGTTGCCAGTTCGGCCAGTGCGGCATCGGACGCTGCCGGCGCGTCCTCGGTAAGGGCTGGCCCGATCAGGCTCTCGAACAGGTGTTTGCGCATGAGGATCGGCCCCTAAAGGTCGTGACCGGAATAAGAACAATTGAACGATTTATTGCAAAGCGGGAAGTCGGCGACGATGTTGCCTTCGATCACTGCTTCCAAGAGCGGCCATTGGAAGCAGGAAGGATCGCGCAGGTGACAGCGTTCGATCCTGCCGTCGCCGCCCAGCCGCAGCCAGACCAACACGTCGCCGCGGAAGCTTTCGACCAGGGCCATGCCTTCGCCCGGCCCGGCGGGCAGTTCCACCCGCGTGGGTCCCCCTGGCAGACGCGCAAGAATCTGGTCGATCAGCGCCAGGCTCTGTTCGACTTCTAAGATGCGAATCCAGATACGGGCGTTGACGTCGCCCTCCTGGCGCAGCGGCACGTCGAAGGCCAGTTGGTCATAGGGCGCGTACCCCGGCGTCCGCCGGGCATCGAAAGTTCGGCCCGATGCCCGCCCGACATAGCCGCCGGCGCCGTACTGGCGGGCTAGTTCCGGGACAAGAACGCCGGTCGAAACGGTGCGGTCGAGCAGCGAGGCCGTTCGGTCGTAAAGCTTGATAAGGGCGGGGAAGCGGTCCCTCGCCTCGCCCAGCAGGGCGCGGATGGCCTCGATACCTTGCGCGTTGATATCCATGGCAACGCCGCCGGGCACGATGCGGTCGCGCATCAACCGATGACCGAAGCAGATGTCCGCCGTACGCAGCACACGCTCGCGCAGCACGCCGCAATGGGCATGCATGAGCGCAAAGGACGCATCGTTGCAGATGGCGCCGATATCGCCGAAGTGGTTGGCTAGGCGTTCGAGCTCGCCCATCAGGGCGCGCAGCCAATGGGCACGTGGCGGAATATCGACGTCGCGCGCCGCTTCGGCGGCCCGCGCCAGAGCCAGCCCATAGGCCACGGTGCTATCGCCCGACGTGCGGCCGGCCAGCATCGCGGCGCGGGTCAGGTCGGCACCGGCCATCAGACCCTCGATGCCCTTGTGCACATAGCCCAAACGCGCTTCCAAACGGACTACGGTCTCGCCGTTGGCGGTAAAGCGGAAGTGCCCCGGCTCGATAATGCCGGCATGCACGGGACCGACAGGAATCCGGTGCAGGCTTTCGCCCTGAACCGGCAGGAAGTCATAGGGATCGGGCGAGTCCTTCGCTGGTGGGCTGCCGGCCAACGGACGATGAACGCCCCAACGGCCATGGTCGAGCCAGGGCCGGGAGTCCGGCAGGCCGATGGCATCCAGTCCCCAAAGGTCACGGATGGCCCGTTCGGGCCGCAGGGCCGGCGGATGGCGCCGGCTGACCGCGGGATAGCTGCCGTCGGTACAGCCGAAACTGACCACGGCGATGTCGGCGCTGGCCGCATCGAGCAGCGCCATATGGACGCTGCCTGTTTCTCCCCAAAGTCCGAGCAGGGTGCATTGGCCTTCGGCCAGCCGGATGATGGCGGCGTTCCACCCGGCGGCGTCGACGACGGCGCGCGGCCAGGGCCGGTGAAGTTGGACCGGGTGGCCCTCCGCGACGAGATCGGTCAGCACCGACAGGTTCCGTCCCCCTCGCTAGCCGAGCATGCCG
>CANITX010000039.1 GCA_947470575.1 Rhodospirillales bacterium
AAAATCGGTCATGGGTCTTTCCGGCTAAACGGAACGGGACGCTGCAAGCCTACTCCTTTGGCCTGACGCCATGTAGGTCGCCGAAAAAGCGGAAGAAGTCGCTATTCGGCGACAGCACCATGGTGGTGTCCGGACCACCTAGGGAACGCCGATAGGCTGCCATCGAGCGGAGAAAGGCGAAGAACTGCGGATCCTTGCCATAGGCTTCCGCTGTGATGCGGTTACGCTCGGCCTCGCCGATGCCGATATCGATCTGTGCTTGCTTCTGTGCTTCGGCCAGGATGACCACGCGCTGGCGGTCGGCATCAGCGGTAATGCGCTGTTTGAGTTCGTCGCCTTCGGCGCGCAGCTTGTTGGCGTCCTGTTCGCGCTCCGAACGCATGCGCTGGTAAACGCTCGCCGAGGTATCTGCTGGCAACTCCGTGCGGCCGATCCGCACGTCGATGACCTCGATGCCGAAGGCGGTCGCGGTAGCTTTCGCCTGCTCTTGAATACTGGCGATGATCGCGGTGCGCTTGGGCGACAGCAGATCCGCAAGATCGTTTTGCCCCAAAACGTTGCGCACGCTGGAATTCAACGTTCGCCCGAAGCGGTCGCGCAGGTTGGCCTCGTTTATCATGGACTGATAAAACTTTAGAGGATCGGCGATGCGATATCGGGCATAGGCATCGACGTTGATGCGTTTCTGATCGGCCAACACAACTTCTTCCGAGGGTGGGTCCAGGTTGAGGATGCGTTTGTCGAAGTACACGACATTCTCGATCAGCGGCCATTTGGGATGCAGCCCAGGTTCCTGGATGACCCGTTCAGGTCTCCCGAAATACATCACAATCGCCTGAGAGCGCTGGTCGACGGTAAAGAACGTGCCGAAGGCGAGGAGGCCCAGGACGATGATGGCGAGGCCGCCAAGGGCAAGTGGCGTTTTCATCGGGCCGGCCCTCCGGGAACGTTGCTGTTGGAGCGGCGCTGGATCTCAGGTAACGGTAGGTAGGGAACGACGCCGGAATTGCCTTTTTCACCGCTGTCGATGATGACCTTGTTGGCGCCTTTAAAGATATCCTCCATGGCTTCCAGATAGAGGCGCTGCACGGTCACGTCCTTGGCCGCCTGGAAGGTCTTATAGAGGGCGAGGAATCTCTCGGCCTCGCCTTCCGCGTCTTTAACGGCCTTCTCTTTGGCCGCCAACGCCTGCTGTAGTATCTGCTCCGCTTCGCCACGCGCTGTCGGCACCACCGTGTTGCGGTAGGCTTCGGCCTCATTCTGCTTGCGTTCTTGATCCTGGCGCGCCCGTTGGACGTCGTTAAAGGCATCGATCACCGCTTTGGGAGCGTCGACCTTGAGCAACTGCACCGCCGTTACCAAGATGCCAGACTGGTAAGAATCGAGAATGCTCTGGAGCAACATGCGGGCCTTTATACCGATCTGCTCGCGGCGGGTGGTCTGTGCATCCTGTAAGGTGGTTTGGCCAATGACCTCGCGCATGGCGGCCTCTGCCGCCTTTTTTACCGTGCCTTGGGGATCGCGGATATTGAAGAGATAACTCGCAGCATCGCCGATCTTCCACTGGACGGAGAAATCGACGTCGGCGATGTTCTGATCGCTGGTCAGGATCATGCTTTCTTCAGGGACGTCGGCATTTACCGAGGCGCGCACGGAATCCGTTCCGCTGCGAAAGCCGATGTCCACTTTGTTGGTTGCTCCGACGTTCGGCGTATGGACCGTGCCAATCGGGGCCGGAAAGAAAATATGCAGGCCGGGTGGCGTGGTCTGCACGAACTTGCCGAACAGCAATTCGACGCCCTGCTCGCCGAGGTCGACCTTATATATCCCGCTGGCCATCCAAAGGATAAGGCCGACCGCCACGGCCACTAGCAGCCCGGTGCCGCTACCCAAACCACCCGGCATAAGCTTCTTGACCCGTTCCTGGCCCTTTCTCAGAATTTCTTCGAGATCGGGTGGCTGCGATCCGCCCGCGGGGCCTCGGCCCCAGGGTCCCTGCCCGCCGCCTTGCGGGTTCCAAGCCATGGCGATCCTTTCCTGTACACGCTATCGACTGCTGCGAGGATTCTCGGCCAACAACCAAAGTAAGATGGAAGCGACTGGCCCCCTGCTCTTGCCCGTGGTAGGGCTCCCTCAGGTGTCGGCAAGCTCTGCGCCGACCGACCAAGCCTTATAAGACAGCTCTGCCGGGGGCGCAACGTTCCCCCCAGCATATTCGGGTTCTTGAGCGTCGCTTCGGGGATATCGTCTGCGGCCGAGAGGGTTTCAAGTTATGAGTGAGGTCAACAAGGAACGCGTCCTGCAGGCGTTGCGCATGGTGTTCGATCCGGACAAGGAGCGCGATATCGTCAGCCTGGGTATGGTCAGCGGTCTGCAGGTCAAGGACGGCCATGTCGCCTTCGCCATTGAGGTTGAGCCCGAGCGGGGACCGCGGCTGGAGCCGTTGCGCAAGGCCGCGGAAAAGGCGGTCTGGGCGTTGGACGGCGTATTGACGGCGAATGTCGCTTTAACGGCAGAGCGTCCGGCGGCAAAGGCCGCGCCGCCCCGCAGCGAATCGCAGCAAGGCAGCGCGCGGCAGGGTTCTGGCGGTCATCCGCCGCTGCTGCCAGGCGTGCGCGCCATCATCGCGGTTGCCTCGGGCAAAGGAGGGGTCGGTAAATCGACGACGGCGGTCAACCTGGCCTTGGCGCTGAAGGCGCTGGGTTTGCGCGTTGGCTTGCTGGATGCCGACGTCTATGGACCATCGATCCCCCGCCTGATGGGGATAAAGGGAAAGCCGACCTCGGCTGATGGGCGGCGGCTACAGCCGATGGAAAACTACGGTATCAAGTGCATGTCGATGGGTTTTTTGGTCGATGAAGAAACACCGGTGGTCTGGCGTGGGCCGATGGTGATGTCAGCACTGGAACAGATGATGCGCGATGTGAACTGGGGAGAACTGGACGTTTTGGTGGTCGACATGCCGCCGGGTACCGGCGACACGCAATTGACCATGTCGCAGCGGGTGCCGCTAGCTGGTGCGGTCATCGTATCGACGCCGCAGGACATCGCGCTGGCGGATGCGCGCAAGGGACTTGCCATGTTCCGTAAGGTCGAGGTGCCGCTGCTGGGCATCGTCGAGAACATGAGCTACTTCCTTTGTCCGGATAATGGCAAGCGCTACAATATTTTCGGGCACGGCGGGGCCAAGGATGAAGCTGATCGCCAGAACGTGCCTTTCCTTGGCGAAATACCGCTCGACATCGATATCCGTGAGACTTCGGATAGCGGCCGGCCGATCGTCGTCTCCCAGCCAGAAGGGGCGCATGCGCAGGCCTATCTGGCCATCGCCCGCAAGGTCTGGGCTCAGGTCGAGGCCCGCCTGAACGATGCTCATCAGCAGGGGCCGCGTATCATTGTTCAGTGAATGGAGCCGCCGACAGTTTTCATTGACCCGGACCGCTCCATTAAACATCGTTAAAATGCTGATAAATAAATGGAAAATCAAAACAGAAGCATCAAGGCAACCTTAACACATAGAAGCCATAATCTTCGAAGACCATGAAGATGGGCTCATGGGGCGATAAAAGCCGTATGGTTGGACTGGTAATAGCCATATGATGTACCCATGTTCATGTTAAGTTCATTTCGGCCTCGATATGAAGTTAACATGACGTCACAAAGTTGAGGCCCCGCGCTGGAGCATTCCATGAAGGAATCAGGCCGCGGGGAGGAAACTATGGCCGCGGTAAACGCGACCTCTCATCCCGGAAACGGCAATAACGCCACCGGTCATATCGAAAACATCGAAGGAACGGTCTTCGTTCTTCGCGATGGTGCTCGCCTGGTGGCAAGCGTCGGTATGAACCTGTTGCCTGGCGACGGGATCGAGACTGGAGCGGACGGTGGCGTGGGTGTGGCGCTCGCCGATGGGACAGAGCTTGGGCTGGGCGGCAATACTGCGTTCTTACTGGATACCGTTATTGCGGGTACCGGAGAGGAACCGGTCAAAGTGGACGTCCATCTCCTGACCGGCGAAATCACCATCGTCAGCGGCGAAGCGGCACGCCACGAACCTGGTGCGCTGACGGTTCACACCCCCGACGGCAACGTTGAGCTGGTTGGCACGCAGGCTGGCGTTTTATTCGATAGGGTCAAGGGGCTGCGCGTTTTCTTGATGCGCGAACTCGACGGTTTCGTCGGTGAAGTGGCTGTCCATACTACGTTCGGCACTGGCGTCATCAACAGCGTCCACCACTGGCTCGGTGTTGCCGGCGGTATTCTCGGGTCGCCGGTTCCGCTCGAAGAGCATGAATTGACCGTACTATTTCAAGGTTCCCTTTCTCATTTGCCGATGATTTACGGTCGCGAGAACGATTACGGCCTGCAATCCCAGTTTGCGGACGTTGCCGATTTCCAAACGGCTGCCGGCGGTACGGAGGAGTTGGGGGTCGACGGGGCCATCAATGTCGTCGGTGGTGAATATACCGGTGTGCGGACAGCCCTCGGGAGCGTGCCGAGTGTAGGGCTACCAGATCGGAATTTTGGCGGTGGTCCAGATGTGCCGGGGAATGTTCCACACGATGAAGCGCCATTGGTTGCCGCAGCGGGCGGTACGGGCGGAGGTACGGGTGGTGGTACCGGCGGCGGCACCGGCGGCGGCACCGGCGGAGGTACGGGCGGCGATACTGGCGGGGGCACCGGCGGAGGTACGGGTGGCGGTACCGGCGGTGGCACTGGCGGCGGTACGGGCGGAGGTACGGGCGGCGGTACCGGCGGCGGTACGGGCGGTGGCACCGGCGGAGGTGCCGGAGGTGGTACTGGCGGCGGCACCGGCGGCGGTACGGGCGGCGATACTGGCGGCGGCACCGGCGGCGGTACGGGTGGCGGCACCGGCGGAGGTACCGGTGGTGGTACTGGCGGCGGCACCGGCGGCGGAACGGGTGGTGGTACCGGCGGCGGTACAGGTGGTGGTACCGGGGGTGGTACGGGCGGCGATACAGGCGGCGGCACCGGCGGCGGTACGGGTGGTGGCACTGGCGGCGGTACGGGTGGTGGTGCCGGCGGCGGTACGGGTGGTGGTACCGGCGGCGGTACGGGCGGTGGCACCACTACCGGTACAGGTGGAAACGATATCCTTGTTGGTGGTGACGGCAATGACACTATCTTTGGGGGAACCGGCAACGACACCATATACGGGGGTGCCGGCGACGACACTATTGTTGGTGGTGCCAACAACGATTCGCTACACGGCGGCGACGGCGACGACACCTTTTTGGTCGACGGCAGCGGCGACGGCTTCGATGCCTTTTTCGGCGATGCCGGGTTCGACCGCATCCTGGGTGGCGCGGGTGACGACGCTATCGGCATCGGAGGGATCGAACTGATCGATGGCGGGGCCGGTTTCAACATCGTGCGCAGTACCGGCAGCAACGACAACCTGGATTTCTCGGCGACGACGCTCGTCAATATCGCCCGAATCGAAGGCGGCACCGGCAACGACATCATCATCGGCAGTGCCGGCGACGACACCATTGTTGGCGGCGCCAATAACGATGGGCTGCATGGTGGCGACGGCAACGACACCTTTTTGGTCGACGGCAGCGGTGACGGCTTCGATGCCTTTTTCGGCGATGCTGGGTTCGACCGCATCCTGGGTGGCGCGGGCGATGATGCCATTGGCATCGGAGGGATCGACTCCATCGAATTGATCGATGGCGGGGCCGGCGTCAACACCGTGCGCGGTACGGGCAGCAACGACAGCCTGGACTTCTCGGCGACGACGCTCGTCAATATCGCCCGAATCGAAGGCGGCACCGGCAACGACATCATCATCGGCAGCCGCGGCGATGATACCATCGCCGGCGGCGCCAATAACGATCAGTTGCGCGGCGGCGGCGGCAATGACGTCTTCACCTTCCGTGCCGGCGATGGCGCCGACCGGGTCGCAGATTTCCAACTGGGCGACACCCTGCGTTTCGAGGCATTACCTGAGGCCGAGATTTCGATCCAGCAATCAGGCGCTAACGCGATCGTCCGCTTTGCTGCAAACAATGTCCAAGTGACATTGGAAAACACCAATGCGTCGGACATCGGCTATAGCATATCCAGCCAGCCTGGCGACGACGCTTTGATCGTGCAGTTCAACCAAACTGGATGAACGTCGTCGTCTAGGCGTCGCGGCCCAATGCCGCCATCAATTCGCGCCATTCGCGAGGACTGAGTCCGCTTTCGCTCTGCATGACAGCTTCGCCTGCCAGCAGGCGGCGGACGATAGCCAATCCACCGGACGACAGATGAACACCGCCCATGCGATAGTCGCGGAATGCGCCATGGGCGAGGGGAACCCACCGTGCCACTGTCTCCAGCATGGCTTCGGCATAAACGCGAATTTCATACTGGGCATGAGGATCGGCGCGCAGAGACAGGAAGTGCAGCAGATTGTATAGGTCTATTTTCCAATACCACTGGGTGTAGGTATTCAAGGTCAGGTTCATCCGCGCCAATTCGCGCGCCAAGCCAGAGCGATTGGGGTCTAGCATGGCGCCGCTCTCGTCGCTGTTCAGCATCTCCTGATAGTGCGCGTAGCAACGTTCGGAGTCCTCGCGCAGGATCGTCAGTACGCGGGCCGCTTCCTCGCCGCTGACAACGGCGGCGCGGCCCTGGCGGTTAGCCGTCGACTGAGCGCCCAGATGTTCGGCGGCGGGAATGTAGTATTCTTTGTCGAGGATAGAATAGCGCGCCGAATACTCGTTGACGTTGGCGGTACGATGGCGGATCCACTGACGCGCGACGAAGATCGGCAGTTTGATGTGATACTTGATCTCGCACATCTCGAACGGCGTCGTGTGGCGGTGACGCATGAGGTATCGGATCAGGCCGGCATCGTCGCGGGCCTGCTTGGTGCCGCGTCCATAGGACACGCGGGCGGCCTGGACGATAGCGTCGTCGTCGCCCATATAGTCGATGACCCTGACGAAACCGTGATCGAGTACAGTTAGCGGCTGAAACAGGATTTCCTCGAGCGCCGGCACGGTTGCCCGCCGCGTCTGCTGATGCTCCTGACGCGCCGCTTCGATCTCCGCTTGTTGGTCCGTCGAAATCGCCACGAAAAAGACCCCTGTTTGTCCCTGACTCGATTCGGATAGATCGGCACTCTAGCCCGGACATCGGTTGGGATCGAACCCATTCATCGGTCTTGTGGCCCCTTCCCAAAATGCGCCGCAATCTCTATATTTTGTTTGCCGGCTTGCCGGCTATGGCGATAAACGCCGTTCAGAATAAGCGTTGCGGACCCGGGGGCAGTGCCCGGCGCCTCCACCATTGTCCTTTATGGGGGCGAAACAGGATCGACGCGCGTGGTAAAGGTGCGGTTTTTGCTCGGTATGGTACCCGCCGTTATCGGGCCAAACTTACAAATGCCAACGACAATCAGGCATTTGCAGTAGCCGCTTAAGGCTACTACGGGGTTCGGGGGGCACCTGGCAACAGAAGCCCCCCACTTCGATCCGGCGGCATATGCCGGACTGCTTGCGGCGAAAAAAGGGAGGTTGCGTCCGCACCATGGGAGAGACGCCACTTCAATACGACCTGTGGGTCGAACAAGCGTTGCGTCAGGTCGTCCGCCGGGCGCTTGCCCATGTGGCGCGCAGCGGGCTTCCCGGTAACAACCATTTCTATTTGACCTTCCGGACAACGGCACCCGGTGTCGTTCTGTCTGATGCGTTACGTGCCCAGTATCCGGAAGAGATGACCATTATCCTGCAGAACCAGTTTTGGAATTTAGCCGTTCATGACGATGGCTTCGAAGTTGCTCTTAGCTTCGGTGGTATTCGCACCACTCTGGGCATCCCCTTCCATGCGGTCACGGCTTTTGCCGATCCGGGGGTCAATTTCGGTTTGCAATTGAAGCCCTTTACGCCAGAGATGGATGACGCGGAAACAAAGGGTCGCGACATCACAGGGGCCGCCGGCATCGAGACGCCAGCGACAAGTGCGAAGGCGGCAGGTAAGACAATTCCTCAACTCACCACCGGGGACGAACCGCTGCCGGCTCGCATCGCTCGAGGTGGCAGTCAGGAAAAGGCCGGGGAAACTGCGGGTGACGTCAAGAGCGGCCAGGTCATCGCACTCGACACCTTTCGCAAGAAGTAAGAGTCCGAGCCGAAAGCCTTGGGTAGGTTGGGCGTGGCAAGCTCGTTTCAACACTTGCAATATCGATAGGCGACGCAACCAGTCCGGACCGGTGCTGGACACCGTTCTAATCCCGGTATGGATTGGTTCGCTGACACCAGTCGGACTATTTCTTCGCACAATCGATCGACAATGGGGCAAGGGAATACAGCTATGAGCGAGCCGTCGCATCACGATCTTTTCCCGCTGGGTCAGGACACGACACCGTATCGTAAGCTGACGGGAGACTTCGTCAGCACGATCACGGTCGAGGGTCGGACCGTGCTGAAAGTAAAGCCCCAGGCACTGACCCTGCTCGCCGATCAGGCGATGCGCGACATCAGCCATCTACTACGGCCCGCTCACCTGCAGCAGTTGCGCAATATCCTCGATGATGGCGAGGCATCCGACAACGACCGCTTCGTCGCCACCGAACTTCTGAAGAATGCCAACATCGCTGCTGGCGGTGTGCTGCCGATGTGCCAGGATACCGGCACCGCTATCGTCATGGGCAAGAAGGGGCAATACGTGTGGACCGAAGGCGACGATGAAAGCGCCCTATCGGAAGGGATACGTCGCGCCTATGCGGAGACCAACTTGCGCTACAGCCAGATGGCGGCGCTCGACCTCTACAACGAGGTCAATACCGAATCGAACCTGCCCGCCCAGGTCGATATTTTGGCGACGCCGGGCGATGCCTACAAATTCCTGTTCGTTGCCAAAGGCGGTGGCTCGGCCAATAAGACCTACTTATTCCAAGAGACCAAAGCGTTGTTGAATCCGAAAAGCCTGACGCGCTTCGTCGACGAGAAGTTGCGCTCTATCGGTACAGCGGCCTGTCCGCCTTATCACCTAGCATTGGTTATCGGCGGTCTATCGGCGGAGATGACCTTAAAGACATTGAAGCTGGCCAGCACCCATTATTTGGATGCCTTGCCGACAAGCGGCGACAGGAGCGGGCGGGCCTTCCGGGATTTGGAGGCGGAAGCAATGGTGCTGCGCATGTCGCGCGAGATGGGCATGGGGGCGCAGTTCGGTGGCAAGTATTTCTGCCATGACGTGCGGGTGATCCGCTTGCCGCGGCATGGTGCGTCGTGCCCGGTGGGTCTTGGTGTTTCATGTTCGGCGGACCGCCAGGCGCTGGGCAAGATCACGGCCGAGGGTGTGTTCCTGGAGGAACTGGAACGCAACCCGGCACGCTTCATGCCCGACGTCACGCACACGGAACTAGGTGGCGAGGTGTTGCGCATCGACCTTTCGCGGCCGATGGCAGAGACGTTGGCGACACTTACCCGTTATCCCGTTGCCACACGTGTGTTGCTGAGCGGGCCAATGATCGTCGGGCGCGACATCGCGCATGCCAAGCTTAAGGAGCGGTTGGAAGCTGGTCAGAGCCTACCGCAATATTTCAAGGACTATTGCGTCTATTACGCGGGTCCGGCGAAGACTCCCGATGGTTATGCCACGGGCTCCTTCGGGCCGACTACCGCAGGCCGCATGGATTCCTATGTCGAACAGTTCCAGGCCGCCGGTGGCAGCATGGTCATGCTGGCCAAAGGCAACCGCTCGCGACAGGTGACGGACGCCTGTCACAAGCACGGCGGTTTCTATTTGGGCTCCATCGGCGGTCCTGCGGCGCGCCTTGCTCAAGACTGCATCAAGCATGTCGAAGTGTTGGAGTATCCTGAACTCGGTATGGAAGCGATCTGGAAGATCCAGGTCGAGGATTTCCCTGCTTTCATCGTGGTCGACGACAAGGGCAATGATTTCTTTGCCAAGTTCGCTGCGGCTAAGGCAGCCTGAACCGGGTGTCCGAACTGCCAAACGGGAGACCGCCGCTGCTGTTTGCCGGGCCTGATGCGGCAGGACCGATATTGGCTCTTGCCCATGGTGCCGGCGCACCGATGGATAGTCCCTTCATGAATTGGATGGCCGAAGGCTTGGCGGCGCGTGGACTTCGCACTGCCCGCTTCGAATTTCCCTATATGGCGGCGCGGCGATCCGGTGGCCGGCGCCCCCCGGACCGCCTACCCGTGCTGCTGGAAACGTGGCGTGCCGCGATAGCTGCCCTGGACTGCGAGCGGATCTTCATCGGCGGTAAGTCCATGGGCGGCCGAATGGCCAGTCTGATCGCGGCGGAATTAGAGGTGGCGGGCAAGCCAGTACAGGGGGTCGTTTGCTTGGGCTACCCTTTTCATTCGCCTGGCCGCGATCCGGGGCCGAACCGTATCGAGCATCTCGCCGGATTGCGTACGCCGATGCTAATTCTGCAAGGGACGCGCGATCCCTTCGGGAAACCTGAAGAGGTTGACGGATATAAAATGGCATCCGCTGTACAGGTGCATTGGCTGGCGGACGGCGATCACGACCTTAAACCGCGCCAAGCTTCCGGGCGGGATTGGCGTAACAATCGCGAGGATGCAATGGAGGCCATCATGGCCTTCGTCAGTACGGTTGACCCCCGTGCCCCACATCTCCTCCCGCGCCCCACATCCTGGGGGCTTCGGTCAGTTAACTAAAAGGTCCGGGGTGGTGTTACTGGCTGCTCCAAACGATACGAACGATCCAATCGACGTCTTCGACAGCCATCTCTACCTCGGCGGCACCTTCGGTGAAGGGCTGAAGTTCAATCCGTCGGGCACTACGCCGTACCAGCGACATGGCATGTGAACTGCCGTCCTTGCGCCGCACTAGAATGCGATCGCCCCGACGCAGCCCGGCGTTGGGCGAAACAATCAAAATATCGCCCTCGCGATAACAGGGTAGCATGCTGTCATCGGCGATTTCCAAGGCATACGCCTGGGAATCGTGTAGGTCGGGAAAGGGGATGGCATCCCAGCCTTCGCCAATGGGGTGCCCGAAATCATCGAAATAGCCGCGACCGGCAAGCTGATCGCTGCCGATAAGCGGCAGGTTGCGGTAACTGTTACCCACGCCGCCCTCGCCCGCGTAGGACAGAAATTCGTTTAGGCTGGCTCCTGTGGCTTCAAGAATCTTAGAGATGCTTTCCGTGCTCGGCCAACGGGGTTTGCCGTCCCGCGATACGCGCTTGCTTTTGTTGAATGTGGTCGGGTCGAGTCCACCTACGCGAGCTAAGCCCGAAGCAGAAAGTCCCCGCTCTCGAGCCAAGCGGTCGATGGCATGCCAGATGTTCGAATGCCTCAACATAGGACCGCCGTCTCATGAGGGAAAGTCGCGCTTCCGCTAACCATATTACGTTCCTTGCAAACCGATCAAGCAAGTTAACGCAATGTTAAGAAATTATTCCACCGGTCGATGCGGGTTTCAGCAACACTGTGGCTGACAGATGGGTGTTTCGATCGGCTGCGCAGTTGCGACCGTGCTCGCCATATCCGTTCGCATACACTGGCATCACGGCAATATCGCTACCGGACTAATCCATCGTATGGCAAACTATGCTAGTTCAAAGAAATGGTTCAGGATGTTTGCGACGCAACAAAAATGTTGCAATGCAAAATTCGGCGTGGTAGCAAGGCTGCCCTTTATATCTTCTTTCGAGAGCGACGATGCCTACGTCTTCAGATTTGATTGAGTTTCTTGCTGCCTCGGCTGGCGAGCTTGTATCTTCCGCCGAGTGCAAGGCCACCGTGCCGGCGGGACAATGCCTTGCCGAAGCGGCCGAATTGCTGTCGCTTGCTGCGGGCCTTGTGCGCCGTCGTCAAACGTTGCTCAGTCGCCGGGCTTCGGACCGGTTAGCGCGGGAAGCAGCCTGATGGCCTCGCGCAGTTCAGAAACGAAGAAGCCGGCGTCTGATCAGATGCACGAGCCAAAGCGGCGCCCCTGCCTGATGTGTGGGCAAGGTTTCGTTTCCCACCACAAAGGCGAGCGGGTGTGCGCCACCTGCAAGACAACCGCCGCGTGGCGCGAGGGTGCCGGCGCTTTTTAAGGGTATCGGCCCTTTCCGGATTTTCAGGACGAACCCTACGCATAAAGCCGCGTGCGAACGCTTGCGTGCGACGGCTTGCGATGGGATAAAGCGAACGTCCAAAGCCCATCCATAAAGGGAGACGTCCTATGGCGAAGAAACCCGCCGGCTCCAAGGTCGCGCCTGCGCGCACCGCAAAGCGGGCCTCAGCGGCAGAAGATTGGCCCAATACCGTCTACCGGCTGTTGCGTGAAGGCGGCGTTACTCAGTTCGCCTATGTTCCTGATGCGGGCCATTCGGTCTGCATCTCCCGCTCGCTTGCCGATCCCGATGTCCAGTCGGTCGCGTTGACGACGGAGGAAGAGGGTGTGGCGTTGGTCTGCGGCGCGCATCTCGGCGGCGCCAAGGCCGTGCTATTGATGCAGAGCAGTGGCGTCGGCAACACCATCAACCTGCTGTCGCTGGCCGAATTCGGCCGCTTTCCGTTCCTCACCCTGGTCAGTATGCGCGGCGAGTTCGGCGAGGGTAATCCCTGGCAGTACGCCATGGGGCAGGCTGTCACGAAGGTGCTCGAGGCGATGGGTGTCCAGGTGCTGCGGGCCGAGAAGCCTGAAGAGGTCGAGGAGGTATTGCGCGCCGCCATGACGATGACCTGGCAATCGGGCATGCGGGTGGCTGTCCTGCTTACCCAGCGGCTGCTTGGCGCCAAAGTCTTTGCTCCGGCGACGTAATAGGGGGGACGGTATCATGGCTAAGACAACGACCAAGAGCGCTGCTAAGGCTGCGCCGAAGACCAAGACCGTGACGCCCGTATCGGAACGGAAGTCGAGCGGTCACTTGGACCGCCGCCAAGCGACGATCCGTTTGCTCGGTAAGACCGACGACGTCCTGATCATCGGCGGTATCGCCGGGGCGAAGGACGACGCGATGGGAGCCGCCGGCGGCGACGTGGCGCATTGCTATGCGTTGGGCGGTGCGATGGGCGCGGCCTGTGCGATGGGACTCGGCTTGGCGTTGGCCCAGCCGACCCGGCGCGTTTTCGTCGTCACTGGCGAGGGTGAGCTCCTTATGAACTCGGGCACGCTGGCGACCATCGGCGTGCTCAATCCGCCGAACCTGTCGATCGTCGTTCTCGATAACGAGTATTACGGCGAGACCGGTTATCAGCCCAGCCATACGGCGCGGGGTGTCGACCTCGTCAAGATCGCCGAAGGGTCGGGCATCAAAGCGACGCGCATGGTTACCAAGGAGTCGGAACTCGATGACGCGGCCCGTATGTTGCGTCAGTCGAACGGCACCAGCTTCGTCGTTGCCAAGGTGGCGCCGACCGATCCGGAACGCGTGCCCCACAGTCGCGACGGCAACTGGCAGCGTCAGCGCTTTGTGCGCACTGTGGCGGCCTGGAAAAAGTAGGTCATCGGTATAGCGGCGGGGTTAAATCGGCGGCGCACGACCGTGTGCCGCCGATTTTTCTTGCGCGGCAGGCCGTGACGGGCCCTCGGATTCCAGGCATGGTACCGGCCAAAGGCCTGCCGGCGGTCCATTGTACCGCCTAACGATAGAGGAGAGGGAACGTGACCGTCAGTACTCAAGACTTCGACATGACCAAGCTGCTGGCCAAGGGTTTGCCAGCGCCGACGCCGCGCTTCACGGGCTTCCCAAAGTACAATTTCATCGGCGGCCACAACGATCCGACCCAGATTCCAGTCGAGGCGCTGGCCGAGGCCGCGGCCAAGGTGGTGCGCCGCGAAGGCGATAAGCTCGCCATTTATAACATGGGTCATGGGCCGCAGGGTTTCCGCGGACTCAGGGACTTCATCGCCAATAAGCTCGGGCGCCATCGCGGCATCAAATGCACCGCCGACGATATCCTGGTGTTATCTGGCTCGGGGCAGGGAATCGAGATGGTCAGCCGACTGTTCGTCGATCCGGGCGACACCGTGCTGGCCGAGGAATTTACCTACGGCGGGGCCATCACCCGGGTACAGAAAAGTGGCGCCAAGATGATCGGTGTGCCACTCGACGAAAATGGCATTCGCGCTGACTCATTGGCTGCCATCCTGGAGGACCACAAGAAGCGCGGCATCCAGCTCAAGTATCTCTACACCATTCCGACCATTCAAAACCCGACGGGCAGCGTCATGCCGTTGGAGCGTCGCCAGCAAATCCTGTCGTTGGCCCGCCAGTACGGCGTGCCGATCTTCGAGGATGAATGCTATGCCGACCTGACCTGGTCCGGCGAAGCACCGCCGGCTTTCTACGCGCTCGATTCCAAGCAGGTGATCCACATCGGATCGTTTTCCAAATCGTTGGCCCCGGCGCTACGTGTCGGCTATGCCGTTGCCGATTGGTCGATCATCAGCCGCATGATGGCGTTGAAGACCGACGGCGGCACGGGCGCACTCAACCAGATGCTCATTGCCGAATACTTTAAGGACCATTTTGAATCCCATGTGAAGAAGCTCGGCGCCGTCCTGCAAGATAAGCTCGACACTATGATCGACGCGCTGAACAAGGAGTTCGGCACGGCAGTCGAGACTTGGCGACCGGCGGGCGGTATCTTTCTGTGGATTAAGCTGCCCGAGGCGGTCGACACCGCGAAGCTGTTGAAGCCTGCCAGCGACGCGGGCATCGCCTACAACGCTGGGCCGGAATGGGCGTGCAATCCCGGTGCCGGGCGGTCATCCATGCGCCTCTGCTTCGCGCTGCCGACCAAAGATGAAATACGCGCTGGCGTTGCTGCTCTGGCCAAGGTCTGCAACGAGCAAACGGGTATTCCCGTGCGTAGTGGCAACGTCACGCGCGGCTGAATGGGCGAGGGCGGCGGAAAGACTAAGCCGCTGCCCTTTTTCTTCGGATCAGACTCAAAACTTCCAGAGCGGCGCTGGGAATGTGCGTGCCAGGGCCGAAAATGGCGGCGACGCCGTCGGACTTGAGGCCGGCATGGTCGGCGGGCGGAACGACGCCGCCGACAACTACCTGGATATCGCCAGCGCCGGCGGTGCGCAGCGCCTCGATTAAAACCGGGATCAGGGTCTTGTGGCCGCCGGCCTGGGTCGAGACGCCGACAATGTGGACGTCGTTCTCGATGGCCTGGCGGGCAACTTCTTCGGGGGTCTGGAACAGTGGCCCGATATCGACGTCGAAACCGAGGTCGGCGAAAGCGGTAGCGATGACCCGGGCACCGCGGTCGTGACCGTCCTGGCCCATCTTGACCACGAGCATGCGCGGCCGGCGGCCTTCGGTTTCGGCGAAGTCGGCCACGGCACGGCGCACTTGTTGCAGCTCGCCGCCGTTGCCATAGGCACCGGCGTAGACGCCGGAAATTGCCTGGACCTGGGCCTGATGGCGGCCGAAGACTTCAGCTAAGGCATCCGAAATTTCGCCGACCGTAGCCCGCGCCCTGGTGGCATCAATGGCGGCTTCCAGCAAGTTGCCGCCGCCGGAGAGAGCGACGCGGTGCAACTCGCCCATGGCCCGCTCCCAAGCGACGCTATTGCGGGCCTGGCGGACGGCGGCTAATCGCGTCACCTGGCTAGCGCGGACTTCGCGGTTGTCGACGTCGAGAACGGGGATGTCGGTGTTCTCGGCCGTTGGATAGCGGTTGACGCCGACCACGACATCCTCGCCGCGGTCGATACGGGCTTGTCGACGCGCAGCGGCTTCCTCGATGCGCTGCTTGGGGAGGCCGATCTCGACGGCTCGCGTCATGCCACCTATCGCCTCGACCTCGGCGATCAGCTTGCGAGCCTCGGCGGCGAGTGAAGCGGTCAGGTTTTCGACGTAATAGCCGCCGCCCAGCGGATCGATGACGCGCGGAATGCCAGTTTCCTCGGCGATGATCAGCTGGGTGTTGCGCGCGATGCGCGCCGAGAAAGGGGTAGGCAGCCCGATGGCTTCGTCGAGCGCATTGGTGTGCAGGCTCTGGGTGCCACCGAGCACAGCAGCTAAGGCCTCAATGGTGGTGCGGACCACGTTGTTGTAGGCGTCCTTCTCGGTCAGCGATACACCTGACGTTTGGCAATGGGTGCGGAGCATCGACGAGCGTGGGTCCTTCGGCGCGAAAGGTGCCATTAGCTCGCACCACAAGAGGCGCGCGGCGCGCAGTTTGGCGATCTCCATGAAAAAGTTCATGCCGATACAGAAAAAGAAGCTCAGGCGTGGCGCGAAGGCGTCGACGGCAAGGCCCTTTGCGATGGCGGCGCGGACGTATTCGAGGCCATCGGCCAGTGTGAAGGCTAGTTCTTGGACGCAGGTCGCCCCAGCCTCTTGCATGTGATAGCCGCTGATTGAAATGGAATTGAATCGCGGCATGCGCCGGGCGGTGAATTCGATGATGTCGGCGACGATGCGCATGCTGGGGGCGGGCGGGTAGATGTAAGTATTGCGGACCATGAACTCCTTGAGGATGTCGTTTTGGATGGTGCCGGCCAACTTCTCGGGCGGCACACCCTGTTCCTCGGCGGCGACGATGTAGCCGGCCAGTACTGGCAGCACGGCGCCGTTCATGGTCATTGATACCGTCATGTCGTCGAGTGGGATGCCGTCGAACAAAATCTTCATGTCCTCAACGGAATCGATGGCAACACCGGCCTTGCCAACGTCGCCGACCACGCGTGGATGGTCGGAATCGTAGCCTCGGTGGGTGGCCAGGTCGAAGGCAATGCTAAGACCCTTCTGGCCCGCCTTTAGATTGGCCCGATAGAAGGCATTGGACTCCTCGGCGGTGGAAAAGCCGGCGTATTGGCGGATGGTCCATGGCCGGTTGGCGTACATGGTTGCGTGCGGCCCGCGCAGGTAGGGTGCAATGCCGGGCAGGCTATCGAGATGTTCAAGGCCTTCCAAGTCGGTGGCCGTATACAGCGCCTTGACCGGGATGCCTTCGGGGGTCTGCCAAATCAGCGTGTCGGCAGGGCGGCTTTCCAACTCGTGCGCCGCCATCATCTTCCAGGCATCCAGAGAGGGGGCTTCTTTGTTTGGCACCGGGCCGCCTCAACATCACCACATTCGTTCCAATATATAGCCCCTAGCGGCATCTGGGTGAGTTTAATGCGGTAATCCGGTGAGGCTGCTAAATCGCTAGTGGGTACATTCCACAACCCTCAATATCTTGCGTGTACCACTATATTTTGCGGGTATGCTTGCTCCCCTTACGCCTATCTAGTAAGATAAAAATAAGTGGGTGAGATTTAACGACCGGGCTAACAAGGGGAAGCCGCCATGAATAACGACTGGACGCCGGAACGCACCAACGCCCTGATCGCCCTTTGGGACGAAGGCCATTCGACAGCCGAGATTGGCCGGCGGCTGGGCGTTACCAAGAACTCAGTGGTTGGTAAGGTGCATCGGTTGCGATTGCCGAAGCGCGGCTCCCCGATTCACAGTAGTGCCAGTCGCGGCGAAGCTCCGATTTCCATCGCCAGAGCCCCCATTTCCCGCGGAACCGCGAGCCAGCGCCCGATGGCAAGTCCGCCCCCTCGTTCGGCTCACACGCCAGGAGCAGCACCGCAGCCTCAGCCTATCGTTCTGAAGGTGGTGTACGAGCCCATGCCGGCGAATGTCATCAATTTGTCGGCCTTGACGTCGGATATGTGTTCCTGGCCGATCGGCGATCCGGGCATGGAAGGCTTCCGCTTCTGCGGTCGTTCGGCAGTTGCGGGCAAGCCTTACTGCGCCGAGCATTGTTCGATCGCCTACGTCAAGGTCAGTAAGGACCGCAAGGAGACGGAGGCGGCCTAAGCTCCGGCGTCCGTCTTATAATCATCGCAGATTTCTCCGATGGACGGTGGCTGTCGTGAGCGGCAATGAGTTTTCTTGACCGCATCATCGCTTGCAACCGGGGCGATCTTTCACGCTATCGGCCGTTCCAGATCGTCGGCAGGCCGGTCGGTCATGTCGCCGCCTCCATTGCAAAGCGGTTGGCGGACTATCACGACGTCTTTGTCGTAACGAGCGAAGCCGTGAGCGTGGCTGGCACCTTGACGACGCCTGCGGCACGGACGCAGGCCGTGGCCGAGGTGTTGATGGAGCTGCATGCCCAGGGTCTTTTCGATGGCTGGCGTGACGAAGCCTATCCGGTGGCGGCCACCTTTACTGAGCCGCCGCTGATGACCATGGAGCGCGCTGCGGTGCCGCTGTTCGGGGTGCGAGCCTACGGTGTTCACATCAACGGCATCGTCAGAGGCGGTAACGGCCTGCGCATGTGGGTCGCCCGGCGCAGCCTGAGCAAGCCGACAGGGCCTGGCCTGTGGGACCAGATCGTG
Organism: Rhodospirillales bacterium; assembly: GCA_947470575.1. Taxonomy (GTDB): domain Bacteria; phylum Pseudomonadota; class Alphaproteobacteria; order Rhodospirillales; family CAMCUA01; genus CAMCUA01. The sequence goes on from CANITX010000039.1 coordinate 18,301, forward strand.
GCCGGTGGACAGCCGGCTGGCCTGTCGCTGGCCGATAACGTCGTCAAGGAATGCGCCGAGGAGGCGGCAATCCCCGCCGAGCTCGCTCACCGCGCCGTGCCGGTAGGCGCCCTCTCGTACCGGGGCGAGCGTCCGGAAGGCCTGCGCAACGATGTGCTGTTCGTCTACGACCTCGAACTACCGGCCGATTTCGTCCCGGACAATACTGACGGCGAGGTCGAGGATTTTCACCTGTGGGACATGGAGCGGCTGATCGCCACGGTGCGCGACACAGACGGCTTCAAGTTCAACTGCGCCCTGGTGGTCATCGACTTCTTGGTCCGTCATGGCCTGATCGCGCCCGACCATCCCGACTACGTCGAGATTCTCAGGGGCTTGCATCGCTAGGTTTGTCGATGCCGGCCAATTGGCGAACCTCGGCAGGCGTGCGGCCGGCCAGACGTAGGTCGCGCAATGTCAATGGATTATCGCGCTTGGCGACCCGGCGGCCGGTCTCATCGCGCAGCAGGCCGTGATGGTACCAGGCCGGGACGTCGAGCCCGAGCAGGGCTTGCAGCAGCCGATGGACATGGGTGGCGGCGAACAGATCTGCACCTCGGGTGACCAAGGTAACCCCTTGCAGATGGTCGTCGAGCGTCACCGCCAAGTGGTAGCTGGTTGGGATTTCCTTGCGGGCGAGCACCACGTCGCCAAACTGCTGCGGCTGCGCGGTGACGTCGCCCGCCAAGGCGTCGTGCCAGGTAAGTGGGCCGGTTTCGGTGATAGCCGCCGTCATGTCGAGGCGTAGGGAAAAGGGTTGGCCTTCGGCTTTGCGTTGTTCGCGTTCGTTGGGGGTTAGCCGGCGGCATGTACCGGGATAGAGCACGATACCGTCGGGTGTGTGCGGGGCGTGGCCGGCACGGGCCACTTCATCCAGGATATCGCGGCGGGTACAGAAGCAAGGATAGAGCAACTGCCTTGCGGTAAGGCGGTCGAGCGCCGCGGCATATTCGGCCATATGTTCCGATTGCCTGCGTACCGGCATGTCCCATTGCAGGCCTAGCCAGGCTAGGTCCTCGTAAATGGCCGCTTCGAATTCCGGACGGCAGCGGCCGGGATCGATGTCCTCGATACGCAGTAGAAAGCAGCCGCCGCCTTCGCGCGCCGCACTTGCGGCGAAGAGCGCTGCATAGGCGTGGCCGAGATGCAGCCGGCCGGTTGGGCTCGGCGCGAAGCGGGTTACGGACTTAGCTTGGCGTAGCAACATGATTTCGTTATGCAGGTTACATCATCAGTGCCTGATTTCGGCCATGGGATCAGGTTATATTGCCCGTTAAGCTGCCGAAACCGGACGGAGCCTTTCATGCCACAGCAGCCAAGCCTCGATGGACCGCGCCTTGCGCCGGTGGGCGGTGGGAGGCCTAAGCAGATTGTTGTCCTACTGCACGGCGTCGGCGCCGATGGTAACGACCTGATCGGATTGGCCCCGTATTATCAGCGCGTGCTACCCGATGCGTTGTTCATATCGCCCAACGCGCCCGAACGTTACGACATGGCGCCCTTCGGCCACCAGTGGTTCTCGCTGCGGGACTTCAGCATGGAAGCACGAGCAACCGGGGTGTTGGCGGCAGCTCCGATCCTCAATCGCTTCATCGACGAGACGCTGGCGGCGGCGGGCCTTGCCGAAGAAAATATGGTGCTGCTCGGCTTTTCCCAGGGCACCATGATGGCGTTACATGTGGGATTGCGCCGCGAGCGGCAACTGGCTGGCATACTTGGATATTCCGGGATGCTGATCAGCCCGGAACGGATGGCGGCGGAGATCCGTTCGAAGCCGCCGGTGCTGCTGACCCATGGCGACGCCGACCAGGTGCTGCCCGTACAAGCCCTGGCGCAGGCGGCCAAAGCACTGGAGGAAGCAGGCGTTCCCGTTCGTGCCGTGCGGCGGCAGGGACTGGGCCATGGCATCGATGAGGACTGCGTCAAGCTCGGCATGCTGTTTCTGGCCGAAGTCTTCGGCATTCCGCTTACCGACATTGCGACGACAAATCAGCCAGCGTAAGCGGGCAGCGCTTTGATCCGGGCGTCAATCTCGCGCACGACTGCTTTATAGCGGTTGTCGTCGACACTGCCATATCGTTGTTCGAAGGTTGCGAGCGGCATCCATTCCTGTAGTCCGCTGATCGGCGGAAAGAACATTGCTTCGGCTGGATTCGAAGACAACCTCTCCTGCAGCTTGCGAGCGGTGTCACGCGACAGGGCCACTTCGGCCAAACGCACACCGGCGCGGTCGGCGGCGAGGTCGACGAAGCTAAAGCCGGTACCGCCCTTACCGGTATCCAGGAGTTCTTTGAGTTCGCCGACGGCATGGGACATGCCGCTGGTCGAGATGATCTGCAAGGCCGCCGAAATCAGGAAATGCTTCGGTAGATCCTCGCGGTCGGAGACAACGGCAGCCCGACTGCGCGGAATTCGGGGGCGCATCTCATCGGTGACGACCGGTCCCACCAGCCGAAGAATGCTTTCCTCGCCATAAAAGCCTGCCAAGGCAATGATGGCGGCCTGATTCTCAAGTGTTGGATCGCTTGCGGCGGATCGCTCGCGGGCCAGGGTGAACGCAGCTGAAAGAAGCGCCGCCAATTGACTGCGGCCGCTACCTGTTTGGCGCGATACATCGAGCAGCCGGGTGATATAGAGGCGCACCGTCGCGGGTTCGCCCAGCGGCTGTACCCGATCGCGAACCTCGGCCAGCCGTTCGTCCCAGCTCTTAAGCCGGGCTACCATACGTGGATCATGGTTGAGATAGATGGCAACTTGGCGGGTATCGACGCTGACCCGCTCGACGGCGTCAAGCACGGTGCTACCGCTGCCGTTGCCGAGAAATAGATCGAGGCTAAACCGAGCCAAGGAATCGACCGCGACTCCAGGGAGTTGGAGGCGACCTGCGCTAACCGGGGCGAGGATCAGGCCGTGACGAGATTCCTGCAAACCGGCCTTCAGGTTGAGATACGCACCAAATGGATTCTGTGGCAACGCCACCGTTGCATGCACCATGGCGCCGCCGTTTCCTAACTCGGCCCGCGCACTTAGGAATGGAATGCCGCGTGAGGCCAGCGCCAATAGGCCGTCAAGTTCGGCCTTGGTGACGCTGAGCGTTACATCGTCCGTAGCCTTAGCAGCGGTCACCACGATTCGGCGCAACACGCGCCAGGCTTCGTCGGCACTGCGCGAATCCAAGCGTGGCGTGGTGGCGACCAGGGGTTCGGATTGCAGGGACAGAGCAATCATGCCGCCAATTGCGAGAACGAGCAGTGCGGGCATGATGACAAAGACATAAAAAAGAATGCGCATCCCGTCGTCCTACATGGCATCGCCGCTGTGTATGGCTGCTGTGGAGGAGTGTATCAACGCAAGGGGTACCTCGCGAGCCAATCCATTGAATTCAATGAATTTTCTGTGACCAAAATTGACGCCGTGGGACTCCGCGTCATTGCCGCCATTCAACCTGTTGATGTTAGCGGCCTTTTCTAACGAATCCAGGTTTTCGCTGGGCCGGGTGTCTTCGCATATCGCGGCGTTCCGCTTGCTGCTGAATTGGACAGCATCGCAACATATTGTATTCTCTTTCCAACCGTTTCCAATTAGGCAGGTCCGTAACATGACGACCGTTGCCAGCATGATGGGGCTTGAGCGGTTTCCAGCATTGGCGCTGAACGCCGATTTTCGGCCGCTCAGTTACTTCCCGCTGTCGTTGTGGTCGTGGCAGGAAGCGGTGAAGGCTGTGTTCCTCGACCGAGTCAATGTCGTTTCGGAATACGAACGGGTTATCCATTCGCCAAGCTGGCAGATGCGTCTACCCAGCGTCATTTCGCTGAAGGAATATGTACTGCTCGGCCGCAGCCCGGCTTTTACCCGGTTCAATGTTTTCCTGCGTGACAGATTCTCATGCCAATACTGTGGCATCTCGCTGCCGTCGGAATTGCTGACCTTCGACCATGTGGTACCGCGATCGCGTGGCGGTACCACCACTTGGGAAAACGTCGTCACTGCCTGCGAAAGTTGTAACCTATTGAAAGGGAACCGGCTGCCCCAACACGCCGGGGTGTTCCTGAAGCGCAGGCCCTATCGGCCGACCAACCACCAATTGCGCGAAAACGGCCGGGGCTTTCCGCCTAACTACCTGCACGAAAGCTGGCGTGACTTCCTCTACTGGGATACCGAGCTGGAAGCTTCCTGACCACGGGCAGCGCGGGTTTGACAGGACGGGTCGGCTGCGTATACTGCGCCGCCTTATTCCCGGGAACGTGGATGCTTGCATCCCGTCGCGCATCGTTACCAACGATGCCGGCCTACCGGGACAACAATCATCTGAATAGAATAACACCCCGCAAAGGAGAGGACCGCGCCGCATGACAAAGCGCATCCAGTCTAAGTACAAGATCAACCGTCGTTTGGGCGTCAATCTTTGGGGCCGCCCGAAGAGTCCGGTTAACGTCCGAGACTATCGCCCCGGTATCCATGGCCAGCGCCGCCGCAAGACCTCGGACTTCGGCACCCAGCTGAATGCCAAGCAGAAACTGAAAGGCTATTACGGCAATATTTCCGAACGCCAGTTCCGCCGTTATTACGCTGAGGCCGTGCGCCGCAAGGGCGATACCTCGGAAAATCTGGTCGGCATCCTGGAGCGTCGGCTCGATGCGGTGGTCTATCGCATGAAGTTCGTGCCAACCGTTTTTGCCGCCCGTCAGTTCGTCAACCATGGCCATATCAAGGTCAACGGCAAGCGGGTGAATATCCCTTCTTACCTGGTCAGCGATGGCGACATGATCGAGGTCAAGGAGAAGTCGCGGCAAATGGCCGTGGTGCTGGAAGCTTCGGACTCCTCGGAGCGCGATGTACCCGACTACGTTCAGGTCGATCACAACAAAATGACCGGCACCTTCCTGCGCGCGCCGAAGCTCGAAGACGTACCCTATCCG